>JAIOXC010000064.1 GCA_021741795.1 Ilumatobacteraceae bacterium | reverse complement strand
ACTTTGATCCGGCCACCATGGAACTTTTCTTTCAAGGTTTCGGGGAACATCGTCATGATGCTTGCGCAGTTAGCGAGCGACAAGATTGCCGCAAACCAAAATGGCGTGGTGGCACCAAACCAACCTGGAGTGTGAAACAGACCATAAAAACTTGTGTCTGGGGTGCTGAGACGTCCGCCAAGATACGGGCCGATGATGAACCCGAGTCCGAATGCGGCACCGAGCATGCCAAAGTTCTTTGCTCTGTTCTCGTGCGTACTCACGTCGCCAATTGCCGCTTGCGCAACTGCCAAGTTTCCGCCAGTAACACCATCAAGTGCGCGCGCAGCAAACAACAGTGGAATATTTGCGGTGCTGATACCGATCGCAAACAATGCGTAGCCAATAGCGGTACCGAAAATTGAAAAAGCGAGGACTGGCTTACGCCCATGTCGATCCGACAACTGCCCAAGAATTGGCGCAGCGATAAAAATGCAAAACGGAAATATTGCTTGCAGCCAGCCAAGCATGATCAAGCCCTGGGTAAACGACCAGGCTTCGGGGGTTACACGAAATGGTGATCCAGGGCTGATCAACAGTGGGAATACTGGAATCAAGATTCCGAATCCGAGCATGTCAACAAAAATTGTTAGGAAAATAGCCACCATCGGGTTTTTGCGCACCCGTTGACAGTACTACTCACGATCTACAGTGGCTCGGATGAAAGATATCTTCTCACTCAATGGTCGTGTAGCACTCGTAACTGGTGGATCTCGTGGCATCGGAGCAATGATCGTCCAAGGATTTTTGGAGCACGGTTGTTCGCGCGTCTATATCACTGCTCGCAAAGCTGCCCAGTGCGATGCAGCAGCAAAGAACCTGAGCATGTATGGCGAATGCATCTCGATCCCGGGAGACATTTCGACCCAAGCTGGCATTGAAACACTCGCTGCAGAAATTGCGAAACGCGAAGAGACTCTTGACATTCTTGTCAACAACGCTGGCGCTGCGTGGGGCGCGGCCTTCGACGAGTTTCCAGAAAGCGGATGGGATAAGACAGTTGACCTCAACTTAAAGACACCGTTCTTTCTCACCCAAGCACTCGCACCTCAATTACGTGCCGCCGCCGCAAAGAATGGTCACCTTGCAAAGGTCATCAACATCGCATCCATCGACGGCATCTCGACCAACTTGGAAGAGACATACCCATATGCCGGTAGCAAGGCTGGTCTCATTCATATGACAAAACGCATGGCGTTGCGTCTCATTAAAGACGGCATTGGTGTCACTGCAATTGCACCTGGCGCCTTCGCTTCCGACATGAACAAGGTTGCACGCGACCACGGTGATGCAATCGCAGCCGCAATTCCATCCGGCCGCATTGGCACACCAGAAGACATGGCTGGTGCAGCGATTTATTTGGCATCTCGCGCCGGCGACTACGTGGTTGGATCAACTGTCGTTGTTGACGGTGGCGTTACCTACGCGCGATAACTCACTAGAACTTTTAATTAGCGTTTTTTGTTTGCATTTTTTACGTTTAGATAATTGCCGACCGACGCGCGCAACTTAACAATGCCAATGCCAGTTGTTGCACTCACCCAAACAATGTCATCTTGAGCAAGGCCACAACCGCGAGCAAGATCGCGCTTGCGCGTCTCGAGCTGCGATGGTTTTACTTTGTCGAGCTTGGTAGCCACAACAGTAAATGGAATTCCATTTTCTTCAAGTTCGCCTAACACTTGTTGATCGAGTTCGGTAGGCCCGATCACACCATCCACCAATGCAAAGACCATCACAAGTGATTCACGGTCGAGCAGGTAATTCGTGATCATGCTCTGCCACTTCTTGCGCACATTTCCTGGTGCTGCGGCATATCCGTAACCCGGTAAGTCCACAACAGTTCCGCCATCTGGCGTCTCGAACAAGTTGATTAACTGTGTACGGCCGGGAGTATTAGAAACCCGCGCAAGTTGTTTGCGATTGGCAAGCGCGTTGATCAGTGACGACTTACCCACGTTTGACCTACCAACAACCGCAACTTCTCTTGGCGACTCCGGAAGATCACGAATATTGACGGCCGACGTTACAAACTCAAGTTGCAAGGGCCCAGACACGTATTTGAGTGTATTGACTCACCCTGCATTTCTATGAGTAAGTGAGGCAACCGTCCACGAGACTCGCCGTCGGCAAGATCTCGCGTTCTACCCAGTAGTCCTGATTATGTTGCCACTCCGAAACATTGCCCCGCTTTGGCATCAAATGTTGACTACGCATTAAATAATTGGGGTTGAAGTTCTCTGGGTCCATCCACGAACCAATGGGCATTTCGGCATCTTGCGGTCGCAACTGCGGAGTGACTTTATGAGAATGCGTCTCATCCATGTGTTGCAACAATCGACAAATGAAATCCCCCATCAGGTCGACTCGTAGCGTCCAACTTGCTCTGAAATAACCAAACACCCACGCCATGTTTGGCACACCCGTAAACATCATTCCTCTATATGTCACCGTCTGCGCAAAATCAACAGCTTTGCCATCAACAACAAACGGAATTTCGCCAAGCACACTGAGATTGAAACCTGTTGCAGTGATGATCAAGTCAGCACCGATCTCCTCGCCGGACTTGAGCAGTACTCCATTTTCGGTAAATGATTCGATTTCATCAGTCACCATCGAGGCTTTGCCAGATTTGATTCCTGCGAATAAGTCGCCATCTGGAACAAAAGCAAGGCGTTGCTGCCATGGCCGGTACTTCGGCGTGAAATGCTTGTCGACGTCATAGTCGGGGTCCAAAAGAGAACGCACATTATCTATCAACGTTTTCTTCAAGAACTCTGGTTCCTCGGATGCAAGTTTCGTGACGGCTTGTTGGTCAAACAGCACTTTGCGCCTTACGATCTCGTGAATCCATTCCTCATTTATCTCGAGCTGACGCAGAGTGTCAGCAAGATCATTGGCGTTTCTTCCAGTCCAAAAATATGTCGGTGACCGCTGCAACACCGTGATGTGTTTGCAATCTGCGGCCATTGCCGGAACGATCGTCGCTGTAGTTGCTCCAGAGCCAATTACTAATACGTTCTTGTCTTTGTAGTCAATGTCGTTTGACCACGTTTGAGGATGCACAATGCGACCTTTGTACTTGTCCATTCCTGGCCACTCTGGGGTGTAACCCTGTGAGTGTTTGTAATAGCCCTGCCCCATCCACAAAAAGTTAGTGGTGTACTGCACTTTTTCGTTTGTGTCGGTGCGCAACACATCAACTGTCCACAAATTATCCGCGCTCGACCAACTTGCACCGGTGATTTTGTGCTGATAACGAATGTGTTTGGCCAAGCCGTGTTCATCAATAACTTCGCCCATGTATTTCATAATTTGGGCCGCTGTAGCAATCGGTGCGCCAGTCCATGGCTTAAATCGATATCCAAATGTGTACAAATCGCTATCGGATCGGATGCCTGGATACGTGTGCATATGCCACGTTCCGCCAAAAGTTTTGAACGCCTCAAGGACAACAAAACTTTTTGTAGGCAATTGATTACATAAGTGAACTGCAGATCCGATTCCGGAAATTCCAGCCCCAACGATCAAAACGTCTACGTAACTTTTGTTCTTCATCTTTTTTTATCGTACAACTTTTAACTCAACGAATCGCGAGCAAGGCAGTTAAGCAAACCTTACGCACTGCATGCTGATCAACGTTGATGATTGTCATGTTTGTCATGACTAACAAATTCTCGTGTAGAAAAGTTTTTGCGAGCGTTTCAAGTTGACGAACTCGTCTTAAATAATTTTGCAGGTGTATCTTCAAGTACATACCCCGAGCGAGTGGAGGAAACACGAACATGAGTGTCACCGACAACACAAAGAATGAAAAACTCATTGGCAGACAAGAGTTAGATGACATCGAAGCAATTTTGGCGATGAGTAATCACGACGAAGATGGTTCGCTGCACTACGTAACCGATAATGCACCAACGATCTTTACGTGGGACTACGAGACACGTCGCCCACAACTTCGCAAGTTATACGAAAAGGCCAAGACCGGACAGTGGAACGCGGAAACAGATTTCGACTGGAAACAATCGGTTGACATTGAAGGAACAATCACAGCAGACCAAGCCATCACGGGCGCTGGTCTCGATCCTTCCCGCTATGCCGATACCCCGATTGCCAAGTGGGGCGACAAAGAATGGCTCAATTTTGGTATCGAGGGACGCAACTGGACGCTGTCCCAGTTTTTGCATGGCGAGCAAGGTGCGCTCATTTGCACAGCAAAAATCACACAGACCGTCCCTTGGCACGATGCCAAGTTGTATTCGGCCACCCAGGTCATGGACGAAGCGCGACACGTAGAAGTGTTTGCAAAATATCTCAACGAGAAACTCGGTGGTGAGTATCCAATCAATATCCATCTGCGCATGCTGCTCGACGACATCATTAACGATGGCCGCTGGGACATGACCTATCTGGGTATGCAGATCATGGTTGAGGGTCTAGCGCTTGCAGCGTTTGGATTTATGCACCAACTCACCACCGAGCCACTACTCAAGCAGATCCTCCGCATGGTCATGAGCGACGAAGCACGACATGTAGCTTTCGGAGTGATCAGCCTGCAAGAGGTGTACGCGCAGATGTCTGACTCCGAAATCAAAGAGCGCCAAGAGTTTGCCTACGAAGCGAGCGTGCGCATGCGCGACCGCTTCTTGCAGCAAGAAGTATGGGAGCGAATGGGTCTCAAGCCTCGTGAAATTCTCCCATTCCTTATGGGTGATCCAACACGCATCATGTTCCAACAGATGTTGTTTGCCAAGATCGTTCCAAACTGCAAGAAGCTAGGCCTACTTGACCGTAACGACAAGTGGCTACGTCACCGCTTCGAAGAGATGGGCGTCATCCAGTTTGAGACTTGGGAGAACACAGCCGACGACTACCTAGCTTTTGAAATCGGCAAGGAAATTAAGACCGCCTAAACGGACGAAGTCCGTTGGCCGGAACAGTTCCGAAAAGTCCGCGCTGAAAATCATCAAAAGCTTGTTGTAGTTCGTCTCTGGTGTTCATCACAAATGGACCGTACTGAGCAACTGGTTCACGAATTGGCTGACCACCGAGCAACATCACATCAAGCGCTTCGTGTGCCGATGCGCGAAGCGTGATTGAGTCACCATCGACAAACACCGCTAGTTGACCAAGATTGATTTGGTGCGCATCATCTCCAACAGTTCCACTCCCTGACAACACATAAGCAAGTGCGTTATAGGACGAGTCCCATGGCAGCGTCATCTGTGCTCCGGCACTGAGCGTTGCGTGTGCGACCACAATTGGTGTTTGCGTTGAGCCTGGTCCGTGATGACCACCAAGATCTCCGGCAATCAAGCGCACAAGTGCGCCGCCATCCTCGGATGACAACATCACCACCTGATCGCCTTCCAAGTTTTGGTATGCAGGAGAAATCATTTTCAATTTGGACGGCAAGTTGACCCACAACTGAATTCCGTGGAACAAACCACCCCGAATAACCAAGTCCTCGGGGGGAGTTTCAATATGCAAGATTCCGCTACCGGCTGTCATCCATTGCGTGCCGCCGTTTGCAATGATTCCGCCGCCGCCGTGACTGTCTTGGTGCACGAATGTGCCGTCCATTAAATACGTAACGGTTTCGAAGCCACGATGCGGATGCCAATCAGTGCCGCGTGGTTCGAGCGGCGCGTAGTTGATCTCGCCCATTTGATCCATCATGATAAACGGATCAAGATCAGCAGTCGACACGCCAGCAAAAGCGCGGCGAACCGGAAAACCTTCACCCTCGAAACCACTTGGCGCTGTGGTGATCGAACTCACCGAGCGCGAGCGCTTTGACAATGCCGCACTTATGCGCGGAAGTGTCAGGGTGTCTGCAGTTACTGCTGGCATCTGAGTGCGCTACTTACTCGGCGCATACGTCGACAAGAAGTTGCCGATGCGCCCGATTGCTTCTGTGAGATCTGTCGCCCACGGCAATGTCACGATGCGCAAGTGATCTGGTGTCGGCCAGTTAAAACCGGTTCCCTGTACTACTAATACATGCTCGGCTCGCAACAAATCGAGTACAAACTTGCGATCATCAGCAATCGGATACATGGTTGGATCAAGTTTTGGAAATACATACAGCGCGCCCTTTGGTTCAACGCACGAGACACCAGGAATCTTGCGTAGTGCTGTGATCGCGGCATTGCGTTGCTCGAGCAAGCGCCCGCCTGGCAATACCAAGTCCTTAATACTCTGTCGTCCGCCAAGCGCGGTCTGAATCGCATGCTGAGCTGGCACGTTGGCGCACAATCTCATATTGGTCAGCATGGTGATGCCTTCGATATAACTCGCAGCGTGTTTACGAGGGCCAGTCATCACCATCCACGCAGCACGAAAACCTGCGAGTCGATATGCCTTCGAAAGACCATTAAACGTGAGAGTGAATACGTCTGGAGCAATTGAAGCAAACGTTGTGTGCACTGCGTCGTCGTACAAAATCTTGTCGTAGATCTCATCTGCCATCACGATGAGGTTTCTCTCCACAGCGAAATCGGCAATCTCGCGCAAAATTTCTGGGCTGTACACAGCACCTGTCGGATTGTTTGGGTTGATGATCACGATTGCTTTTGTGCGATCACTCACTTTTGCTCTGATGTCGGTCATGTCGGGCATCCAGCCATTTGCCTCATCGCACAAATAATGCACTGGTGTGCCACCTGACAAACTTGTCGACGCAGTCCACAACGGATAGTCCGGTGCGGGAATCAATACTTCGTCACCTTCATTGAGTAATGCATTCAGCGCAACTTGAATGAGTTCGCTCACTCCATTGCCCAACCACACATCGTCTACGTCGGTGATATCGATGCCACGTTCTTGGTAGTGCTGCACAACTGCGGTGCGCGCTGACAAGATTCCTTGCGAATCTGAATATCCCTGCGATATCGGCAGGTTGCGCACTACTTCAACCAACACTTCTGGTGGAGTCTCAAAACCAAAAGGCTGAGGATTTCCGATGTTCAGTTTGATGATCCTGTGCCCTGCAGCCTCAAGACGCTTGGCTTCTTCGAGCACAGGCCCACGAATGTCATACAAGACATTGGCCAACTTGTGCGACTGCAGAATTTCCATGACTGTCAAGGCTACGCCGAGGCGCTTGTCAGCCACGCCTTATTTATCGCTGCACCGCTAAATTTAGAGTTATCGAACCCACCAAAATCCTCCTCTTCTACAAGTTCACACCGCTTGCCGATCCAGAAGCAATCCGCCTGTGGCAGCGCGCACTCTGTGAGCGCCTCGATCTCAATGGCCGAATCATTATTTCGAAAGATGGCATCAATGGAACCGTCGGCGGATCGTTGTCATCAATCAAAAAATACGTGCGCGTCACCAAAGAATTTCCAGCCTTTAAGACAATCGACTTCAAATGGTCCGATGGAATTGGCAATGATTTTCCGCGCATCGAGATACGCGTGCGTGACGAGATTGTTACGTTCGGTGTTCCCGAAGAAATCAAGGTTGATGAAAATGGCATCATCGGTGGTGGCGTGCACCTCAAGCCAGCCGAAGTCAACCAACTTGTTGCCGAGCGTGGCGACGACGTTGTTTTCTTTGATGGCAGAAGCGCATATGAAGCACGCATCGGCAGATTCAAGAATGCTGTCATTCCTGACGTTGAGACAACTCCAGATTTTGTTGCTGAAATTGAGAGTGGCAAATATGACCACCTCAAGGACAAGCCGATCATTTCGTATTGCACGGGCGGCATTCGTTGCGAAGTGCTCTCGGTCATCATGAAAAACCGCGGTTTCAA
>JAIOXC010000063.1 GCA_021741795.1 Ilumatobacteraceae bacterium | reverse complement strand
GAGTACTTCACACCATTTCACCCAGGCTTTCGAGAACTATTAACCGAAGGAATCATGGTGGACACTGCATCTGCACTACTTGGTGACCGTGCAGTGCTCTACAAAGAAAAGATCAATTACAAATTGGCTGGTGGTGCTGGATATGCACCACATCAAGATGCGCCGGCATATCGATTCATTGACATTCACCTTTCGTGCATGGTGGCCATTGATGACTCAACAATCGAAAATGGCTGTTTGGAAGTTGTGTCTGGTGCACACCAAGCAATACTCCCAATGGATGACCAAGGGTGCATCGATGCTGCAGTGGTTGCGGGGATGGATTGGTTTCACGTAGAGCTACGTGCAGGACAAACCTTATGGTTTCATTCACGGACGCCACACAGAAGTGGAAGCAATAATTCCTCGAGTGATCGTCGCGCGATCTACCCTACGTACAACGCTCTCAGTGAGGGCGATCTGCGAGAAAAGTATTACCAACAAAAAATACAAGAGTTTGCAGAATCAACAGCGAATGGTTCAACAGTACGAGTTTCACTTATCAATGATTTTCAAGGAAAGCCGGTGCCACAATGATTAACGACATGATTAACGACATCATCAATATTTACGCAAAATGGGGCGTACAGAAATACGACGAAAAGATTTCTCAGATGGACCACGCTGTCCAGTGCGCTGCGCTTGCGCAGCAATCTGGCGCATCAGACGATCTCATCGTTGCTTCCCTCTTGCACGACATTGGTCACTTGCTCGAGCTCGAATCAAAATCTGGCAATGTCAACATTGAAATTGACGATAAGCACGAATCTACGGGCACCAGGTATCTTGCGAAGTCATTTGGATCGGGAATCACTGCCCCTATTGCATTGCATGTAGACGCAAAGCGCTACCTCTGCGCAGTAGAACCTACATATTTCGACACGTTGTCAGAGGGCTCTGTGAGGAGTCTTGAATTGCAAGGTGGGCCAATGACCGACGAAGAGGCACGACGATTTGAGGGTCTTGCAGGCTTTGAGGACGCAGTGAGTCTTCGTCGCTGGGACGAGCAGGGCAAGATTCTTAATCTTGAAGTTGCATCGTTCAGCACGTATGTGCCAATGATGCAATCCGTTCTAAACGACTTGTCCTCGTAGCAAGAAAGACTCAACTACTCTTCCAACTGCTACCACAAATGCTGCGTCCCTCAGCGAACAATCGTGTTCGCTTGCAGTGTCTGCCACTGTCTTGAATGCTCCAGCCATACGCGCATCAAGTTCATCGCGAAAACGTGAAATTGGCCATCGGAATTCTTGAATATTTTGCGTCCACTCGAAGTAACTTCCCAACACTCCACCAGCATTAGCCAAAATGTCTGGCACTACTTCGATTCCACGTGCGCGCAGGATGGCATCTCCTCCCGCAGTCACTGGTTGATTGGCTGCTTCAATGAGCAATGGAGCGTTAACTTTCGCCGCTATCTCATCGGTGACAACACCACCGAGCGCTGCCGGAATCAATACATCTGCTTCAAGTGACAAAATACTTGCAGGGTCGATTTCATTTTTTGATCTCAGCGAAGCAACAGTGAATTTGTCGGCAATGTCACTGAAGTCAATTCCCCGTTGCTGATGTATGGCACCTGTGATGTCGGAAATTGCGATGACCTTCATGCCAGCCTCAATAGCCGCTAATGCTGCAAACCTTCCAACATTTCCAAACCCTTGAATGACAACATTTACACCCTTTACGGATTGTTTCCGACGCTCTAGTGCTGCGACGGCCACTCCAATCACGCCGCGACCCGTTGCTTCCTCTCGTCCTGGTGCACCAAAGAGTGCAACTGGTTTGCCTGTGACGCAGGCAGGTTGAAACCCTTCGAGTCGATGATATTCGTCCATTAGCCATGCCATAGTCTGAGCCGTAGTGCCCATGTCTGGTGCCGGAATGTCGCGATGTGGTCCAAGTACGTGAACAATTGTTCGGGTCCATCGACGGATCAATTCTTCATGCTCTCGAACGCTCAACGTTCGTGGGTCTACAGTTACACCGCCTTTTGCACCACCAAATGGAACATCGAGTAGAGCTGTTTTCCATGTCATGAGGCTTGCAAGAGCACGAACCTCATCGAGGTTGACATGCTCATGAAACCTGATGCCACCCTTTCTTGGGCCGCGTGCACTGGAGTGCTGGATTCGATATCCGGTGAGCACATCAATCGAACCGTCGTCCCGACGAAGTGGCAAAGAAACCACAACTTCTCGCTCGCATGGAACGATTGCTGAAACTATCTCTGAAGATATGCCCAATACATCTGCGGCGACACGTACTCGCTGATTAACTTCTTCAAACGCAGACGCTTCAACTTTTTCGTTAAGTGTGCTCATTGGTATTAACCTTTCTAGAAAATGTTAAGGAAATTTGCTAGCTAACAAGCCTGTTGAGTTGGTTCATGACATTGGACATGTCACTTGTAGCACGACCGATACCCACATATTTCACTGATGTTGAAGTGAAATCATGGTCGTGCCAAAGGTTGCGGCCATCGATGATGACGGGATTATTCATCATTGCAATGAGGAGTGCAGCATCCAGGTCACGAAACTGTTTCCACTCAGTGACGAGAAACAAGATGTCTGCCCCAACAAGTGCATCATTCTTGTTTTCAACGATTGTAAAGATTTCTGGTGGAAGACTACTGAACATTGGAAGCCAACCGACCATTGGGTCATGAGCAACAACAGTTGCTCCTTCGGCAAGCAGAGTACGAATAAGAGAAAGTGATGGAGCGTCACGAATGTCGTCGGTTTCAGGCTTGAATGACAGACCCCACACAGCACAACGCTTACCCTTCAACGAACCAAGAACCTGTGTTGCCTTATCGATCATGACGTGTTGCTGCTGGTCGTTGACATCAATCACCGATCGCACAAGATCCATGTTCAACCCGTTATCGGCACCCATTGCAACAATCGCGCGCAGATCCTTGGGGAAACAACTGCCGCCAAACCCTGCCCCGGCGCTGAGATACTTCGAACCAATTCGGGGATCTGCCGCCATGACGCGTTGTACGTCGATCACATCTGCGCCAAGCGTGTCAGAAAGTTTGGCGATTTCATTCATAAAGGAAATGCGCGTGGCAAGCATGGCGTTACTCGCGTACTTGCACAACTCTGACGACCTTTCGCTCATCAGCATCAATACTTGTGGCGTTGAGCACAATGGCGCATACATTCTCTTGAGAACTGCAATCGCGCGGTCATCGCTAGCACCAACGACAATTCGATCAGGTTCCATAAAATCTCTCACCGCATCGCCCTCTTTGAGAAATTCGGGATTTGAGGCAACGGTAAAGTCAATCGCACTGCGAGTATTGCACTTGTTGAGTCCGCCTTCGAGAACGGCCTGCTTGACCACATCAGAAGTTCCTACTGGAACCGTGCTCTTGACAACGACTACTGCAAAATGGTCGAGATGTTGACCAATTGTGCGAGCCACATCAACAACGTGCGTGAGGTCTGCTGATCCATCCAGTTGTGGAGGTGTGCCGACACCAATAATTAAAACTTCACCATGAGCAATCGCGCTCACTGATGAGGTTGTGAAACGAAGATGCCCACTTCTCACGCACTCTGTTACCAGATCAATCAGACCAGGTTCGTAAAACGGGATGTCTCCAAGCATGAGCCGTTCAATGCGGCTCTGATCAACATCGATACAAATCACATTGTGACCGATAGCAGCCAACCCTGCAGCAGAAACAAGCCCAACATAGCCCGCACCAAAAACCGTTACGTTCATTGGTTCTTTCGTGCGGTAGATCATTTACGCAGCCTGCTTTTCTGATTGAGTAACTGGTGGTTCAAGAAAACGAATCAGAGTGAGACGATGAATGTCTTGTCCAGTGAGCCAACTGAATGTGTGATTTGTGGAATCGGAAACCACTGCACCGCCAACGCGCTGCAAACCAATGATGCGCTTTCCGCCAACTGCATTCATCTCGCCAAAATATGCGTTTGCACCGTGCGCTTTACACACAGCATCGGCATGATCTCGAAGGCGACGCGAAATGGAGCCATCGTGGCGGGAGTAATGGACGTTGAGGTGTGCGTGCATGTCAACGTCTGTTGGCAGGTGCTTGCGAGTACGCATGATGGTTACCGAGTCACGCAATCGATACCAGTAAAAACGCCTGGACTCCGAATTGATTCGACCAGTCAAAAGTACGAAAAACCCGCAAATAAACAACCGAGCGAGCAACAGCTTCTGTGACCGCTCAAACGACTCGGTGTCGGTGCAGACCAAGCAATAACCAACGGGCTCATTGTCAACAAGAGCAACGACGCAATCATTGCTGCCTTCGGTCAGATACCACGAGAGTCCAAGATTTTCGTATTGCCGCGCGCAATTCAGATCAAACTTGAGCGGGTGACCAATCGTGATCGTGTCCCAGAACATTTTGCGCACAACGTGCTCGTAACCCTTCAACGGAACAATTTGTATTTCGCTCATGCAGCCAACTGATCATGTTGACTTAACAATGATTCGTACAACCAGACCATCGAGGCAGCAGAAGCCGACCAACTGTAATGAGATGCTCGCGACAAACAATGTCGACGAATGGTTGGCGTATGTTGCGACAACACTTTTTCAATCGCATCGGCCATCGCAGAGCCTGTTGGTTCGGCAACTTCCCCACAACCACTATCCACAATTTCCATACCAGCACCAGAGTTTGCGACAACAACAGGTGTTCCACACGCCAAAATCTCGAGAATACTGAGACCAAACGTCTCGAGTGGGCTTGGAGAAATTGCCACAGTTGATGAAGACATCAACATCGCAAGCTCCTGCCGATCATTTACTCGACCAAGAAAAGTGACGTCAAGACCGTGAGCCATGGACTCTAGTTTTTTGCGCATTGGCCCATCACCAGCAATAACAAACTTTGCCTCCACACCCCGCAGATTTAACTCACGAGCCGCGAGCAACGCAACGTGTGGGCGCTTCTCATACGACAATCGTCCGGCGAATAATACTGTCGGAGATGCCCCCAAAATATTGTTGGCTTCGTAATGGCGAAAAACACTGTGATCGACTCCCAGTGGAATAATTCGAACTCTCTCCTTGACACGCAAGTACTCATCGGCCGAGTATTGGCTTGCACAAACAATGACGTCAATGTGCTTGTCAATTTTGGTGGCCCATCGCCTGAATATTGGACTTACGGGAAGCCACTTAGGAAATCGCTCAGAGACAACGTCGCTTGCACGCTCGTGTGAGAAGAGCACACATGGGATTCCTGCTTCATGGCACCACTGCGGCACCCAGGAAAGAGTCGTCTTATCCGAAAGCTCAACAATGTCAGGCCGCAATTCCTTGAGTGCACTCTGCAATGCTTTCTTGCGAATAATTGCACGATACCCACCACTAAATGGAACCCGAATGCCCCGCAAACTCACATAATTTCGTCGACCATCGCCACGCAATGTTTTTGAAGCACCAGGCGTGATTAATGTGCACTTGTTGCCTTGATCGACATACTGCGCTGCAAGTGACTCGAGAGCGAAGCGTTGACCACCAGACGTTGGTGTAACGAAATTAGCAAGCTGGACGATATGCATTAGGCCAAACTCTCTAGTTGATGTGCTGGCCCTACATCATGTGAATACCGACTATCAGAAATGAATCGTTCATAGGTGACCGATTGATATCCATCAGCGATTGCTCTATCGATGACATGGAGAATTGTATTTCGAAGCCGAGAGTCGTGAAGGTCGTCTGGGTGCACCGCAACTCGCAGTGGAAGATTGACTGATCGTAGAAATCCGGCGAGGTATTTGGTGGCGTGTGCGATTGCGCCCGACGACCATGATCCTGGTCGCTGACAGACGACTGGAGCAAAGTGTTGCGTTCCGAGCACCAGGTCTCGAACATGAAAATGAGAAGTCAAATAATCAAAACCAATTTCTGTCACCGCTCGCACTGCTGCTGGAGATGTCATCCAGCCAGGTGCAATGAACCCTGATGGCGAGTATCCGAGTTGGGCAAGCGTGCTCAGACCTTTTTGCAGGCGCACATGTGCTTCGGTCTCGGTGAGTCCCCAAAACTCTTGACAACCGCGCGCAACGAATTGTCCAGCGAGAGCGCGCAATACCCCTGGTCGATCCCTGTGATCAATTGTGTGGCTCCATCCATGCAGGACGACTTCATGAGATTTGTTCATGGTGGTGCTGAGCCACTCAATAAACGGAGTGTCGGCAAGCAGGTTTCCGTCTCTCCATGGTCCTGGAACAACCAACATCGACACCGACAAACCTCGTTCGTCAAACTGTTCCATCCACCGTCGGGATGCTTCAGCCGATGCCGGTGCGACATCGTGCAGCGAAATAATCAACGACTTCACGAAGCGACTCCCTGATATGCGAACGAAAGTCCGCCCGTGACTGCCCGATAGTGGCCGACTAATTCGCTCATAACTGATCCCCACGTGCGATTCAACACCGAAGGACGGGCATTTTGTGAGCACAAGTCTCGAACCGAATAGTTGGTCACTAATTCATTGACGCTTTCTACAAACGTGTCACGGCGACTTGGCGACCACAGAAATCCATTGAGACCATGCTGAACAAGATCTAGCGGCCCACCCGCTGCTGGTGCCACAACTGGCACTCCAGATGCAAGTGCTTCTTGCACTGCCTGACAAAATGTTTCGTCAACACCAGTATGTGCGAACACATCAAATGAGGCATACAGCTGCGAAAGCTCACGTCCGGATGCAAACCCCGTGAAATGCGCGGTGGGCATCAGTCTTTCAAGCTTGTTGCGACATGGTCCGTCGCCGACGATAACAACTGAAACGCCAGGGAGTGCTGCAACTTCTGCCAAGCGTTCAACTTGCTTCTCGCGTGCGAGTCGTCCTACGAAACCAACAATGATTTTGTCTGGTGCACCAAATCTGTGTCGCAAAAAATCGTTACGATGTTCTGGGTTGAATTTGAAGTTGTCAACTCCGCGCATCCAACGAACCACATTTTCAACACCGTTTCTTCGCAAGTCCCATACCGCTGAAGTGGACGGTGCAAGTGTCAGGTCTGCTTTGTTATGAATCGCTGCGATGTACTTCCAGACGGCAGGAGACGTTGCTCCCAAACGATATTGACGAGCAAACCCCGCTATGTCGGTTTGATAAATAGCGACAGTCGGTACATCAATCTTGCGCGCAACCTTCAGTGCCCAAGCGCCCAAAACAGCAGGCGCAGCAACGTGAATGACATCTGGCGCAATTTTTTTGAGCTCACTTTCAAGAGCCTTCTTTGGCAATGCGATTCGCAATTCGTCATAGCCCGGAAAACCAAACGAGCCCATTCGCACAACTGGCACGTCCCCTACCGCGTCATCGCCGGGCCCAGGTGCAATGACCGTAACCTCGTGCCCGTGCTTCGTGAGGTGTTCAATCGTGCGCAACACGGAGTTGGTGACACCGTTTACATGGGGAAGAAAACTTTCGGCAACGATTGCAACGCGCAGTTTTGGCTCAGAATTGGTGATCGGTGGGCATCCGTCGGCGCTATTCAATACAGAGGAATTGGAGACGATGCTCTCTGCCACAATAAGAAAATAGGGTTTCTGTATTAATCAATTGCTTACATCATGTGTCCCTAATCTTGAATCTCTGTTAATAACAAGTGAATAGATCTAGGTCGTTTTGCGAATAACAAAAAATCTCAACGACACCAAAAGTTAAAGCAGTGTTTACCCTTAGCCAGAACTTGCAGCACAAAATACAGACACAATTAGTAGGTGATTCGTCTTCGGAGGAAAACAAGCGCTGTACATGTTCGACGACGCGACTTGTTTAAGTACCCCGACTTTAGGAACGCCATTTGTGGTCAATTTGTTTCTCAGAGCGCAGACGCATTGGCAACCCTCACACTTGCCCAACTCTTGCTGTTTAAATTTAGCA
>JAIOXC010000062.1 GCA_021741795.1 Ilumatobacteraceae bacterium | reverse complement strand
CGTCTCTGGCATCAAGGAACGAAGTAGCGCTCGCATTGGTGTGCTCTCCCGTTGAAAAACCCCAATGGTGTCACCACGTGCAAGCAGCTCAAAAGTTGGCTTGTCATCAATCGGCAGTTTGTCAACATCAAAATCGCTGTCGCGGAATTGGCGGATCATGGCATTGGCATCGCTCAATACGTCAAGGTTTCGAAGCCCCAAAATATCCATCTTGAGTAGCCCAAGTGCCTCAACACCATGCATTTCGAATTGTGTCACCACCGGTGCATCTTCCGGATCTTGACCCTGTTCGGTCTTGCGCTGAATGGGCAAATACTCAGTCAACTTTTCCTTTGTAATTACTACGGCAGCGGCATGGATACCAACGTTGCGCTTGAGACCTTCGAGTCCGCGTGCAACGTCCACAACTTCTTTGACTTCGCTATCGAGTTCGTACAATGCCCGCAACTCTGCAGCAGCGCGGTATCCATCCTTATGTTCACCCTTCGGATCGGGCTCCAAACAAAACCTCAGAGGAGTGTCGCGGCCCATCACCACAGGCGGCATCAACTTGGCAATCTTGTCGCCAACGATATATGGCTTGCCCAGCACTCTCGCCGCATCGCGCACAGCGTTGCGTGCCTTGATAGTGCCAAATGTAATGATTTGCGCAACGTGATCACGACCATACTTATCTGATGCGTACCGAATCATCTGATCGCGGTAACGAGAGTCAAAGTCCATATCGATGTCGGGCATAGTGACACGGCTCGGATTCAAGAATCTTTCAAACAGCAAGTCGTACTTGATCGGATCCAAGTCAGTAATGCGCAAGCAATACGCAACAGCGCAACCAGCGGCCGAACCGCGACCAGGACCGACGCGTATCGAATGGTCGCGCGCATAGCGAATCATGTCCCACACGATCAAGAAATACGAACTGAAACCCATCTGCTCAATAGTTTGCAATTCAAAATTGAGGCGCTCGAGCACTGCCGGTGGAAGTTTCTGACCCCATCGTTCCTTGGCTCCCTCGAGAGCAAGGTGGTGCAAATATTCGCCGTCGGTCTTGAATCCTGCAGGCAACTCAAAGTTTGGCAACACCGGATTTCCAAACTCAATCTCGATGTTTGCCCGCTCGGCGATCCACAGCGTATTGCTGCATGCTTCTGGCACGTCTCGAAACAACCACTGCATTTCTTGAGCGCTCTTTAAATAATGTTCGGATCCCTCAAACTTGAAACGATTTGGATCTGACATCGTGCAGCCTGTTTGCACACATAGCAAAGCGTCATGAGCGGCATGATCGTCTCGATGCGTGTAGTGGGTGTCGTTTGTGGCAAGAAGCGGAGCACCAATCTTGCGTGAGAGTTCAATCAAAAGCGGATTGGTTCGCTTTTGATCTGCAAGTCCATGATCCTGCAATTCGATAAAAAAATTGTCTTTGCCAAAAATATCTTGCAGCCTTCCAGCACAATCATGGGCTCCTGTGATGTCGCCCTTCATCAAGCGCTGCAACACGTGTCCGCCCAAGCAACCGCTCGTTGCGATCAAACCTTCATGATGCTCGTGGAGCAACTCCCAATCGATACGCGGTTGGTAGTAGTAGCCCTCCAAAAATGCACGGCTCGACAACTGAATCAAATTCTTGTAGCCAACATTGTTTTCAGCAAGGAGCGTGAGGTGGTAGTAGACCTTGCCACCAGACTCGGTTTCTCCACCCGAGTCATCCACCCTGCCTCGCCGAGAGGGCCGCTCAGAGCGGTGCTCATGTGCCATGTATGCCTCAGTGCCAATAATTGGCTTAATACCCTGCTCTTTGCACTGTCGATAAAAATCGAGCGTTCCGTACATGTTGCCGTGATCGGTCATCCCCAACGCGGGCTGACCATCGGCTACCGCCGCAGCGACTAACTCATCAAGCCGTGACGCACCATCCAACATCGAAAACTCGGTATGGACATGCAAGTGGGTAAACGAATCGCCCACTGGTATCTCCTTTCGTTTTTCGATCGATGTTTAATGCAAAAAGCCGCGTTGGAGGACAGAGATTATCAGTGGGGTGTTTACCCGTGGTGCTTACCTGTATTAACTCGCTATTGGCTAGAGATATGTGCCGGGGCGATCCGAAATTTCAGGGACATCTGTCCCACCAGGACCACTTGGCAATTGGCGCATTTGATTTAATTGCTGATTCGCGGCCAGTTGCTGCGCAAACAATGTTGCCTGTATCCCATGAAACAGACCCTCGAGCCAACCAACCAATTGGGCCTTGGCAACTCGTAATTCGCTGTCTGACGGTGTCACTCCATCGCGAAAAGGCAGCGACAACATCCGTAACTCTTCTGCCAGGTCGGGCGACAGGGCTTCAGTCAATTCAACAATAGATCGTTCATAAATTTCCGCAAGACGTTCGCGTGCCGGTCCATCCATGGTCATTGAATGCACTTCGTCAAGCAGCTGCTTAATCATCGAACCGATGCGCATCACCTTGGCTGGTGCTGTCACCGTTTCGTTTGGAGTTACCGGTGGATTTTCTGGGGCTTCTTCTTGCACTACTTCAGTCATGATTGCAGTATCTCACGGTCGTTGGGCAATTGCCAACAACGGAACATGCATTTCTGCTTCGGTCAACGAGCCGTGTCGGCAAACCAGCTGATATGGACCAGTGTCATAGGGCTCATGAAAACTCACATCCTTAAACGGCACAAGTGCAACATCACCAAGACGCTTGCGCGCTGCATCGGTCACCCGTGGACCAAACCAGCCATTATCTATCGTCTCGTCACGAGTGACGACCCAAGCAACATCGCCGTACAGTTCCTGTGCGGTTGCATGCAGCGACTGGGATGCTCCATTACGTGCGTGAAGCCATCGAAACCTTCCCTCGCCAGACTGATACGCAACTTGATCTAGTACATCGCGATGCGGAGTTATTGATGCGTCGCCGATATGCACCTGGCCATGATCTGCTGTCACGATCAACACGCTCCCAGGTAACAGTTGCTCTAGAACATCTGCAACCAACCGATCTGCTTGGCGCAGCTCTGCTTGATAAAACTCACCGAAACCGCGCTCGTGAGCAATCTTGTCGACTCCGTCGTAATACGCATAAATAAATTTCTGACCCGATCGCAACAGGAGACCCACCTGCACTGCAATGCTCGACGAAGATCTCCAGCCCATCGGACGAGAACCACGCAAGTGCGCTTCGGTAAATGCCGATCCTTCAAGTTCGGCTTTGCTCAGCACTGGCACTGATGCGCCCATAAAGGGCGGGCATGGCTGCACCATCTCTGGCGGATACGTTGTGCGCAAGTCACCCTTTTCATCACCCCAACGCAACATCTGCATCACGTGACGCCCCATGTCCATGCGATAACCCATGAGGCCGTGTTCGCCAGGTGTCAAACCCGTGGTAATCGACGTCAATGCAGTCACCGTTGTTGATGGTGCAACCGTGGTGATCATTCCACCTTGCATCGTAGAAATCGTTGGCGCATGAGCAATGTTGCTTTGCAGTTGATGCCAACCAAGACCGTCAATGACGAGCAACACAACTTGGTTTGCCCCCTCTACTGCTTTTGGCATCCATGCAGGAACCGAATCTGTGCCCCGTGGCCCGAGCAGGCTTGGGATAATGCTGGAGATACAACCCCCCGAATACTGAGGGAGCGTTGGATCTGACACGCGATCTACACTACAACCGTGCGTGTATCTACTCGGGGCGACTATGCGTGTCGCGCTCTTCTCTCTCTTGCCCTTCACGAAGGTGAGCCAGGTCCAACATCGGTGCGCGACATCGCAACACGTACCGCACTGCCACAGCCTTATCTTGAGCAGATTCTTTTGGTGCTCAAGGGTGCAGGCCTCGTCAAATCAAAACGTGGCGTAGGCGGTGGATACACACTGGCCCGACCACCAGAAGAGATCTTGCTCTCGCAAATAATTGCAGCCGCCGACGGCCCGATCAGTCTTGGTGATTTTGGCAAACCACACCAAGATGGTTCATGCGATCACGAGGGACACTGCGTACTGCTTGCGATCTGGAATGTTGCTGGTGAGCACATGCGCGAACACCTCGAGGATTACACGTTGGCAAAAATTGCTTCAGCAGCCAAAGGCACATCGCCCTGGCCGCAATTACATCACTAGCTCATTCGCCAACGAAGTAGTCAGCTACAACGAGCAAGTAGTGCTTTCATGTCGTCGGGCATTTCGGCTTCAAAAGACATCGATTGACCACTGATCGGATGCAAGAAGGCCAACTGCGCGGCATGCAACATTGGGCGCGGCGCAGAGAGCGAACTTCGCGCACCTCCGTATGTCGAGTCTCCCACTACGGGATGACCAATTGATTCAAGATGAACTCTGATTTGGTGCGTTCGTCCAGTTTCGAGATTGCATTCAACTAACGAACTTGGCAAAGGCAGATCAAACTTTGACTTCACTTCAAATCGTGTTCGAGCAGCCTTGCCGTCGACAACGACTCCCATGCGCGTCGGGTCTTTCTGATCTCGACCGATAGGAGCATCAATGGTGCCAGACAACACGGTTGGGTGTCCCCACACGAGCGCCAAATAGGTGCGCTTCACTTCACGCTTTGATAACGCATCGACAAGTGCTTCGTATGCTGCTTGCGTTTTTGCCATCACCATCAAGCCGGTCGTGCCCGCATCCAATCGATGCACGACGCCGGGACGCAACGGGTCACCAGCAGACGCCATTTCGGGAAATCTCGCAAGGGCTCCGTTGACCATCGTGCCTGTTGGATTACCGGCTCCTGGATGCACAACCAAACCTGCATTCTTATTGATCACCACAATGTCGGTGTCGTCAAAAACAACGTCCAAGGTCACGGTTGCATCTGCCGTCGGCAACTCTTTTTTAGGCAGCAATGCCGTATCAATGGATATCGACTGACCCTCGGCGATTTTGGTTTTGCCGGTCTCGGCACACACTCCGTCGACCACCACTCCACCAGCCTGAATAAGCGACGCCGCAGAGGCGCGACTCACATCGGCAACCAATGCAACGATGCGATCCAGACGTTGATCATTGAGTGCTGCAGGAATAATTTCGTTCAGCACTAATGGACATCCGTTCGATTGATCTGAGAGTTGTACTTGAGCATTGCCACCATCATTGTCGCGGCTCCAATCATGATTGCCATGTCGGCGATGTTAAAAACTGGCCACCACTGAAAATCAATGAAGTCAATAACAGCACCACGCATCCACCCGGACCCTCGAAATAGGCGATCCAAAATGTTTCCTACTGCCCCACCAATGATCAAACCCGTTGCCACACGCGTCAGGGCGTTGTCTGCTCTGCGTAGCGACAGCAATAACAACACCACAACGACCAAGCCGATCACACCGATAATTGGACCGATTCCAGTACCGCGCGAGAATGCCATGCCCCGGTTATAAGTCAAATTAAATTGCATTGTCCAGATCACGTGAATGACGCGACCATCAGCAAGAACCCCTAGAGCCCATGCTTTTGACACCTGGTCTATCAGCATGATGACGGCTGCTATCAACAGACTCATGCGCGATGCTTTCATCATGAAAAATCGACTGCCAAAAAATTGTGTTTGGCGTCTGTCATCGACGGCCGATGCCACCGACACGCTCAAGAACCGACTCGGTTGTTTCCGGGATCGCCTTGAGACGCTCGCGCGGAATCGCTAAACCGGTGTGTACGGAATATCCGTACTCGCCAGTCTTGATTCGCTCAAGTGCAGCATCTAACTCTTCAACAATCTGCCGAGCCTGTGCCGAGAGCATGAGGTCTCGCGAGCGTTCAACCACCATGGTGTCGCCTTCGCCGCCCTCCTCATCAAACTGCACATCGCCCATCTCCACATCTTGAATCAGCGAGTTTGCCTCATCATCAAGACGCAGAGCCTGACGCAGCAACACAGTTTTCTTTTCGAGCATCAATTCGCGTTGGCCAGACAAAAACTTCAGATCAAATTCTTTCGTCGCCTGAATACCGTCGGCAAATTCGGTCTTGATGATTGGTGGGCGCGGTGGCGGCTCTGGTTTGCGCTTGGCACGCAATGCTGCTTCGCGGGCAGCCTCTTTTTCTGCGGCAAGAGCAAGTCGGGCGGCTTCTTTTTCTTCACGGAGGCGAGTCTTCTCTGCTTCCTGTGCTGCTTTGAGAGCCAACTTTTCGGCAGCAACGCGTGCCTTTTCTTTTGCTGCTTCTTTGGCAGCTATAGCCTTCAACTTTTGTTGTAAAGCCAAATCTTTTTTGCGTTGAGCGGCGATCTTTTTGCGCTCTACTTCTTTTTCGCGCATTGCCTTCTTGCGCGCCGCCTCGGCAGCTTTTTTAGCTGTCAGTTTCTTGGCCAACTCGGCCTTTTTCAGAGCAGCCGCTTTCTGCGCAGCAAGTTTCTTTTGCGCAGCGAGCTTCTTCTGCGCAGCAAGTTTCTTTTGCGCAGCGAGCTTCTTCTGCGCAGCAACTTTCTTCGCCAGATCGGACTTCTTCTTGGCTAGTGCTTTTTGTGCAGCAGTTTTCTTCTTCGCAGCAACTTTCTTCGCCAATTCGAGCTTCTTCTTCGCCGCAACTTTCTTCGCCAGGTCAGCCTTCTTCTTCGCAGCAACTTTCTTCGCGAGAACGGCTTTCTTCTTGGCTAGTGCCTTTTTCTTTGCTCCTGCTGATGGCATGTTTCCCTCTCGAACTTGGCGCTTTACCGTACTTGATCAACACCTATATGGACGGCATTCCCGTCCAAATCCCCAGTTGGCTCTAGGCCTGAAACCCACTTAATCCGCTGTGCCAGCGTTTCTGAAGCGATATATGTCTCAAATTGGGACACTTGTGACTGCAGTAACTCTGGCAAACCGAGCGTCAACACGATGCGATCCGAAACCGCTAATCCGGCTTCTCGCCGAGCCTGCTGCACCATCCGCACTATGTCGCGTGCTGCACCTTCCGCCAACAACGCATCAGTTAATTCGATATTCAACAACACGATTCCCTGGCCATCGGCCAGCGCGGCGCTGGCAATCGTTTCGGTATCACCTGCTGCGGCCACCAATTTAACTTGAAACTCGTGCGGTTCGAGCGCGACTCCACCTGCAATAACTTCGTTTCCGTTTATCGACCAGTCGCCTTTCTTGACAGCAACAATCACTTGTTGAGTGTTGGCACCAAGTCGTGGACCGAGCGCTGCAGGAATGAGTTGCAGTTCGTGTTTAGCCACTTGGCCAAGTTCGGTTGTAAGCGTCACTTTATGAACATTCACTTCGTCGGTGATGATTGAGACAAACGATTGCAACGCATTAGCCAATGGTGAAGCAACAGTAAGTTCACCAAGTGGCAGTCGAACACGGCGCGAATGCACCTTGCGCAATGACAACGTTGTCGAGCACACGTCGCGCACCTGATCCATCACTGTTTCGAGTTCGTTGTCACTCGGCACAATGCTGGCGTCTGGCCAGTCCTCCAAGTGCACACTTCTCAAACCCGTGAGTTCTTTGTAAATCTTTTCGGTAGTCAATGGCAGTAGCGGCGCAGCAATACGGGTGAGCACCTGCAGCACCGTGTGCAACGTATCAATTGCTTCTTTGTCACCTTTCCAAAAACGATCTCGGCTGCGACGGATATACCAATTTGTCAGAACGTCCAAAAATGTACGCACTTGTTGACAGGCATTAAAAATGTCATATTGATCCATCGACACGGTTGTGTCCTCGATCAGGCGCTTCAATTTTGAAAACACGTATCGATCCAACACGTTTGCTGAGTCATAGCGAACTTCGCCGGTCATTGACTCGGCGTTGGCATACAACGACAAGAAATACCAACTGTTCCACAACGGCAACATCACCTGTCGTACGGTGTCACGAATGCCTTCTTCGGTTACCGCAAAGTCTGACCCGCGCAAGATAGACGAAGACAACAGATACCACCGCATGGCATCAGCGCCATAGGTGTCAAATACATTCATCGGATCTGGATAGTTGCGCAGGCTCTTGGACATCTTTGCGCCATCGTCACCCAACACAATTCCGTGACTGACACACGTTGAAAAGGCGGGGCGATCAAACAACGCTGTTGCCAACACATGCAGCGTGTAAAACCAACCACGGG
>JAIOXC010000061.1 GCA_021741795.1 Ilumatobacteraceae bacterium | reverse complement strand
TGGTGCGTGCACACCTGGATTATTTTGAGGCAATAGGCGCAGTTGGTCCAAGTGCGTCAAGCACTGACCTCTGACCCATCACATTCTCTTTCCAGATATCGATATAGCGCTCGAGATGTGGATTGAAATATGGGTCGTCTTCCAATTTGTCGCGCCAACGAGCGCCGATAGTCGCAACCTCAAAAGTTTGCAATTTGGGCGTACGTGTCTTTGATTCGAAGTGATGAAATTTGGCGTGTGGTGTCCACACAACTCTGTATCCAGCGTCTTGAATCTTGAGACCGAAGTCAACATCGTTGTAGTTGGATGGGAACAAGGTGCAGAGCCCACCAACTTCGTCGAAAACACTTCGCTTTACAAGCACGCAGGCCGCGATGAGGCCAGAAGCTTCGCGTTGTACTTGCAACAAGCGCTGTGCGCCTGTGCATGTCAGTTCGCGTTCGCGATACAAATCAAAAGGCACGGGGTTGAGGATGTGTCCGGCTGACTGAATAGTCATGTCTTCGTAGAGCAACATCGGCCCGGCCATGCCGACCGTTTGGTCTTCAAGAATTCCTAGAAGCGTCTCGAGTGCATCTGGAGTAATGATCTCGGTGTCGTCGTTGAGCAACAAGAGAAGATCTGCATCGCTGCAGACTGCACCCAGGTTGATCTTTTCGGCAAAATTAAATGGCCGGTCGTAGTCAACAATTTTGAGGCGAGAACCACCAGCATCAACTATCGCTTGGCGTCCTTCACTTGTAGTGACACTGTCCAGCACGGCAATGACATCAAAATTTTGATATGTGCTGTTGTTAATCAGTGCCTCAATGGTGTGCGCAGCCAGTACAACCTGCTTTCCTTTAATCGTTTCAGCGGTGCCACGAGTGGGGACAATCACACTGATCTTGGGTTGCGAGTGCAGTCGGCGAGAAACACGCACTGACTGGAGTTCTTGACTAATGCTGCATACGGCATCAATGCCAGTGCGTGTGCAATGTTGTTGTACTGCGCTGAGCGATGCAGTTGGCACCATGCGCTCTTGGCTCGAGTGATACAGCACATCAGCGATCCGGTGTGGGGACGTGCACACTTCAAAGATCCGAAGCGATCGATCGTGTTCGTGCAGTGTGGCGAGCGTTGAGATTCCGCCTGCAGCAGCAACAACTGACTGTGAAGCAACCAGCAAGTCGCCAACGTAATTGTGTGAGCGAAGGCGTTCGGGGGACCATTGTGGTCGACGGGCTTTAGATGGTTCTTCAAACTTTCTTGCTCGACCGTGTGCCGAGTCGCCATAAATGACGTCGTGCAGATCGGTGTGTTGCTCGATGAGTGAAAGCGCA
Organism: Ilumatobacteraceae bacterium; assembly: GCA_021741795.1. Classification (GTDB taxonomy): domain Bacteria; phylum Actinomycetota; class Acidimicrobiia; order Acidimicrobiales; family Ilumatobacteraceae; genus UBA3006. The sequence continues at coordinate 6,821 of JAIOXC010000061.1, read as the reverse complement.
TCAGGTGCGAGAGTGTCGCCAGCACGCAGAAAGACAACAGTCGAGTGATCGGGATCGGACAATTTGTCTGTGATCGTCATGCCTGACTTTCGCAGCAAGCGATGGTTTTGAATCTTCAAAAGTTGCATTGGTGAGCCACTGATAAGCCAATGGGTTGGGCAAATTAAACTGGCCAATAATGACTTGCCGGTATTGAGTAAGTCACGAAATGAGCAATTGCTTGCGTCACTGACAATGATGAAATTGCTCATGCGAAAAGTTTCTTGATCGCAAAACGAATTGGTTTAGGAATATGTCGATACAAAAATCTGATTGGTCGAAGCCAGTTGCGATGGACCCAGTCGCCTCGTCGGCTGACTTGGTCGCGTTTGGCAAACGAGTCACTGAAGTCGTAGGTGCCAAGCGAACTCGTTGCAGTTGGTCCATAGATTTTGGCAACTCTGAGCTTTGCTCGTTCTCCAATTTCGCTGTCTCGAGCAATGAGTAGGTCGAGCGCTTGGCCTATGCGGGCAGCCTCGGCGTCCATACTCATGGTGCCAAGCCTAATGAATGTGCCTGATAAGTATTGACCGACACAACAGTGCGACTAGATTTGTTCCATGTCGTCAAACCGTCCAAACAAATTTGAACACTTTCGTTTCATGGGTGACAAGCGCACGCAACTTGTCTATGACCTAGATAGCTGGAGCGATATCGCAGTCACAACTGAAATTGCAGACTCTGGTGTCGGTTTATGTTTTGGTCCCGACACGCTCGCCGAGGCTCGCAACAGGGGCTACACATTGGCAACTCCCGGCACAACTCGCCGTTTGCGTAAGCCGCGCGCCTGACAATCACATCTACTTCGCTTACTTCGCCTTATGAGTCGACAAAGATGAACGGATCGTTTCTCTCTGGTGGTCTTAATCTTGCAAGGTTTTTGGCACAACCAAGTGGCAAGAGTGGTGCGCTGCCGGCGATGGTGTTGTGTCATGGGTTTCCAAGCGGTGGCATCGACTCACGGCAATCTGGTGGAACTTTTCCCGAACTAGCAGAGCAAGTTGCGAGCGAAATTGGTTGGAACGCGATGACGTTTACGTTTCGCGGTTGCGGCACCAGCGAGGGCGATTTCTCGATGCAGGGGTGGGTTGACGACTTGCGTGCCGCGATTAGTCATGTGGTTGCCGAAACTTCACCGAGCGGCATTTGGCTGGTTGGCAATAACACGGGTGGTGCGCTCGCGTTGTGTGTTGCCGCTGATGATCCACGAGTAAATGGATGCGCACTACTTGGTGCCCGAGCCGACTTTGATGACTGGGCCGAACAACCCCGCAGGTTTCTTGAACATGCTCGAGAAATCGGCACCATTCGTCATCCAGGATTTCCGTCGTCGACACAAGAGTGGGGGCGCGAATTGCGCAGGTTTAGACCTGCCGATGCCGCAAAAAGGTTTGCGCCGCGGCCGTTGTTTTTGATGCACGGGTCGGACGATGAAATCGTTCCAACTGCAGACTCGCGCGTATTGGCCGAAGCACACGGAAGCGCCGAGCTACAAATTATTAGTGGTGCGGGTCATCGTTTGCGACATGATCCTCGCGCGATGGCGATCTTGCTTGGATGGTTAGACAGGCAACGTACGCTCGCTGCGATGTAAAGAAATTTATTTGGCCGACGAACTGTGCCATTTCCATGCGCTACCAATAATGTCGCGCAAATCATGATTTGCTTTCCAACCGAGTAGCGCACGCACCAATGTGGGGTCTGCAAATACAGAAACTGGGTCGCCTGCTCGTCTGCTCGAAATAATGTGTGGAACTTTTTGCCCACTCACTTGTTCGGCGATGCTGATTACTTCGAGCACTGATGTAGCAATGCCGGTACCAACATTGCATGCCAAGGTCTTGCCGCCACCGTTGAGATAGTCGAGTGCCTTGATGTGTGCAGCAGCCAAGTCTTCGACGTGAATGTAGTCGCGCGTGCAGGTGCCGTCGGGGGTTGGATAATCGTTGCCAAATACATTGAGTGGTCCACTAAATCCGAGTAGCGCTTTCATCACCAGCGGCACCAGGTTTTGCGACATCGACCAGTCTTCGCCGATGGTTGCATCGGCACTTGCGCCAGCGGCGTTGAAGTAGCGCAGACTTACCGAACGTAAGCCGATTGATTCGCATGATAATAAAAACTTTTCTACGATCGCTTTGGTTTCGGCATACACACTCTCGGGTCGTAATGGTGCGTCTTCGGTGACAGGCACATGATCGGGGTTGCCGTAAACCGCCGCCGATGAAGAAAAGACAATCTTTTCAACACCATTGGCCATCAGTGCGCGCACAAGTGCGATCGTGCCAGCAACGTTGTTGTTGTAGTAACGCAATGGTTGCTCCATCGACTCACCAACTGCTTTGTAGGCTGCAAAGTGGATGACTTCGGAAACTTCAAACTTGCGACATACCTTGTCGATGATCTTTGCGTCGGTGATGTTGCCCTCGACGAATGGGACATTGCCAACCCGACTTTTGTGACCAAGCTCGAGTGAGTCAAGCACCACAACGTCGCGACCTTGGGCAACGAGTGCGCGCACGGTGTGGGATCCGATGTAGCCAGCGCCACCGGTGACAAGAACGGTCATGCAATAACCCTAACGACGGGGACGGTCTTGTTTGTCAACATCTTGCGCCCGTTGCATCTGCTTGAAGCCACGTACTTTGAGCAGGGATGCTTGTGAGTAAATGTCAGCAACCGAACGTGGTTTGGCATCGCTAAACACACCAGCAGCCTTTTTCCATCCGGAGGGGCGCACCCCAAATGTTTTGCCGAGTAGAGCGATAAAGATCTCAGTTTTTTCTTCGCCATACCCAGGCAATTGTCGAAGTCGTTTACGTAATTCCTCTGCGTCTTCAATCTGCTTCCACACGTTTGATCCTTTGCCTTTATATTCGGCGGTAAGAATCACGCACATCTGATGAATTCGTTTTGCCATCGATGCTGGAAACCGATGGATCGCTGGTTTTTCGCAGCAGATTGAAACGAACTTGTCTTCTTTCATTGCAGCGATTTTTGACGCGTCGCAATGTCCAAGTCTTTGTTTGATTGTGTATGGACCAGTGAACGCCCACTCCATGGGCACTTGCTGATCGAGCAGCATGCCAATGAGCAACGCCGTTCCGTTGCTGTTGAGCAATGCGTCGGCCTTTGGGATTCCCGTGATGAACAGGACGCGAGTTGGGGGAGATGGTGTAGTTGCAGCCATGGCTACAAGTATCGCTTATGAATAGAGCGGGCTGATGCCTTCTGGGTTGATTGCATATGCAGTGATTGCTGCTTGCACAACGTCTGACTTGATAGTGCCTGCCAAGGCAAGTTGGTGCAAGACCGTGACAACCACATGGGGCATGTTGACTTCGAAGTGTTGGCGCAATGCTTCTCGGGTGTCGCTCCGGCCCATTCCGTCAGTGCCAAGAGGAGTAAACGATCGGCCAGGGATAAACCTTGCAACCTGCTCGGGCACTGCGCGCATAAAGTCGGTGACCGCGACAATTGGACTAAATGGGTTTGGTGTGTCGCCGAGTAAGCGGGTCACGAGCGGCTGGCGTGGTGCATCTAAAGGGTGCAGTTTGTTCCAACGCTCGACTTCGAGCGCCTCTTCACGCAATGTTTTGTAGGAAGTAGCAGACCATAAGTCGATACCGACATCATATTTCTCAAGTAGTTCTGTGGCTGCTGCTCGTGCAGCACCTTGGGCAGCACCTGAAAACAAAATTGTTGCGCGGTGCTTGCCGCCAGTGGCTTCTTGCCACTTGTATAAACCCTGCGCGATGTCGGCTTCAATTACTGGCGACACTGGTCGTGCTGGCATTTGATAATTCTCGTTGTACAGAGTGATGTAATAAAAAATGTCTTCAGGTGCATCGCCGTACATGCGATTGAGACCGTTTTTAACAATCGCGGCAACTTCATATGCAAATGCGGGGTCATATGCCTGGCAGAAGGGAACTGTGCTCGCGAGCAACAGGCTGTGTCCGTCTTGATGTTGTAAACCTTCGCCCATGAGTGTTGTGCGACCGGCAGTTGCTCCAAGCAAAAATCCACGTGTGCGTGCATCGGCTGCTTGCCAAATGAGATCACCTACGCGTTGAAATCCAAACATGGAATAAAATGTGTAGAACGGAACCATTGGCACACCACGCGTTGCATAACTTGTGCCTGCTGCAATAAAACTGGCCATGCTGCCAGCCTCGGTGATGCCTTCTTCAAGAATCTGACCCGATGTTGACTCGGCGTAGCTCAGCAACAGTGCGTGATCAACAGGCTCGTATTTTTGGCCCTGTGATGCGTAGATCTTGAGTTCACGGAACAGCGAATCCATTCCAAATGTGCGGGCTTCATCGGGGATGATTGGCACGACACGCGCACCAAAATCTTTGTCGCGAGCCATGTTGCGCAAGAGGCGAGTAAAGACCATGGTGGTGCTCACTGCTTGCTCGCCGCTGCCAGAGTCAAACTCGCTAAACGCGTCAGCGCTGGGCAATACAAGTGGCTTGCGTGCAGTGGTGGTGCGCTTTGGTACCGAGCCACCAAGTGCGCGACGACGTTCCATCATGTATTGGTATTCGACACTGTCCTCGGCGGGGCGGAAATACGGTGGATCATCACCGCTGAGTGCTGAGTCTGGGATCTCGTCATTGAGATGCAGAGTGTCGCGCAAAGTACGCAACTGTTCATCGGTCATTTTTTTGATCTGATGCGTGGCGTTACGACCTTCGATCTCGTGACCGAGCGTCCAACCCTTTACTGTTTTGCACAAAATGGCTGTGGGTCTGCCCGAACCAATGTTTTCACTCGCTGCTTTAAACGCGGCAAACAACTTGCGATAGTCGTGCCCGCCACGGGGAAGCATCTCGAGTTCTTCATCGCTCAGGTGCGAGACCATCTCGCGCAGTCGTGGGTCTGGACCAAAGAAGTTTTCGCGAATGTAGTTGCCATTTTCAATGATGTAGCGCTGAAATTCGCCATCGACGGTGTTGTTCATCTTGTTGAGCAACACACCAGTCGTATCGCGGGCGAGTAGCTCGTCCCATTTTGAACCCCAAATAACTTTGATGACGTTCCAGCCCGCGCCGCGAAACACCGCTTCGAGTTCTTGAATGATCTTGCCATTGCCTCGCACCGGACCATCGAGTCGTTGCAAGTTGCAGTTGACAACAAACGTGAGGTTGTCGAGTTGTTCTCGTGCAGCAAGCGAGATTGATCCGAGTGTTTCTGGCTCATCGCATTCTCCGTCGCCAAGAAAAGCCCACACCCGACTATTGGAAGTGTCATCGAGTTGACGGTTTTGTAAGTATCGATTAAATCTGGCGTGATACAAAGCGGTGAGCGGACCAAGTCCCATTGAGACTGTTGGAAACTCCCAAAACTCTGGCATCAGTCGTGGATGCGGATAGCTCGAGAGACCATCGCCATTGCGACCGATCTCACGCCTGAAATGATCGAGATCGTCTTCGTCTAAACGGCGCTCAATAAATGCTCTCGCGTAGACACCAGGTGCAGCGTGACCTTGAAAATAGATGTGGTCACCCGGAGTGCCGCTGTCTTTGCCGCGAAAGAAGTGATTGAAACCTACTTCGTACAAACTTGCCGACGATGCGAATGTAGAGAGGTGACCGCCGATGCCTTCGGCGTTGGTGTTGGCGCGCACCACCATCACGGCTGCATTCCAGCGGATGTATGCGCGGATGCGTCGCTCAATGTGTTCGTCACCAGGAAACCATGGTTCTTGCTCACGAGGAATGCTGTTGACATATGGAGTCGAAACTGTTGCCGGAAAACTCACTTGCGATTCGCGTGCACGCTCGAGAAGTCGGGACAACAAATATCTTGCGCGCGTTTTGCCCTGCACATCAACGACAGCGTCAAGCGAGTCAAGCCACTCCGCAGTTTCACCCGGGTCGGTATCGGGCAACTGGTGCATCGAACCGTCAAAGATCATGGGCTCATTCTCGCAGACTTACTCGTGGGTACCTGTCGAACGGCCTCAGATCAGCAAGTATTTAGGTCGTGATTGTTATCTACACCGATGGAGCGTGTTCGGGAAACCCAGGCCCTGGTGGCTGGGCGTGGGCAACATTTCCAACAGGTGAACCTTGTGCAACGGGTGGCGAAACTCACACGACAAATCAACGTATGGAATTGATGGCAGCGTTGGAAGCATTGCGCGCGCACGCCGATCATGCCGGGCCAATCGAAATTCGATCTGACAGTACCTATGTGGTGCATTGTTTTCGAGACTCGTGGTGGGTCGGTTGGCAAAAACGTGGATGGAAAAATTCGCAGCGTCAGCCAGTGGCCAACCGTGATATTTGGGAGCTGCTGATAGATGCAGTAAATAAGCGCGGTGATGTGACCTTTACATGGGTCAAGGCGCATAATGGCGAGCCAATGAATGAACACGTTGATGCACTTGCTGTGGCGGCGTCGCTCGGCTTTGCTTGACGCATACCAACTTGCGTAGTGTTGCACCTCATGGAACTCAACGGAGCAAGCGCAATAGTCACAGGTGGAGCATCAGGAATTGGTGAGGCATGCGTTCGCTTGCTGGCCAAGCGTGGTGCCAAAGTCGTTATCGCCGACATTCAAGAAGAAAAGGGTCAGGCGCTAGCAAAAGAAGTTGGCGGAGCGTATTGCAAAGTTGACGTGACAAACACGCAAGACATCATCAATGCTGCAGAGATGGCCAAGTCGATGGGGCCAATTCGTGCACTTGTCAACTCTGCTGGCATTGGTTGGGCACAGCGCACCGTGGGCAAAGACGGCTCATACGAGTCCGCTGCCAACTTGGACGCATT
>JAIOXC010000060.1 GCA_021741795.1 Ilumatobacteraceae bacterium | reverse complement strand
TGGTCCGTGCTTTGTTGGCGCGACGACATAAGCCCGAACTTCTTGTACAGCTGCAAGAAGCCGAGACTCTCGACGCCAGATTGCGTGATATTACGACCGAACGCGACACAACCCGCGCCAAAGTGAACGACCTCTCGAAGCAAGTTGGTGCCCTTCGACGATCGGGTGACAACGATGCAGCCGAGGCTCTGATGGCCCAAAGTCGTGCGATGGGTGATGCCGAACAGGCACTTGTTGTCGAGTTCGATCAACTCACTGAATCTCTGCGCGATGTACTGCTGCGCATTCCAAATACGCCACATCCCGACGCGGTTGACGGTGCAGGCGACCACGAGAATCCAACGATCACTGGGCCTGTCAATATGCCCACGTCGTTTCCTGACTACCAGCGCGTGCCTCACTGGGAGACAGCGACTGCTTTGGGCATTCTCGACAATGAGCGCGCCGTCAAGATCAGTGGCGCAATGTTTACGATGCAACGCGGAGCAGGGGCAACCTTGGCTCGCGCGCTCTGCCAACTTGCACTCGACCGCAACGCAGATGCATTCGAAGAAATCCGTCCGCCATCTCTCGTTACCACGGCAACGCTCACTGCAACTGGCCAGTTGCCAAAGTTTGCCGATGATGCATACGCAATTGAGCGCGACGACTTGTGGTGTATTCCAACCGCTGAGTCTTCACTGACGTCTATTCATGCCGGCGAAGTGCTCGACGAAGCAATGCTGCCTGTGCGTTACATGGCGCACACATCGTGCTATCGCCGCGAGGCAGGCTCTGCTGGACGCGACACACGCGGCATGTTGCGTACACACGAATTTGACAAGGTAGAAATCTTGTCGGTCACAACACCCGAGCAAGCACCCGAGATGTTGCAAGAACTCGTTCGCCGCGTTGAAGGAACAATCGCAGTACTCGGTTTGCCGTATCGCATTATCGAAATCTGTACCGGAGATTTGGGTCAAAGCCATCACCGCAGTTTTGACGTTGAGGTGTATGTACCGGGCGGGGATTCGTGGCTCGAAGTCAGTTCGATTAGTTGGTTTAGCGATTATCAAGCACGTCGTGCCGACATTCGTTTTAAGCGCACTGGCCAAAAGGGCACCGAGATGACGCACACATTAAATGCATCTGCTCTTGCGGTCCCTCGTGTGTGGGCGGCAATCATCGAAAACAATCGTCAGCAAGATGGCTCGGTCATCATCCCCGAAGCGCTACACCCATACATGCGCGGCATCACGCGCATTTCACCCAAATAACTGACTGATTGACTGATTGGTAGTCATGTCACTGCAGGATCGCCGCATTCAATACGAAACCGCAGGGCTTGATCGCAATGATTTACAAGATGATCCATTTGTGCAATGGAACACTTGGTACGAACAAGCCGCATCTGCCGGAGTAGCAGAACCGAATGCGATGTCGGTCGCGACGATTGCCGCCGACGGAATACCCGACGCCCGAATTGTTCTTGCACGCCAAGTCGATGCAAGTGGCTTGGTTTTTTACACCAATTACACAAGCGACAAAAGTGCACAACTCGAAGCACACCCAGTTGCGTCAGCAGTTTTTTCATGGCTCGACTTGCATCGCCAAGTGCGTGTGCGCGGTTCGGTGCGCCGAGTAGCGGAAGCGCAAAGCGATGAGTATTTTGCGTCGCGACCTCGCGAGTCACAGCTGGGTGCATGGGCTTCACCGCAATCACAAGTGATCAGCGATCGCTCGGTGTTGGTCGAACGACTTGAGCAATATCGCAAGCAATTTGAAGGTGCCGATGTGCCTCGTCCACCCATGTGGGGCGGTTGGGTATTAGAGCCTGTTGCGTTTGAGTTTTGGCAAGGCCGACCAAGCCGCTTACATGATCGTTTTAGGTACTCAAGAGCGACAGTTGAGTCAGCCGTTTGGAGCATTGAGCGTCTCGCTCCCTAGATCATTTAGTTGTTTCGTGATCCCAGGTGTTTACTGAACTCACAAGTCCTGTGATCAGAGATTGCGTATGTGGGGTGAGGTGTGGGCCTTCCCAGTCCCACCACAGTGGACTCGAGCCGCGAACGCGTGGTGGAAGCTCGATCTGTACTCCACGATTGCGCACGCGATTAACCGGGTTGTTGTCGTGTTGACCAGCCAAGTCAAATGGGATATTTGCTAGATCATCTTCAATCTCGTATGCAGGCAATGCGATGCGTAGGTGCCCGGCGACATGTGAGGCAAGTGTGCGGTTTTGGCCACCCAGCAACAATGTGGTGAATAAACCTTTGCGACCATAGCCATGAATAGTGATCACGACATCTACGTGATCCAAAAATGTTGCAAGAACTGATGAATGTGCAGGATCAATTTGGTGTGACGGAATATGCCACTTGAGCGCCGCAGGTTGGTGAATGCCGTAGTACGAAGCGCCTGATTGTTCGGCTGCAGCCTGCGCTATCACGTCTGTTTGTTCTTCTAAGCCGCCGCCATGAAAGGCCATGAAACCAAACTTGCTGCGCAGAATGCTCGACTCTTCGACATCGGGGTGCGCAAGGAGTTCAGCGAGCATTATGAAGACTTACCGTTTCGTGTTCGCAATTGATTGACCAAGATTGCTCCACCGACAACAACAATGAACACCAAACCGAGGCGCCATGCACCTTGACGTTGCAAGAAGGTGGCAACAGATGATTGCCAACCCTCAATATTTTGTGTGACGTTGCCAGCAGATGAGCGTTCAGACACTGCGACGTACCAATACCACGTGAGATACATGCCGGTGAGCATGATGAAACCAGCAGCAAGTTTGTCCATGTAGCGCAAACCGTTTTTTAGCACTCGCAAGAGTCCGCCTTGAGCCACGGCAAGCGTGACAGTCAGTGTGCTCACGAGAAGACCCATGCCAACGCCATACAACACAATGCTCAGTACTCCAGACGCAAACCCGTGTAATCCGATGGAGCCAAAAATTGCTGTGGTGAGAAAACCGATTGTGCAACCAATGCTTGCAACTGCATAAGCGATTCCAAAAACAAACATGGCACGAAGCGAACGGTCTCGTTCCCCGCCAATCGCTGGAGTGATAAACGAAGGTTTCCAACCAGCAAGCATTGCAATACCCATTACAACTAGTGCGACACCGATGAGAAGTCCTGCATATTTGGCGTTGAGCTCAATCCACTGTGTAAACAGTCGCGAGATGGTGCCGATGATGAGAAAGACAAGCATGAACCCACTCGATACTGCGGCACTGACCAAGAGAGCACGACGAATTGGCGCGCGTTGTGCAGCGGGATTGGCCGAATCGATACCCAGAAAATACAACAGGTATGCGGGAAGCAAAACAAAACCACATGGGTTGACTGCGGCGAGAATGCCGAGCATAAAGCTGTAGGCAAAGTTGCCTTCGATGGCCAACACGACTGTGCTGATCGTGCTTGTCATTGTGCAAACCACTTGGCAATCAGTGACTCAAGTTTGTCGGCGGTGATCTCTCCTGCAACTTGGTCGACAATCACTCCTTTAGCATCGACAAACAATGTCATCGGTGCTGTTGCGATACCTAGATCGCCAATAAATGAACCGCTCGTGTCAAACATGATGTCGTACAAAACATTGTATTTTTTAGCAAAGTTTTGAGCAGTTTCGATGGAGTCATTCATGTTGATGCCAACAAATCGAACAGTTGCACTATGGGCTTCGGCGCTTGAGGCCAGCACCGGCATCTCGCGGCGGCACGGCTCGCATGTCGAGTACCAAAAATTGAGAATGAGTGGTTTGCCAATGAGTGTGGATGAGTCAATTGTCTTGTTGTCGAGTGTGAGCAGTGATGCTTGGGGGAGACTCGTGCCTGCAACTGCGTTATTGGTTGCAATTGATGGATATGGCACTTCACCGGGTGTTGTTAAGCGTGCATCCAGGTCTGGTTCGGATGCACTGCTCCACATCCAACCACCGCCAACGCTGACAGCCAGCACGACTACAGCGATTAACAACTTGCGTTGTTGTGGGGGCAAAAGGGGCACGAAAACACTTTACTAGAGCGTTTTCGTACCCCTTTGTTGTCTTATGCCACGAGGTGCCGGGGGATTGGCACTTCGTCAACAACGGTGACTCGTATATTGCGCGTTACTGGTCTGCCTCTTGGACGCTTTGTTGCACAAATGCGACCTTCTTCGAGGAGCTCGCCGCCCCACACGCCCCATGGTTCTGCACGATCGAGCGCACCGAGCAAGCACTCGGCTTGCGAAGAACACTTCGAACACACAGCCTTGGCGCGCTGAATGTCAACAAACTCTTCTGAAAAGAACAGATACGACAACGTTCCGTTGCCGTCGCTGCATCGTTTGGCCGACAACACGAGAGTTTCGTGTTGCTCTTTCGGTGCTATGAGTGTTTGCATTTTTCTGTTCCTTTCATTGCTGTTTGTTGTATTGATTGGCTTCACGTCGGAGAACACATTTCGGGGGGAAATAAAAAAGCCGCCGGGATTTCTCCCAGCGGCCTCTTGGCGTTCTCCGACGTGAAATCTGTTACGTCTGGAACCCCAGGAGGCCTTTGACCGGGCGCTTCGTGAAATCTTTCGAATATTTCGCGACTCCGGCCTGCATATCAAACCAGCGTGAATAACGGCTGGTGATTGCGGCTGTCACGGCCACGGTTGCAAACGCGCGCGCGCCAGCCACTGCTGACGAATTGCTACGGGAAATGGCGTGTTGCAACATGGGCTATGTAGCAAACCACCTCTTCGGGCCAATTGCAAGCGATTAAATGCAACGACCGTGAGACTCAATGCCCTATAGGGTTTGAGCGTCATGTGGCACCCTGCAAACCCCGTTGAAATGCCAAGTCATGGCAGGGTTTTTGGCACCGAACGCAGAGTTCGGCTTGGCGATGTCACCCCAAAGGGGCGTCTGCGCCTCGACGCGACTGCTCGCTATTTACAAGACATCGCCAATGATGATGCGGTCGACGGCGCGTATTCCGACATCCACGGTTGGGTGGTGCGTCGTACAGAAATGTGGGTACATCAGTTTCCGTTGTACATGACCGATGTTTCGGTAAAGACTTGGTGTGGTGGTTACGGCTCACATTGGGCTGAGCGACGAACGACCATTACTTCGAGCGACGGTGCGCGCATCGAGGCCGCTGCATTGTGGGTGCATGTTGATATGCAAACAATGAAACCAACACCGTTGCCTGCAGATTTTTTGCAGATGATCGATGAAGCAAGCGCCGGTCGAAAGATTCGCTCAAGTTTCTTAATTGGCAAATCATTGCCACCACTTGATGCACCGGGTGCGACAAGTGAAGCATGGCCTGTGCGATTCGCCGACATGGATGCAGTTGGACACATGAACAACGCGTCGTATTGGATTGCTCTTGAAGAGTATTTGTCTACGCACAGCGATGCACGACGCGCACCTTTACATGCAACTGTCGAGCATCACTTGGCAGTCGACCCGGGTGACGAAGTGCGCATTGTGACGCAAGATCTGGGGGATCGCGTGGTGCTGCGACACGTTCTGAGCGACAACCGAGTTGCTGCAGTGACGCAGCTTGTTTCACTGTAATCAAGGATTAACGGGAGTAGTGAAACCTCTGTTCGCGTTGTTATCTGTGTGCTAATCTTGAGCGTATGAAGCGGGTTTTCGCATCCATAGTGATTGGATGCTTAGTTCTTACGCTAAACCTTTCACCCGCAACAGCGGCGGAAAAACCAGCCACCACTTGCAAAAAACTTGGCCAGACCAGGACATCCGCAGGGGTCAAGTACACATGTATCAAGTCCGGGAAGAAACTTGTCTGGAATAAAGGAGCTGGCGCTAAGAGCACTTCACCTAATGCATCAGCACCCTCATCTAGCAATGCTGTTGCCGCTCCACAGTCAGCATGTCCGACTCCACTTCTTCAAACGCCAGTTGATTTGTCACGGGTCACATCGATTCTTTATCCGGGGCAGGAGCGAGGTGGAAATTATAAAGCTCATGGTGGTTTTGGTTTTGATAATGCGACCGACAATTTGGTGACGGTAAAGATTCCACTCAGTGGCAAAATTACGCGTGTTGTTCGTTATAGAGAGTTGGGAGAGGTTCAGTATCTCTTTGAGTTTGATGGAAACTGTGGAGTTTCGTTCCGATTCGATCATTTAAGAAAATTGACTGCCAAATTTGAGGCAGTTGTGAATGCATTTCCCATAAAGGAAGACACCCGTACTGATTTAGTCAGTCCGCCCGTCGCTGTAACGGTTGGTGAAGTGATCGCCACGGAAGTTGGATTCCTCAATAATGTCTCCGTAGATTTCGGCGTTTACGACATGCGTCAGAAAAATGAAGCATCAAAAGATCCTGCTTGGGCGAGCGCTCATTCTCAGTTTCCAGCAGATTCTTACGGAATATGTTGGTTTGATTCATTGCCTCAAGCAGACAGCGCGGTGGTGAAATTACTCCCTTCACGTGATGGCAGCAAAAATGGACAGACGAGCGACTACTGCAAATAGGTTGTGTACGGATTGACCGCCGACCCTGTAAATATTGATTAATTGACGCGAATGTATTCGCGAATGCCTTCACGCACCTTGTAGTCAAACTCTCCTGCGATGCGTAGGTGTTCGAGATGTGCGTAGGTTTCACTGTCGGCCATCGTGCCTTGCGCGCGAGGCGAGAATAGGTGACCAGAATATTCAGTGACTGTAAGTGGCTTGTCGAGTTCGCTTGCCACCGTTCGCAACTTGTCGAGTCGACCTATGTGGTGCTCCTTGATCTGGTCGCAACGCAGTGCGAGATTCGCAAAAGGGAGACCGTGCGCTGGCAATGAGATCTTTACTTGCGAGCCAAATGCACCGACTTTGTCGAGGGAATCAAAAAAACCTTTGAGAGGATCGGCATCTTTGGTCATGCCCGAAATATGTGGCGTAATCGTTGGCAAGACATGGTCTCCGCACAACATCACGCCAGCTTCAGGGTCAAATAAGCAGAGATGATCTTCGGTGTGCCCAGGAGTGTGTATAGCCATCCACTCACGCCCTGCGAGTGAAATGTGCTCACCTTCGGCAAGTCTGATTGTTGGTTTTGGCGCACGAAACAGAGTGGGGAATCGGCTTGAACCTTTGTAATACATCTTGCGTCGCCATGGAAGTGAGTGTCCAGGTCCACCCCATGGTGTCTCACCAAACGGAACACGAGGAGCAGCAGCCACAGTCTCAACATCGACGTCGTCCGGTTCGGTCGGATCAAAGAACATTCGAAAGCTTTCGTGGGTAATGATGTCTGCTCCGGTTTCGGCACGCAGTCGTCCAGCACCACCGAAGTGATCTGGATGACTGTGCGTCACGATGATGGAGTGCACTCGCTTGAGCGGAATCCCAATTTCGGCAAGTCGACTATTAATTGCGCGCCATGTTGCTTTGCCTGGCAATCCAGGGTCGACAACGGCAACTCCACGTGAGTCTTCGAGCACATACATATTGACGTGGCCAAGACCTGGCATATCGATAGGAAGTTGAGTTCGCAAAATATTCGGTGCAACTTCGGTAATCTCTGTCGTTGCAGGAACTTGCTCTTGTTTTGTGTAGACCTTTTCGCTCACGCTTGTGCTCAGGTCTGACTGTTTTTGTTTACCACTTCGGTAACAAACAATTTGTCGCGATAAAACTGCAACTCACGAACACTTTCTTTAATGTCATCCATCGCGCGGTGTGAGCCACCTTTGTTTGGGCGGTCAATACCAACCTTTGGGTACCAGCGCTTCGAGAGTTCTTTGATGCTGGACACATCAACGCTGCGATAGTGCAAATAATTTTCAATTTCTGGAAGATACTTTGCAAGAAAGCGTCGGTCGGTACCAATTGAGTTTCCACACAGCGGCACTGATCTTGCTTCGGGAACATGCAACCTGATGAATTCGAGTGTTGCATTGCCGGCTTCTTCAAGCGTCACAGTTGACGTCTTGATGGCTTCAAGGAGTCCAGATTTTGTGTGCATCTCGACAACGATCGGTTGCATCAGGGCCAGAATCGAGTCGGGTTGATGAATAACGAGATCGGGGCCCTCGGCAATGATCGCCAAATTGTCGTCGGTAATCAGGGTGCCTATTTCTACGATCACATCGGTTTCTGGGTCAAGCCCAGTCATCTCAAGATCCATCCACACCAGCACGCCATGCAATCTAGGCGTATTGTCGCT
>JAIOXC010000059.1 GCA_021741795.1 Ilumatobacteraceae bacterium | reverse complement strand
ATTGCAAGTTTGAGGCCGGCAATAAAGCAGCTCATCATCACAGGCACACAACCCGTTACGTGAAACAAAGGCACAATCAAAATAAACGATGTTGGAATTTCTGGACCTGTTACTTCTTTGAGTTTTGTTCCTGCGAGTGTGAGCACTGAGTTGCGCGAAGAGAAGCCCATCAACGACGACACGATCGCACGGTGCGTCGACACTGCACCCTTTGGTCGGCCGGTTGTTCCCGAGGTGTACAAAATGGTTGCGTCATCGTCTGGGGCAATCTCTGCGCCAGGATGCGCGGCGCCAAGTGGCAATACTTCCTCCCACTTGTCGACACCAGCAGGCATTGGCTTGTCGGTGCGCACTACAAGCACTTTGATTCCGTGCTTCGCGCATGTTGCGGCACCAACCGCATAGCGCTCTTCGTCACAGATATACACGGTCGCACCAGAGTCTTCGAGTGCGAAATTCATTTCGTCTTCTGTCCACCACGAGTTCATCGACACGTTGACTGCGCCTGCCGAAATAATCGCGGCAAATGAGATAACCCATTCCGGATAGTTACGCATCGCAACTGCCACGCGGTCACGCTTTTTCACTCCGTATGTATTGACGAGTAGCGATGCAAGTGCGTCAACATGATCCATCGTCTTTGCAAACGACCATGTTTCGCCTTCATAGACCAAAAATGTTTTGTCTCCATGACCACGAGCACCGGCAAAAACTTGTCCGAGGTGTGCTGGAGCATTCTTAAAAATCTGTGTCTTAACGCCCATCACTTCAGCATCGATGAGTTCAAAAATCTGTCCTGGTGCAGTTACTGCTGCGTTTGCTTCTTGCCATGACATTGCCATTTTGTTATCCCCCGTTTTGTTGTTGCTTCGCCGTTGGCGTGGAGCTGAGGGGAATTGAACCCCTGGCCTGTACATTGCGAACGTACCGCTCTGCCAACTGAGCTACAGCCCCTGTTTGCAAGCAAACCCTAGCGGGCAGCGGCTTTAGGCGACGCGTCGAAACTGGCGCAGGTACCGCTCATTTTCGCGCTTGATGCGTAATTGCACCAACACGTAGCAGTAGCCACACAAGGCCAGCAGGCTGACCGTAAAGAGGTAGACAAACGCGCTCGAGCCAGTCGTGAATGCCAAGAACAACGAGATACCAGTCACGACCGCCATGCCAACCACCAAGTTTTGGCGACGCTGACGCACCATGGCCTGCGGGGTCAACAGTGCTGGTGCACGGTGATGACGAACGCCTTCTGGACGAATCAACGCGCCGGTGATGTTGCTCAAACCACCCTGATGTGGTCGCGAAGTGCGTTGGGCTGGGTTGCGGTATTGCGGCGATGGGGCAAGAGGACGCGCCATGTTGCGCAACTGACCCTGTTGGCTTCGACCACCAGAAGATTCGAGAGAGTTCAACTGACGACGGAAATTGCTGACCGAGTTGGATGGGCTGCCGTGCAATTTGGCTCGAACCATTGGAGGCAAGAGAACTGCGAGCCATGCGGCGCCGACGATGATCAAAATCAGTTTGCTCATGAGTGGATTGAGTGTATTACAGAATGACTACAAAATTGCTACAAACGGGACAACAATGGGGTAATTTGATCTGCCAATAGAGCCAAAACCCTTATGTTTATTGGCCCTACTGCTCTTCTCGCCGGTAAAGGCCCTGTCGGCCGCCCGACTTCTCCCACAGCGTCAATTCACCGATCACCATGGCCCTATCGGCGCTCTTGCACATGTCATAGATGGTGAGGGCAGCAACGCTGCATGCATGCAGGGCTTCCATCTCTACTCCCGTGCGATCAACAGTGTCGACTTGAGCCTCAATCGCGATGAAGTCGTCGGCGATTTCAAAATTGATGTGCACTGCACCGATCAGCAGCGGATGACACAGCGGAATCATGTCGCTTGTGCGCTTGGCAGCCTGAATGCCGGCGACTCGAGCGACTGCAATAACGTCACCCTTTTTCACTTCGCGATTGGCAATCGCAGCAGTTGTCTCGGGCTTCATAAACACTTTGCAGCGCGCGACTGCGCGACGGTGCGTTGCCTCTTTTGGCGTGACGTCGACCATGCGGGCGTTGCCTGCGGGATCGAGATGCGAAAACTGTAAATCACTCATGTCCATTACCCATGTTTCTCAACCACCTATTTGGCTCATTGAACGTCGTGGACGCACAAACGTCACGTTACCGATGTTGTGCCCCGCCCACTTGGTGCCAACAGCGCGTTTGATCTCTGCCGCAATCGCATCATCGCTTGCACCTTCGCGCAACATTGCGCGTAGATCAAACTCATTGGTTGAAAACAGGCATGTTCTAAATTGGCCGTCTGCAGTCAGGCGCACTCTGTCACAGTCACCACAAAATGGTTTGGTCACTGATGGAATCACACCAACTGTGCCCTTGCCATCCAGATAGCGCCAGCGGTCGGCAGGTGCTGCACCACGAGCCGGCATCAGCTCGAGCGGATACACGGCTGCAATTGCAGCAACAATCTCGTCTTGGCCAACAACTTGATTGTTGTCCCAAGTGCCTTGCGCATCGAGTGGCATGAACTCAATGAAACGAACTTCAATGCCTTTGTTGCGGCCAAAGGTTGCAAGGTCAACAATTTCATCTTCGTTAATACCGCGTTGCACTACCGCATTGAGTTTGACTGGCGAAAAACCTGCGGAAATGGCTGCATCGATTCCGTCGAGCACATGCTCGAGTTCGTCGCGTCGAGTCATCTCGTAAAAGCGTTCGCGCTTGAGTGTGTCGATCGAGATGTTGATGCGCTCGAGCCCTGCTTCGCGCAGCTCTTGTGCGATCAGTCGCAGTGTTGCGCCGTTAGTAGTGATTGCAAGATCAATTGGTTTGCCTGCACGCGGCGAGTTGGCGGTTGCAGGCACTATGAGTCCTGCAAGCTTTTGCACCAACACGGGCAAGTGTGCACGCATTGTTGGCTCGCCACCGGTGAGGCGAATGCCGTCGACATCAAAGTGGTTCACACAGATAGATGCGAGGCGATGCAATTCTTCATACGAAAGCACTTCGGTACGGGGCAGCCATTTCATGCCCTCTGCAGGCATGCAATATGTGCAACGAAAGTTGCAGCGATCAGTAATCGAGATGCGCAAGTCGCGCACGGTTCGCCCAAATGGATCGATCAATTCCATTGCAACAGCCTACGGGCATGTGGCAAAGCGCTAGCCCAGCAAATCACCGATCACATAGACGTCAACTTCGGCTCCAGCCTCAATGCCCGTGCTATCTGGCACGTATGCGAGGCCATTGGCAAGGGCAGTTGATGCAAGTTGGTGACTGCCCTGAGGGCCAGTGTCGCGCACATGCAAGCGACCATCGCTTTCAAAACCACCAAACACTCGCACATAGTGCACTTTGCCGTCTTTCTTGCGCTTGATCGGCGCATCCAACACTGCTTTGACTGTTGGGCGCAACAAGTCGAGCGTGTGGCCCATCATTTTGCGCAGTGCTGGCCTTGCAAGCAATTCATAACTGATCATCGAAGAAACTGGATTGCCTGGCAATCCAAAAATTGGCACTACTCGCCCATCGGATGCTTGAAGCTGTCCGAACGCAAATGGTTTTGCAGGCTTAATCGCAAGTTGCATCCACTGCATCTTTGCAATGCGCGACAACACTGCCTTCACCACGTCGAAGTCGCCCATGCTGACGCCACCACTCGTCACGATTGCGTCGCATCGTTCAATTACGTCGAGCAACACTCGCTCAAGCAACGCTTCGTCATCTTTAATGATTCCTAAATTGATCACTTCACATCCAGACGCGGCAATCATTGCATCGAGCATCGTCAAATTACTTTCGCGTATCTGCCCGATCTTGAGCGGTGATCCGTCAGTCACCAATTCATCGCCAGTTGACAGCAATGCAACACGTGCTCGTGGGTATGCCTGCACGACCCGAGCATTCACACTCGCCAACACTCCTGCACCAGCAGCATTGAGCACGGTGCCAGCGACAAATACGGTGTCACCTTTGTTTACATCACTCCCTGCATCGCGAATCGCGTCATAGAGTTTCGAGGCTTTGCCAATCGATACGCGGTCATCACCAACACGCTGTGTGTCTTCAACCATCACTACTGCGTCGGCGCCCTGCGGCATTGGCGCACCCGTCATGATGCGGATTGCTTGGCCAGCATTTACCGCAATCTTCGGCTCAGCGCCCGCGGCAACCGTGTCTACAACAACCAGTTCAGTTGGCACTGTTTGAGTATCGGCAGTACGCACTGCGTATCCATCCACTGCCGAGTTGGCAAAAGGTGGCACATTCTCGGGCGCCACCACTTTCTGCGCCAGCACTCTGCCCGACATCTGCTCGCACGGCGTAGCAACCGGCACAAGCACGTCACATGCATCAAGCACGGTTTTTTGAGCCTCACTAATCTCAATCATTATCTCGCTACGGTACCGCCACATGACAGGCTGTACCTATGAGTAATTCGCACTCTGGCTCCCCGGATCATTATTTGGCGCTCCCCGCGTCGGGTCACCGAGCATCGTGGACGCTTGCCGATTCGACACATCTCAGTCACGTTGATTTGTTGTGGGAAAACGAGGGCTGGACGGCCAACGGAGTCTTGGGCTCCGAAAACGCCCACTACGTCATCCGCATGTCGGCAATGTGGGTCGTGCAGCAGTTCTTATTGTTTCGTGACATGGACGAGCCCGACTTGTGGCTCGCAACCGATGGCCACGGCAGGTGGGGCGAAATGAACGGCGAGCACCGAACCGAATTGGACGGATGCATCGACATCGATCTACAAGGCACGCCGTTTACCAACTCAATATTGACCCACAGGCTGCCGCTCCATGTTGGGCATTCATCCACGCAAAATGTGATCACCGTAGACACCGAAACTCTCGGCGTCACTGTGGTGCCACAGATGTACACGCGAGTTGACACTCATCGCTGGCAATACATCAGTCTTGCGCAAAACAAAACGGTTGAAGTTGTTGTTGACGAGTTTGGTTTTGTGATCGATGAGCCTGGCGCATTTTCTCGCGCCGACTAACTGCCGCTATTCGATAATTGCGCCGTACACCATGCTGCGCAAAAACGGGCGAATCGGATATGTCGTTGAAGGAATCAATTGTGTATAAAAAGTTGCAGTGATCTCTTCAACAGGGTCAATCCAAAATGCGGTGCTAAAAATTCCACCCCAACTGAATGTGCCATCGGGGCAAGCAACTTTGGTTTTTGCCTGATCAATCACTACGGCAAAGCCAAGTCCAAAACCGAGGCCGTCATAAAACACCTCTTCGCCAACGACACGGCCGAATTGCGAAACGTCTTGATTGTTCGGCAGATGATTCTTCGTCATCAAGTCAAGAGTTGTTGGCGAGATGAGTCGAACACCATCAAGCTCTCCACCATTTTCGAGCAATTGCAAAAATCGCCAATAGTCATACGCGGTTGAGACCAAACCGCCACCGCCAGAAAAGGCTGATGGCTTGGTGAGCACCGACTGTTCCATCGACGGCAAGCGCACTGCCTTCAACCCGGTTTCGTCTGGCGTGTACACCGCAGCCAAACGTGACAATTTTTCTGTGGGCACCCAAAAACCCGTGTCATGCATTTTCAATGGTTGCAAGATGCGCGTTTGGAAAAAGTCGTTCAATGACATTCCAGATGCGACTTCGATGACGCGACCCAATACGTCGGTTGACACGCCATAGATCCACGATGAGCCAGGCTCAAAGACAAGCGGCATGTCTGCAACGCGGTCGCACATCTGTTCGAGTGTTTCCTCGCCATGAGACACCAAGCCAAAACCAGCATTGCGATACATCTCGTCTACGACATGCGAATAATTGTGCGCATATGTCAGGCCAGAAGTGTGTGAAAGAAGGTGCCAAACGCGCATTGGCTCCTTCATTGGTGCTAGCACTGGTTTTTCTGCAGTACCACTTACATACACCTGGGTATGGCGGAATTTAGGAATGAATCGACTCACCGGATCGGTGAGTTGCAACTTGCCTTCTTCAACCAACATCATGCACGCAATCGATGTAATTGGTTTGGTCATTGATGCAATTCGATACATGGTGTCAAGTTCGGTTGGCAATTTGCTTTCCATATCGCGCATGCCGTACGTGCTCACGTGCGCGATTTGTCCGTAGCGAGCCACAGCAACGGTGTAGCCAGGCAACCTGCCATCATCTACATACTGCTGAAAGTGTTCGTCGATGCGCTTGAGTCGGTCTTTCGACATGCCTACTTCTTTTGGATCAATCGTTACTTGTAATTTGCTCACTTAAATCTTCCTTCTAACCATGTGGAGAGTTCTGCACCAACATCTTTGCGCTTCAGCGCAATCTCGATCACTGCCTGCAACCAACCCATCGGCGTTCCAGTGTCATGGCGATCGATATCGCTCACCACACCCAATAAGTTGCCTGCAGTTGCCGCCATAAGAAGCCCGTCGGTCAGCAAGATTTCTCCGCCCTTGGCTGGTGCAAGTGTGTCGAGCATGTCAAACATGTCGGCTCCCAATACATAACGGCCGATCAGGATGAGATCGCTTGGTGCTTCGTTGATCGCAGGTTTTTCTACAACGCCAGTCACTGTGACGACACCGTCTTTGTCAGGTGCGCCAGTGGTCTTTACGCAACCGTATGCGCTCACTTCGCTCATTGGCACTTGCTTGAGACCGACTACGTGTTTGCCACCAGCATCGTGCATCTTCCACATCTGTGTCAGCAACGATGCATCGCCCATTAATTCGTCGGGCAACAACACCGCAAATGATTCGTTGCCAACTGCATGGCGCGCACACGCAACGGCATGCCCGAGGCCTCGCGGCACGTCTTGATATGCGACCGTGATCTTCACATCGGTGCCAATGAGTGAAAGTCGATCTGCCAATTCGGTGCGACCACTATCTCGCACTCGCTTCACCACATCGGGTGATGGCACCAAGTAGGCCTCGATGCCGCTCTTGGCTTTGCTTGACACCACAACGATGTGGTCACACCCAGCCCCAATTGCTTCATCCATCACCAGTTGCAGGGCAGGCGTGTCAAAGATGGGCATCAATTCTTTTGGCACCGCCTTGGTCGCAGGCAGAAATCTCGTCCCCAACCCCGCAGCGGGGATAACAGCGGTGTGCATTGCCACCCTTGCATCCTAGAATTGTTGACCTGATGCCAACGTATGTCTACAAATTCATTGATTCTGGTGAGACGATCGAGGTCTATCAGGCCTTCACCGATGACCCATTGACCGAGTTGGCCCACCCCCAAGATGGTGTCGTAAAGCCAGTCAAAAAGGTCTTCACCCCAGTTGGCGTTTCCTTTAAGGGCGGCGGCTTTTACAAGACCGACAGCAAGTCGACTTCAAGTAGCACAACGCCTGCATCAACTTCGTCAACAAGCTCCTCGACCCCGGCGTCATCCGAGAGCACAACTGCTGCTCCAGCAGCGGCACCCGCCGCAACACCTGCGGCACCAGCCAGTACGCCCGCGTCGTAGCACAGTTTTTCCCGCATTTTTGGTGTGCCCCGCGCACACAACTATGCATGAACAACAAACTCGTCCCGGCATCACTTCACAAACTTGTAGTCGCCATCGCTCCCATCCTTGTGCGCATTCGCGAATTGGGCGCCACCAACTACTTGGCGTTGTGCCGCAATAATCGGCGACAACAACAAGTCATCGCGGGTCTCGTGTGTTGTGCAGCGCTGACGTTCTTCATCACTCTTTCACGCATGCAATCGGCAACCGCCTCACTTGGTTTAACCACACCAGTGCTCATTGCCACAAGCAACATTGAACCAGGCGACATCATCACCTCACAGTTGTTTAGTCCGCGCGCGCTTCCCCGATCTGCAGTTTCCCCAACCGCCCTGCACGATCTGCAAACTGGTTTAGTTGCTCATCAATCAATTTCGATTGGAGAATTACTCACCACTACCAACACCGGCATGAACGCTTCTACACAGCTGCAACTACCAGCCGGTTTTCGATCAGTGGCCATCGTGCCACCTGCAGCACTGCCGCCTATGCAAGTTGGCGATCATGTCGACATCATCGCTAATGGCATAGTGCTTGCTGCCGACGCACTCGTGCTCAGTCTGATGGAAAATACAACTGGCACAGTCACTGGAGTAATAGTCATTGGTGTCATAGTTGCTGTACCAGCAGAATTGTCTGCAGTAGTTGCAAGCGCCGCAGCAATTGGCGACGCAACGATGGTGGTATCGAGCTAGCGAACAGAGCTAGCAGCGAGCAACAACACGCCCGCACCAATAACTACTCGATAAATAACGAATCCATTAAAGCTTCTGCTGCGCAACACGCGCATCATTCCCCACATCGCAATCCAACCAGAAATACCTGCAGTGATAATGCCAACAATCATTGGTGTGAGTAGGCCCTCGGGTATGCCGTCATTG
>JAIOXC010000058.1 GCA_021741795.1 Ilumatobacteraceae bacterium | reverse complement strand
TGTCCACACTTTGCTCCCGACATGGCGCCAACAGGTGTGGTGATGACCCGCATCGTGCACGAATTGGCAGCACTCGGACACGAATTGCACGTCGTAACTTCGTTGCCGTGGTATCGCGAACACGCAATCGAGACTGGTTGGGGTGGAAGATTATGGCGAGTTGAGAAAACTGCGTGGGGTTCAATCACGCGTGTGCATCCGTTTCCTGGCAAGACAAAACGAAATTTACTGCGCAGAGCATTGGGGTTTGTGTTTTTCAGTGCAGTTGTTGGCCTACGCAGTCTTGTTGCCGGTGGGTTTCCTCGGCGTATCGATGGAGTGTTAGCCATGTCGCCTCCACTCACACTTGGACTTACGGGATGGTTTACCAAACTTTTCCGAGGTGGAATGCTTGTGTTCAACATTCAAGACATCTTTCCTGACGCAGCAGCGCAAACCGGCGCCATTACGAACAAACAAATTTTGCGCGCAGCACGCTGGTTTGAGCGGATAAGTTACGAGCGCTCCGGCGCGGTTGTTTTATTGTCTGAAGACTTGAAGCAAAACGTTGCCGCCAAACTCTCTACCAAGTTTCACAATCGGCTACACGTGATTCCAAACTTCGTTGACACGTCTGCGATTGTGCCTGGCGACAGAATGACGAGCTACCGCCGCGAGTTGGGTATCGACGATCGGGTCATCGTGATGTATGCGGGCAATGTTGGATTTTCGCAGTCGCTCGAACTCGTGCTCGCAGCAGCACGGTCAATGCCGCACATTGCTTTTGTGATTAACGGTGACGGTGCTGCGCGAAAATCGTTGCAAGACGAAGTGAAAGCTACAGACATCGACAATGTGTACTTCGCTGATTATCAACCGATTGAACGATTGTCTGAAGTGCTCGCGTCTGGCGATATTCATGTTGTGCCGCTCAAGACCGGTCTTGCATCTGTCAGCGTGCCGTCCAAGATGTATTCAATTCTGAGCGCCGGTCGGCCGGTGGTTGCGGCTATCGATGCTGGTACCGAGATTCCGCGAACATTGGCCGAGAGTGGGGCGGGTACCGCAGTGGCACCAGACAACGAAGCCGAGTTTATTTCGGCGTTGCAAATACTGATTTCTGACGGGGCTAAACGCGTTGCGATGGGGGCGCTCGGTCGTACATGGGTAGAGCATCACGCCTCTGCTGGCGCAGTTGCAAAAAGGTATGAGGCGATTTACCTCAATAACCGATAACCTTTGGTCTTCGTGGCCCGATCATCATCAGCGAAAAAAATCGCCAGACTTGCCGAAAAAGGCAAAGGGAAGAAAATCCGCTTTCAGGGCGGCTCATTGTTTCCCACCGTCATTTTGGTCGTCTGCGTGCTTGGAATTGCGCTCATTACCTATGCACGCCAAGGGCAGCCAACGGTTGATGCAACTGCTGCAGCCAATCAGGAGTATTTCTCAAGCTTCGGTGTCTACAAGTGTGATGCCTACCTCACAGGTTTCCCTGGTGCAGCAACCGACCCAGCAACGGTTTCGCCCGACGCGTATATCAAGGCTGACGGCATCTTTGGCTGGAAGCCGCAGGTGCTTGCAGGATTGCGCACCGCCAAACTCAAGACATTTTTTGATCTGTACGGCATCACAGTAGATGATAAGTCGATTACGTTTCCTTCAACCATCAATGGTGGCGAGACAATCACTGAGGCCGACACAAAATGCAAAGATGCAAACGGTGTTGAAAAAGATGCAACGTTGCGCGTGCTGGTATGGAACGATTATCGCAACGCTGCCGACAGCAAAGTTTCGATTGCCAGTTTTGATGGAGTACGACTGACGAGTGATGGAATGGCCATTGCACTTGCGTTTATTGCCGACGGTGTAGAAGTACCGCAGCCTGACTCGTCTGCACTTGCAACTCTTGCCTTCCAAACTCAAGAGTAGGTAGCCACGATGCACGCAGTCGTGCTTGTCGGAGGGTTCGGAACAAGACTTCGACCACTGACTTACAGCATCCCAAAGCCGTTGCTGCCGGTCGCGCACACGTCAATGCTTGAGCGATTGATGAATTCTCTCGCACGCGGTGGCGTGACCCATGCAGTGCTTGCACTTGGTTTTAAACCAGAGCCATTTATGGCAGCGTTTCCCAACGACATGTGCGGATCGGTGCAGCTGTCGTACGCAGTAGAGGACACACCACTCGACACCGCTGGCGCAATTGGTTTTGCAGCGCGTACAGCCGGCATCTCTGAAACATTTGTCGTTGCTAACGGAGACGTGCTCACGGATCTGGATATTGCATCGTTGATTTCATTTCACCGACAACATGGTGCAGAGGGAACAATTTCGCTCACGCCTGTAAGCGACCCTTCTCAGTACGGAATTGTTGAGACTGACGAAAACGGGCGAGTGCTGCGCTTTGTTGAAAAACCACAACCAGGTATGACGACGAGCAACTTTGCGAGCGCGGGCACGTATGTACTTGAACCATCTGCATTGGTGCGTATGCCGGGCGACCAGAAACTCTCCATAGAACGAGTCGTATTTCCACAAATGGTGGCTGATCAGTCGTTGTTTGCAATGTGGTCCAATGATTATTGGATCGATGCAGGGCGACCTGACACATTTATTGAGGCGAATGTGCACGTTTCAAAACGATCCGCACAAGCGACTGATGCGCCGATTCATCCCACGGCAACCGTGGCTGAATCTGTCGTGATTATCGACAGCGTGATTGGTGAAAACGCAACCGTTTCGGATGGCGCTCGAATTCAGCATTCGGTGTTGCTACCTGGGGCCCAAATTGGACAGGGAGCAGTCGTGATCGACTCGCTGGTAATGGGAAAGGTTGGCGCAAATTCTCAGGTAAGCAACTCGATAATCGGGTCTACTGGTGTTGTGAGCGATAACGAGGCGTGCAACAACGCATCTGTGCCAGCACACGATCCTGCACAGGTGCCAGAACAATCTCCGGAAAAATCTCCGGAGTAAACACAACTATGGCTGTCACCCGAAAGTCGAAAGTATTCGTCTGCGGTGGGGCAGGGTTTATTGGTTCGCATCTTGTCGAGCGCTTGCTTGTAGACGGACATACCGTCGATGTAGTTGATGACCTGTCAACGGGTTCGCTTGCCAATTTGTCGAGTGCGCGCACGCTTGGCGGGGCACTTAAATTTCATCATCTCGACATCTCGACGGTTGAATTTGCCGAGCTCGTGGGTTTGCGGCAACCCGATGTGATCTTTCATATGGCTCTTTTGCCTCCGAGTGCCACCGAGTCGGCTTCGGTGCTACGAGCAGCACCAATGCTGTTGTCGGTTCTTGAAGCAGCACGACGACACCGCGTGACAAAAGTGGTTGCCTGTTTGCCAGCAGTGCTGGTGTACGGCGAGGTTCCCGCCAAATATCTTCCTGTAAAAGAAGGACGTAAAGCGGACGCAATTGGAGTGCCGCATGTGATGGCACAGACAATCATCGACCTTCTGGGCGTGTATCGAGAGATGCACGACATTGAGTTCACCGTGTTGGCAATGACCAATGTGTACGGCCTACGTCAACGACCAGAAGACGGCGTTGTGGCCGCGTTTGCGTCTGGAGTGATTCGTAATCAAGACCCAGATATTTACGGCAACGGAAAACAGACGCGAGATTTTCTCTATATCGATGACGCGATTGACGTACTGGTGCGCACGATTTCAAAAGGTGGTGGTCTCGTGCTCAATGCGGGAACTGGGGTGCAAACGACAATTGAAGAATTGTGGAAGATGCTTGGTGCTGGTAGCACATTGCGCGCAAAGAAACTGCCTACACGACCAGGTGATGTGCAGAGGCTGGCTGTGTCGACAGTGCGAACACGAATTCAGCTGGGTTGGTCGTCGTGGACAAGCCTTGGCGAAGGTTTGGAAACAATACGCGAAAGTTTTACGCGCTAGTTATCTAAACAAATCTTCTTGAGCAGGGCGAACAATCTCGCTCATTGCTGAATCTCGCAACCATGTTGGGTCAACGCCACGAATGATCGCAACTGGAATGCCCGATGATTTACCCATCACCAGTTCGCCTGTGCTTGCGAGTTCGTCGGCTACACAAACTTCGGTGACATGCATCATGCGACCCAGTGCATCTGGAGTGCCGCGCAAGTCGACGACACCCGCAATGCCGGCAACACCGATTGCGACATCGGTGAGACCATTGCGCCATGGTCGACCAAAAGTGTCGCTGACGATGATGCCAACTTCGACTCCCAACTTGGCATTGATGATGTCGCGGATGCGTCGAGCAGAACGATCGCTGTCAATCGGTAAGAGTGCTGCAAAACCACGCTCGACGTTTGACAAATCGATTCCGCTATTGGCGCAAATAAAACCATGCTTGGTCTCGGTGATGATCAAATCGCCGCGCCGCCGAACGATACGGACGGCTTCGTCTTCGACGAGTTGCTTGTGACTCACGGGGTCATCCGGATCAATTGCGACAAGACGTCCTTCGGCCTTAGAGACAATCTTTTGAGTTACAACCAGCACATCGCCGTTGAGCAGTGGGCCGTTTGGTTCGGCGCGGCACGCGTCAACAATGATGTCTCCAAGTTGATCACCAGGAATGATTTCACCGATTCCTGAGACGCTCCATGCAGTCATTTTCATCGTGCGCTCTCCAGTGTGGTGCGTGCCAGATGTTGCGATTTTTCTGGTGTGCTCATCACGGTATCAACAACGACACAACGCATACCTTCCGCCTCAACTTTGGATGCAAGGTGTGCATCAGCAGTATCGATGATGAGTGTGCCACATATTGGCGCGTACAGTTTTGCGATACCCACAACAGACGACTCGTGGCCGAGTTCGGTCATCAGTCGGTCGGCGGGGCCTTTGAGTGCGGCACCCGCAATGATCGGAGAGATTGCGACAACCGACTCGCGGCGTTTCGTGAGTGCAGCATCAACACCTTGCAATGCACGCAACGGCGCAATTGACACAAGCGGATTGGAAGGTGCAATGACCACAGTTTGTGCTGAGTTGAGTGTGTCAAGTCCAAGCGCAGATGCTGTCGAAGCGCCGTCAAATCGCACACTGCTCACGGCCACCGAGTGTTGGTGTTTGACAAAGTATTCCTGAAATGTAATTTCGGTACCTTGTTGTCCGGCCGCGCAATCGTTGGCAAGAGTGACGAATGTAGAAACCCGATCGTTGGACATAGGCACAAGATGTACATCGACTCCAAAACTTTGGCTGATTTCGGAAGTGACCTGCGCAAGTGTTGCGCCTTCGCGTAGGCGAGCAGTGCGATAAAAGTGGGTCGCTAAATCTTTATCGCCCAAATTGAACCATGTCGGTGCTGATGCCGAACCGTGCGGACGAACATCGACAAAGCGGGCGAGTGCAGACATTGCAGTCCACGATTCGTTTTCGAGTCCCCAACCGCGCACGGGATCAATTGCATTTGCCAGCGTGTAGGTGACGGTGTCGAGATCTGGCGAAATTGAGAGGCCATGCAAAACGGTGTCGTCGCCCGTGTTGACAATGGCGGTGATGTCATGAGCAGGCACAACTTGTACGAGGCCACGAAGAAAACGAGCAGCCCCAACGCCGCCTGCAAGTACACAGATCACGCAGTTGAGCGTAACTATCTCGCATGGACAATTTATGACCAAAGGCAACTGCTAGATTTGAACGCGTTATGCGCAAAGCCTTTATCACCGGCATCACTGGCCAAGACGGACGTCACCTCGCGGAGTTCTTGCAGACCAAGGGATACAAGGTCTACGGCATGATGAAGGGTCAGCACAACCCGCGCGCAGAGCTGTTACGCGACGAGTTCCCAGAAGTCGAAGTAGTGCCTGGAGACTTGACCGACCTCACGAGCCTCGTGACCGCACTTGAATATGTGCAGCCAGACGAGTTTTACAATCTTGGAGCAATTTCGTTTGTGGCGATGTCGTTTAACCAAGCCGAATTGACCGCCAACGTGACGGGGCTCGGCGTGCTGCGCGCTCTCGAGGCAGTGCGCATGGTGGGTGGCGCTCAAAATAATCCAATTCGTTTTTATCAGGCGTCATCTTCCGAGATGTTTGGCAAAGTGCGCGAGACACCGCAAACAGAACTCACACCGTTTCACCCTCGATCGCCATATGGCGTTGCCAAGGTGTTTGGCCACGACATCACTGTCAACTATCGCGAGAGTTACGGCATGTATGCATGCTCTGGCATTTTGTTTAATCACGAAGGTCCGCGACGTGGTCTCGAGTTCGTGACCCGCAAGATCACCAACACTGCCGCCCGCATCAAACTGGGTATTGATAAAGAGCTTGTGCTCGGCAACACCGATGCAAAGCGCGACTGGGGATATGCCGGCGACTACGTAAAGGCTATGTGGATGATGTTGCAGCAAGATGCACCAGATGATTACGTGATTGCAACTGGCGAGACGCACAGTGTTGACGAGTTCTTAACACTTGCATTTGAAAAAGCCGGTCTTGGCGACTTCCATCAGTATGTGAAGCATGATCCAAAATATTTCCGACCCGCAGAAGTCGACCTGTTGATCGGTGATCCATCAAAGGCAGAAAAGAAGTTGGGTTGGAAACGTGAAGTTGGGTTTGATCAGCTAGTTGACATGATGGTGAAACACGACATTGCCTACGAAACGCACCGCCTCAAGAAAATTTGATCATTCGGCTGCGTAGCGCAAGCACAAAACTGATCAACGCAACAGCCGAACTGCCAACGAGTGCAATCTCGACTCGCAGGTACAGATCATTGCTTGACCATGTTGCAAGTGCAACAAAACTCGCAAACCCAAGTGCCCAGCCAATGCCAGCAAGCGCGTGGCCGCGAAGGGCAATAGTCGCCTGGGCAAATGTGACAGCCACCATGTAGAGCGCACTTGAAAGAGCGAGCAATGAAAGAGTGCGGCGATCAATGTTGCCTTCGTAGACGAGCTTGAGAACTGCCGGACCAACAGCAAAGGCTCCGGCTGTGCCAATCACGCCGACGCCAACAACGAGCATGAGAAGTTTGCGCAATGCGCTGCGGAATTCGTCGAGGTGTCCTTGCGCTGCCAAGCGCGCCAAGCGTGGCAACAGAGCCGCTTGCACAGCCTGAAACAAAAAAAGCGGAATGCGTGCAAAAATTACTGCGTTGCCAAACTGCGTAATGAGTTCTGGTTTGGCGTCGGTGCCCAAGATGTCGACGGTGATTGGGCCTGCATTGACAAGTGCCGCGGCAAACAGTGAACCAAGTAGCAGCCAGCCAAGATTTGGTGTTACTTCAGACCACGGCGCTGGCGGACCAGTATCGGTATGCAGTTTGCCAAATAGGCCAACGCCAATAACGCCAACAAGTGGCGACAGAGCGATCATGAGTGCAAAGGCTCCGACGCTGTCGACTCCCAGTGCCCACAGCACTGCAACACCGATGACACGGGCGGCACCGTCTGCACCAATGATGACGCCGTAAGCACCAAATCGTTGCGACCCAGAACAGATGCCGCGCGCAAGGTGCATCGGTGCGTACGACACAAGCGTGAGCACAAGGCACACCACGACAACGCCGTAACCATCAAACAAGTGCTTCGTGAGATATGGAGACGCAACGGCAATGACCGCGGCAAGAACGATGAGCATGGTTGCCGCAAGTGGAATCATGCGGCGAATAATTGGTCGACCACCTTGGTTGAGTGCTCGTCGATGAGAAAGAGCCCGACCTACCTCTTGTTCGATCGGTAGGAAAAAGCCCGGTGCAAGCGAAAATGCGATGAACCACATGGCGACAATTGGTTTGAAGCCATCTTGACCCAGGGCTTGTTGGCCAATTTTGAAAAATACGAATGCGGAGATGCCTGCAATAAATAGGCCAACACCTACCGTCAGCGTTCCTTCGGGAAGGGGAATGCGACTGGTGTTCGTCGGCTCGGGCGCCGGAGTCAGCAGGGTTGGTTCAGTGAATGACAAGCAAGCCGATGTTACTTGCTGGCTTGAGTGTCGTTGCGCGAGGTGATCAGTGAAGTCATCATCATGGCGATGTTGCTGATGGTCGTTTCAACTTGCTTGATAACGAAAGCCTTGGCCTGTGGAAATTCTTTATCAATTTCTTCGGAAAGCTCGCGCCGTCGCACCTGCACCTTTTGGAAGGCGAGAATACCGATGCCAACGGAGGTGTAGGCCAAGTCTTTGGCTTTCATTTTTAAACAATCAAGGTCAATATTTTTTTCTGTCACAAAGATCCTTTGTAGTCCACAACCTCAAACCGAGGGTATCTAGGGGTCCTTACAAAAGCAAGTATCAGTAATGCTTTGCGCACGCTCGTTTAGGCCACGGCGCAGCAAGGTTTGGCACAACTAAACTCTGTTCACCGTGACGAATCCAACCGATTTGAATAACTTGGGCGAACGCGTCTCGCCAGTGCAGGCTCCGCCCGTGGTTGTAGCGATGGTGGTGCACCAACCGTGTCCTTGGCTGGACGAAGTATTGACTTCGCTTGCAGCACAGGACTACCCAAACATGCAAACTCTGTTTTTTGTGACCGGA
>JAIOXC010000057.1 GCA_021741795.1 Ilumatobacteraceae bacterium | reverse complement strand
CCAGATGGTGTTGAGGCGTTGTTGTCATTGGTGGAGCACGCCGATGCATTAATCGAAGGTTTTCGCCCAGGAGTAATGGAGCGGCTTGGAGTTGGACCAGACGTTTGTGTCGCGCGCAACCCAAAGCTTGTATTTGGACGCATGACGGGTTGGGGTCAAGAGGGTCCGTACGCAGCATCTGCCGGTCACGACATCAATTACATCTCGCTTGCGGGTGCCCTCGCACATTTTTCTCGTGCGGGCGAAGCACCAGTGCCGCCACTGAACATGGTTGGCGACTTTGGTGGCGGCGGAATGTTTTTGGCATACGGAGTCGTCTGCGCGTTACTTGAAGCACAAAAGAGTGGCAAGGGTCAGGTGGTCGACACCGCAATGGTCGATGGGTCGGCAGTGTTGATGAGCATGTTTTGGGCGATGAAGAACATCGCAATGTTTGATGAAAATAAGCCAGGCACAAACCTGCTCGACACTGGAGCGCATTTTTATGATGTGTTCGAATGCAGCGACGGCAAGTATGTTTCGATTGGCAGCATCGAGCCACAATTTTATGCACTGCTGCTTGAAAAGACCGGACTCGCCGATGACCCTGCATTTGCAAAACAAATGGATGCATCACAGTGGCCAGTGCTCAAAATAAAACTTGCTGATGTGATGCGCACAAAGACTTCGGCACAGTGGTGCAAGATCATGGAAGGCACCGATGTGTGCTTTGCTCCCGTACTGACGATGAGTGAAGCAGCCAAGCATCCGCACAACGTTGCTCGCCAAACATTTATTGAAGTTGATGGCGTTACACAGCCAGCACCGGCACCTCGTTTTTCGCGTACTGCGACTGCGTTGCCAACTGCACCAGCACATGCCGGCCAGCATTCACGTGCAGTGTTGGTCGACTGGGGTTTTGATGTAGACCGGATTTCTGCATTGATTGCAAGTGGCGCTGTAGTGGACGGATCGTCAAAGGACGCAAATAAATAATGAGCACAGTCGTCGCGTTTCACGCCCATCCAGATGACGAGAGTCTGATCATGGGTGGCTCGCTCGCCCGCGCATCTGCAGAGGGACACCGGGTCGTACTCGTTGTTGCCACTAATGGTGATCACGGACAAATTCCTGACGACCTTGCTCCAGGCGAGACACTGATGGATCGCCGTAAGCGCGAAACCCAAGCATCGTGCGATGTGCTCGGCATTCATCGACTCGTGTGGCTCGGATATTGCGACTCAGGTATGACTGGGTGGGAGCAAAATAGTTTGCCAGGAGCATTTGTTGCTGCCGATGTAGAAGAAGCAGCACAGCGACTTGCCGACGTGTTGATCGAAGAACACGCCGATGTTGTAACCGTGTATGACTGGCACGGCAATTACGGACACCCAGATCACATTCAGGTGCACAAAGTGGGGCATCGCGCTGCAGCGATTGCTGGCACCAAAAATGTTTTTGAAACGACAATGAATCGGGATCATTTTCGAATGGTCTACGAAATGGCAAAGGAACACGCTGCGCAATTGCCTGACGGTGTTGCACCAGACGACTTCAATCCGGATGGGCCAGCCGACGACGGCAACCCGATGGGTGAGCCAGCAAGCGTGATTTCGCACCGCGTTGATGTGAGAGAGTATTCAGACCTCAAGCGCCAGGCAATTGCCTGTCATGCAAGCCAACTCACTGATACAAGTTTTCTCGGCAATATGAGCCCAGAAATCTTTCAGATGACGTTTGGTCATGAGTGGTTTATCAAAGGCGGCGAGAGCGGTCCTCCGCGAGACGCCTGGCTCTTTGATTAGCGAATAGCTGACGAATATTTATGACTCGTTTAAACCGTATATATATGGTCCGACATGGTCGCGCGTCGGCGGGTTGGGACACAGCACTCGATCCGGATTTGGATGAACTGGGGCAAGCACAGGCGCGGGAAGTGGCTGATCAATTGCAGTTGCTCCCGATCGGCAACATCATCACGAGCCCGTTATTGCGTTGTCAACAAACTGCAGCGCCATTGGCACAAATGTGGAATGTGGTGCCGCAGGTGTGTGCCGAGGTTTCTGAAATACCTTCGCCCAAGGGTGTTGCAATGAGTGACCGCATTGTTTGGTTGCGCCAAGCAATGCAAGGCACGTGGAGCGAACTTGGTTCTGACTACGTTGCATATCGTGATTGCATCACGGATTTTGTTCGTGGCATGCAAACCGACACGGTTATTTTTAGTCACTTCATTGCGATCAACGCGGTGATCGGTGGCGTTCTTGGTGATGATCGGCTCGTGATTCGCAGTCTCGACAATTGTTCGATCACGGTTTTTGAACGCGATGCAACCGGAAATCTTTCACTCGTGCAAGGCGGCCACGAAGCCGACACGCTGATCCGCTAGATTCAAAGAGTCATGGACGCATCTACTCTCGCCAACCTGCACACGAGTTGGGCATGGGTTGTGATTATCGGAAATGCGCTCGCAGGCATTTGGGCTCTGAGTGCTCACAAAGTCGTCGCATTACGCAGTCGCGCCTTGTGGTGGTTTACTGCGTTCACTCAGATCAGCATTTTTGTTCAAGTGATTCTTGGTGTGATCATGGTCAATCGAGACAAGCGTGAGTTTCCGCAGTTTCACGCGTTCTATGGTTTTGTTGCGATCATCGCGATCGCAATTATTTATTCATACCGCGCACAACTGAAGAGCCGCGTGTATTTGTTATACGGATTCGGCGGCCTGTTTCTGATGGGCCTGTCAATTCGCGCAATGCTTGTCGGCCAAGCCGCCTAACTTTTTCTGCCGCAGTCTGCCTAATCGCCTAATTGGCATACACATTGAATTAATCGCAGACTGATCGCTGCCTCTATTGCGTGTCCTTTTACGCCAATGCGTTGTATTGATTATAAGTGAGGCTAATATAACTATGTGGAGAATTCTGTACATGCCCGAGTTCGAGGAGTGGCACACTTCGCTAACAAACGACGAGCAGGATGCACTCGATGTGCGATTGGAATTGGTGTCGCTACGAGGTCCAGTACTTGGTCGGCCTTATGTCGATCGAGTGCATCAATCGCGCCATCACAACATGAAGGAAATTCGTTTACCGAATGGAATAAGGGTGTTATTTGCTTTTGACATTCGTCGCTCTGCAGTGTTGCTCATTGGTGGCAACAAAAGTGAACGGGAAGGTAGCAGCCCGAGTTGGAATAGGTGGTACGAACGGATGATTCCAATCGCAGACCAAATTCTCGATCGCCACATCACACAATTACGAAATGAGGAGAAATGACTGAAGCCCGAGAATATTCAAGAATAAGAAAGACATTGCGCAGTGACCCTGCTCGATCTCGTCGACTAGATGCCGGATACAAAAAACTTCTCAAAGAGTTCAGGCAACACAAATTGTGTGACTTGCGTAAGAGCCTCGAGATTACTCAGTGTGAACTCGCCCAGAATATGAATGTGACTCAATCAACGATTTCACAGTTGGAGAATGGTGTTATTGAAATTTCACTAACTATGTTGCATTCATTGATCGACCACATGGGTGGGGAACTCAAATTGTTGGCAGTTTTTGACGATCGAACGGTGCAGCTCGAGGTTTAGGCAAGGGCGGCTTCGAGCGAGTCAAGTGACGCGCCGAGTTGCTGTGGCAAACGATCGCCAAACGCTGCATAATGCTCGCGAATTTGAGGCACCGCTTCGCGCCAGCCGTCATTGTCAACACTGAGCAACACTTGCATGTCGGCATCACTCACATTGAGACCATCGATGTCGAGAGTTCCAGGTGCTGGCAAGAAGCCAATTGCGGTTCTGTCTGCTCCAACCTGTCCGTCGGTGCGCTCGAAAACCCACTTGAGCACGCGACTGTTTTCGCCATAGCCAGGCCACATGAAGCGACCATCTTCATCGCGACGGAACCAGTTGACAAAAAAGATTTGTGGCAATTTGCTTGCTTCGTTTTTTGTGCCGATTGAGAGCCAGTGCTTGAAGTAATCGGCCATGTTGTATCCACAAAATGGAAGCATCGCCATTGGGTCAAAGCGCAATTTGCCAACCGTGCCACCGGCTGCTGCTGTTGTTTCAGAAGCCATGATTGAACCTAAAAACACACCGTGGTTCCAGTCGAATGCTTGAGTGACAAGTGGAACTGTTGTGCGTCGGCGTCCGCCAAACAGGATTGCTGAAATTGGAACACCCGCAGGGTCTTGCCACTCTGGTGCAATGGATGGACATTGCGAAGCAGGTGCAGTAAATCGTGCGTTCGGATGTGCAGCAGGAGTTTCTGATTCTGGTGTCCAAGGTTGGTTGCGCCAGTCTGTTGCTCGCGCAGGCTTTTGCTCTGTCATGCCTTCCCACCACACGTCGCCGTCTGGCGTAAGCGCAGTGTTCGTATAAATGCTGTTGCCCCACAGCGTGTGCATTGCATTTGCATTGGTGTCGTAGCCCGTACCTGGCGCAACCCCAAAGAATCCGGCTTCCGGATTGATTGCATACAACTGGCCATCGGGTCCAAACTTCATCCAACAAATGTCATCACCAATGGTCTCGGCTTTCCAACCTGGGATTGTTGGAACGAGCATTGCAAGATTGGTTTTGCCACACGCTGACGGAAACGCTGCAGCGATGTATTTGTGTGCGCCTTGTGGGTTGGTGAGTTTGAGAATGAGCATGTGCTCGGCCAGCCAGCCGTCATCACGTGCCATCACGCTTGCGATACGCAGTGCGAAGCATTTTTTTCCTAGCAACGCATTGCCGCCATAACCCGATCCATAGCTCCAGATCTCGCGAGTGTCGGGGAAGTGTGCGATGTATTTGTTGTCTGGGTTGCACGGCCACGCTGAATCTTTTTGGCCTGCCTCAAGAGGAGCGCCAACAGAATGCAAGCAGGGAACCCATTGATTGTTGCCGAGCGCATCAAGTGCACCTTGTCCCATGCGCGTCATGATGCGCATGCTCACTGCAACGTATGCGCTGTCAGTGAGTTGTACACCGATATGCGCAATAGGTGAACCGAGCGGGCCCATCGAGAACGGAACGACATACATCATGCGTCCACGCATCGCGCCGGCATACAACGCTTTCAACTCTGCGCGCATCTCTGATGGTTCGCGCCAGTTGTTGTTGGGTCCTGCATCAACTTTGTTGGTTGAGCAAATAAATGTTCGGTCTTCTACACGCGCAACGTCAGCGGGGTCTGAGTGTGCCCAATACGAATTGGGTCGCTTGCTTTCGTCAAGTTTGGTAAATGTGCCAGCGAGAACAAGATCTTCACACAAGTCGTCGTATTCATTTTGGCTACCATCGCACCAATACACGTCGTCGGGTTGCAAGATCTCGGCCCACTCGGCAACCCATTTTTTGAGTGCAACGTTGTTTGATTTGCCGCTCAATGTGCTGGCGTCTCCATGTCGCGCTCTGATCCAAGGCGCAACTTCGTAGCACGACCCCCGCCATCAACTTCAAATAACACGCGCTGACCTTGGCGAAGCATTCGGAAAATTGAACCATCAAGTGCACCAGGAGCAAGTTCGTAATCGGCCAAGTCGCTGTCGCACATAATGACGCCATCGCCACTTGCTGGGTCGTATGCCTTGATCACACCTTGCATCTTGAGCCTCCAGGGTTTGCTACACGAGCCGTCTAAATTTACCAGCCGTTTACCCAGTGGATTAAATCCGAAGGGCAAGTATTGCTCGATGTGATGAAGGTCATCAGAGGGTGAGATTGTGCCGTATCAGCAAGCCTAAAAGACGCTGTCTCGGTCTTTTCTGCTGCAAATCTGTACGATTTGTCAATGCCCGTTCTTGAAGTCTTTGGGGCCGAGGCCCTGCGCGACACAGTGATCACCTTTCGTGACACCATGAAGCGTCACGCCGCGGGCATCAACTTGCTCAATGTGTATCCAGTGCCCGATGGCGACACGGGAACCAATATGTCGCGCACTCTCGATGCTGTGGTTACCGAACTAGAGGGTGCAGACCACGCACTCGAACCAACATGCGAGGCCATCAGTTATGGATCGCTGATGGGTGCGCGAGGCAATAGCGGCGTAATCCTCAGCCAAATCTTGCGCGGGCTAGTTACAACGTTGCGCACTGCAACACCTGGCAGCGCCACAAAGGTTGCTGCAGCACTCAAAGCCGCAAGCGTTGCATCGTACGAAGCGGTGCTTAAGCCGATCGAAGGAACAATTCTGACTGTTGTGCGCGAAACCGCAGACGCTGCTCAACGTGCTGCTTCCGATGGCGCAACACTTGCAGCTATGTTGCACGTTGCGCGCGCAGCAGGACGCACAGCGCTTGCAAATACACCGGAACAACTTCCAGTTTTAAAAGACGCTGGTGTAGTTGACGCGGGGGGTGCCGGTTTTATGTTGTTGATGGATGCAGCACTGCATGTTGTTGACGGCGAACCATTGCCAGAACCAAGTGAAGCAACTGGTCCGAGTCAAGAGCAACTTGAAGCGGTGTCGCATCGAGCTTCAACCAGTGGTGAAGTGGATGTCAGTGAGTTGCGTTATGAAGTGATGTTCCTGCTCAACATCGAAGACGCGAAATCAAAAGAATTTATGCAAGCGTGGGGCAAGATCGGCGATTCGATCGTTGTTGTCGGCGGCGACGGGCTCTACAACTGCCATGTTCACACCAACGACATCGGTGCAGCAATAGAAGCGCCACTTGAGTTGGGCGGCAAGCCATTTAAAATTCGTGTCACCGACCTCTTCGAAGAAATGGAAGAGGAACATGCGCAGCGCGAGGCGCAGATGGGCCAAGCTGCCAAGCGGCCAAGTGCGGTATCGGCTTTGCCGGCTGTGGAATGTGCGGTCGTCGCAATTAGTAGCGGTGCAGGACTAGAAGAATTGTTTGCCCAAATGGGCGTGCAGGGTGTGGTCACTGGTGGGCAAACACTAAATCCTTCGACTGCCGAGTTGCTCGACGCTGTTGAACACATGAACTCTCAGCAAGTGATTATTTTGCCAAACAACAAAAACATCATTCCTGTTGCCAATCAAGTCAATGCGCTAACCAAAAAAGAAGTACGCGTAGTACCAACATGCTCAATGCCAGAAGCGCTTGCAGCACTGGTGTCGTATGACCCTGAAGCCGATGTTGATTCGAACTGCGCTGCCATGTCGGATGCGGCCAAATCGGTGGCAACAGGTGAAGTGACGCAGGCCGTGCGCGACACCAACACCGATGCAGGTGCAGTAAAGAATGGTGACTGGATTGGTCTCGTGCGTGGCGACGGTGTCGTTGCAATTGGAAGCACCATGGTGGTCGCTGCAACACAACTGCTCGATCAACTCTTAAGTGGTAACGGCGAATTGCTCACCGTGATTACCGGCACCTTGGCGACAGCACGAGCAACCGAAGAAATCATTGCGTACATGGCTGACAAACACCCTGATGTAGAAGTTGAAGTGCATCCCGGCGGGCAACCTCTGTACCCATTTTTGTTTGGTGTCGAGTAACACGAGTCCCGCATGACGGGCGAAATCACACTGCGTGAACTAGCAGGGCTCGATGTAGAAATACTGAAAGGCGTGGGCGAGAAGCGCAAGGCTTCGCTGCACGAATACGGAATTGACAACGTGCTTGAGTTGCTCTGCACCTATCCGCGTCGCTGGGTAGACCGCACAGCCGAAGCCCGTGTGAGCGATTTGGTGCCAGGACAAGAGGCGTTGGTGTTGGTGGAAGTGCGCAAGGTTGCAAAGATTCCGATGAAGGGCGGACGTTCGATGGTCACTGTCAACGTCGGCGATGGGTCGGGTCGAGTAACTGCCGTATTTTTTAATCAGCCATGGCGTACACGGCAACTCAGTGAAGGTCTGCAGATCGCCATGTTTGGCAAAGCAGACATGTATCGCGGTGCGTTGCAGATGACCAACCCACTCATTGACTTGATCGGAGAACGCACGGGACGCATCGTTCCGATTTATCCGCAAAGCGAAAAGGCAGGACTCTCCACTTGGGAGATTGCAGGCTGGATTGAAAATGCTCTGGAGCGCTGCAAGGTGCGCGGTCTACTCGACCCAGTGCCAAAGGCCGTGTGCGAAAAATATGAACTTGTAGATCGCACCACTGCATTGTGGAATATCCATATGCCCGAAAGTATCGCGCTAAAAAATGATGCACGCCGTCGTTTGGCGTTTGATGAATTGTTGCGTGTGCAACTTGTGCTCGTTGGTCGCAAGCGTGCGTTTGAACGTGACTCACGCGGAATTAAACACATTGTTGACAACAAACTGGTGGATCGATTTATTTCAGCACTGCCGTTTGGGCTCACCGGAGCCCGACGCCGGGTGATTGATGAAATCAGCACAGATCTTGCAGGACCACATCCGATGCATCGACTGTTGCAGGGCGATGTCGGAAGCGGAAAAACAGTTGTTGCAGTGGCGGCCATGCTCACTGCGGTGCAGGGGAGGCATCAAGGTGCAATCATGGCGCCGACCGAAGTGTTGGCCGAACAACATTTTGTTGGAATCCAACAACTTGTCAGAGATTTGCAAGTACCCGATCCTCAAAATCTTTTTGGCGATCGACCGCTGCGTGTTGAGTTGTTGACCGGTCGCGTGACGGGCGAAAAGCGCAGGCAAGTGTTGAGCGACTTGGCAAGTGGTGGTGTCGACATTGTTGTTGGCACTCACGCTT
>JAIOXC010000056.1 GCA_021741795.1 Ilumatobacteraceae bacterium | reverse complement strand
GAACATTGTTTGATCCGCCTGCACCATAAAAATCACCTGGGCTCACGAGCGCTCCGCCCTCAGTTGCAAGGCGCTCAGCAAACTCCCAGCCATCAGTTGCGTCAAACCACAAATAAAAACCACCTGCTGGCAGTTCGATGCTGCGACCAGACCACTTGCTCAACACATCCGCTGTGCGCTCAAGGCGGTTGCGATACACGCCGGCCTGCACTTTTACGCTTGCGTCATCATTGAGCGCCACAACACCTGCGGCTTGCGCTGGCCCCGGCACCATCATGCCCACGTGCTTACGCACCTCTTTGAGGTAATGAACAATGTCGGCGTCGCCCGCATAAAAACCAACGCGCAGACCAGCAAGGTTCGAACGCTTCGACAATGAATGCAGTGCAATTACACCTTGCGTGCCATATTCAAGCGCTGTTCGCGGCTTGCCCTGCC
The DNA here is from genome assembly GCA_021741795.1 of Ilumatobacteraceae bacterium. Classification (GTDB taxonomy): domain Bacteria; phylum Actinomycetota; class Acidimicrobiia; order Acidimicrobiales; family Ilumatobacteraceae; genus UBA3006. The sequence goes on along the minus strand of JAIOXC010000056.1, from coordinate 8,576 downwards.
ACGTGAACTCGACGTAACACTCATCACTAAAAACTGGAACGTCGTGCTTGCGACCCCAGGCAACAACTGCGCCCATGTCGTCGAGGGCGCCAGTTGGGTTGCTTGGCGAGTTCATCCAGATCATGAGTGCGCGCTTTGCATCGTCTGCACTGATCTTTGTGAGGTCAAGCCCGCCCGTTGCCGTCATTGGCACGGCTACAGGCCTGCAACCCGACAACGTTGCGCCCATTGCATAACTTGGGTAGCTCACTGCAGGAAACAACACGGTGTCACGCGATGGCGTGCGTAACTTCATCCACTGCGGCGTAGTGACAACGAATTCTTTGCTGCCAACGCACGCAGCAATTTGTGCAAGCGGAATGTCAATGTCGAACTTGCGCTGAATCCATGAACGTGCAGCACTTCGCAATGGTTCGATACCAATAGATGGCGGGTAACCACGCTCAAGGTGCGACGCCGAGAGCGCAGCGATGACAGCGCTCGAAGGAGCATCGCACGGGTCGCCGACACTGAGATCAATGACTCCCCCCTCGTGCTTCGCGGCAACTGTCTTAAACGCGTCAAGCCGGTCGTACGGATACGGAGGTGGAACAAAGCCCTGAGAGTTGCTCGTCATGATGCAGCCACCGTTCGATCATCTGATTGATCAACAACAAATTGCGACAAGCGGCCAGTCGATGCATCGCCCAATCGCGCACGAATACGCATGCCGTTTTCTTCGTTTGCTGTTGACACCACTTCTCCTTCTCGATGCACCGAAGCCACAATGTCTCCGCGGTCGTAGGGAATGAGTAATTCCACCACCACGGAAATGGCCCGCATGCGATCTCCGATAGTACGCAATAAATCGTCAATTCCTGCACCAGTTACTGCAGAAATAGCCACTGATCCCGGATGACTCGCAACCAACTCTTCTGCAACATCTGGCGCCATGTCGGCCTTATTGAATACCAACAGCTCTGGCACATCTCCAGCACCAATGTCGGTCAGCACTTCACGCACAGCCAAGATCTGTCCTGCAGGGTCGACAGCCGTCGAGTCAACAACGTGGATGAGAAGGTCTCCAAGCACAGCAACTTCGAGTGTGCTCTTAAACGATTCGACCAAACCGTGCGGAAGACGGCGCACAAAACCGACAGTGTCGCTCACGAGCACCGGCTCACCACCAGGCAACGCAAGTCGACGTGTTGTTGGATCGAGCGTTGCAAACAATCGGTTCTCGACCAATACACCTGCATCGGTGAGGTGGTTGAGCAGCGTTGACTTGCCGGCGTTGGTGTAACCAACAATTGCAACCGCACCAAGCCCGCTGCGTGAACGACCCTTGGCCTGTTCGCGGCGATTATTTGCAAGATCGATTAGGTCTCGAGAGAGTTTTGCGATCTTGTCTTGAATACGCCGACGATCGACTTCGAGTTTTGTTTCACCAGGACCACGAGATCCGATACCTGCACCCTGCTGCGACATGGCCTCAGAAATACCACGACGTAATCGTGGAAGCTTGTAACGCAATAGAGCCAACTCAACTTGGGCCTTGCCTTCGAGCGTGTGCGCGTTTTGCGCGAAAATGTCAAGAATTACTGCAGTGCGATCAATTGCGGTACGACCCAACAATTTTTCGAGGTTGTACTGCTGACCGGGCGTAAGTTCGTTGTCAAACACCACGGTGTCGGAGTCGACAGCCAAACACAGTTCTTTGAGTTCTTGTGCTTTTCCCTTGCCAATGAAAAACGTGGAGTCTGGTGAATCACGACGCTGCGTCATGCGCGCAACTTCCACTGCACCAGCCGTATCAATCAGTTGAGCCAATTCATCAAGGCTCTCTTCGGTTTCGCTTTCATCGTGCCCATCAAATATGACGCCTACCAACACAATGCGTTCGCGAATTGTGCGATCAATCAGCGTGCGCCCGAGCGCCTGCTGGTACGGGTTACTCACAATGAAATCTCAACTACATGCGTCCTTATAAATTGCGCAGGACCAATGAGTGTCACACTTCCCGATTTTGGTTCGTTGACACGCACTTTCACATCGCCACCATCCATGTGCACGATCACTTCGCTCGCGCTCTTAGGCACAAGGCCCCACTGCACTGCAGCCCACGCGCTTGCACACGCACCCGTGCCGCATGCTTGGGTAATGCCAGCGCCACGCTCGTGAACGCGCATCGTGATGGCGTTCACTTCTGGGCCAGGCTCGATGATTTCTAAATTGATCTGTGGAACTTTTTCGCCCAACTCTTTAAGCGGCACAATCGCAACGTCTTCCACACCGACAACCGAGTGCGGATTGCCAACCGAGATGTGCATCACTGGTCGCATCGGGTCGCATTCAAGACTCGCCCAACCCGATGGCTCAACAAGCGTGCCGATCGGACCCATATCAACGCTTGCATCGACTGTTTGGAGATCGTTGGCACGTGGTGTCACGACAACACGTCGCTCGCCTGCATCAGTTGTGACTGCGTACTCAACTTCGCTAGTCAATCCGTCTGCCATCTGTGCAGCCTGTGCCAAGCAACGAATGCCATTGCCACTCATTTCGGCGAGCGAGCCATCAGAATTGAATAACCGCATTGTGAGCGTGTTTGCATTGACACGACCAAGCAGCAATAAACCGTCAGCGCCAATACCAGTCTTTCGGTTGCACCAATTACGGGCCATCTTTGGCCAATCAATTTCAGCAACCTGAGCGTTGCTCAGCGCACTCGCCTCGCGTCTATCGAGTACCAAAAAGTCATTGCCCAAACCGCTGTGTTTGGTGACTGACAGTTGAATCTTAGAGATTTGGCCCGACATGCTCACTACGTTCTAGCGCAAGTGCTCGGCCAAGATTGGAGCAATTTCGGACACAGGATCTTTCTCAATGTGAACCCAACGAATGCGGGGATCACGACGAAACCAACGCTCTTGGCGCACCGCAAACTGACGAGTGTGGGTGACGATGTCGCCAACAGCCTGATCGAGCGTGCACCGTCCATCGAGATGGCGATTGAGCTCTGCGTAGCCAAGTGCCTGACGAGCAGTCTGTGACATTGCGCCGTCTTTACGTAATTGTGCAACCTCTTCCAAGAAACCTCGTTGCAACATCGCTTTCACTCGCGACTCAACCCGCTTCACCAATACTTCGCGTGGCCAAAGCAAACCAATTTGCACCACGCCATTGTCGGGGTATGCGCCAGTACCTGGAGCATTGTCACTAAATGGTTTGCCACTGCCGATACATACTTCGAGAGCACGCTCAATGCGTCGACGATTGCTGCGTTCGATATTTTTTGCAGCAACTGGGTCTAATGCTTTGAGGTGCCTGTAGAGCGCGGCGACATCGGGCTCGCGTTGAAGTTCTGCGCGCACTGCCGGCCACTCACCAGGGAAACTCAGCTCGTCAATCAATGACGTGAGATACAAGCCGGTGCCAGCCACCACCAAGGCGTTTGCACCCGCTTCGTGAATCTGTGCAACTGCAGCGCGTGCATCCTTTTGGTAATCAGAAACAGTGAAGCGCGCACTCGGCGCAACTAAGTCGATGCAGTGGTGTTGTACAAGTTGTTGATCTTCGGTCGTTGGCTTTGCAGTACCGATGTCCATGCGCTTGTAGACCTGCATTGCATCGCACACCACAATCTGTGTATTTCCATTGACTTGGGCCGCAGCCATTGCCGAATCAGATTTACCGCTTGCCGTAGGGCCAAGTATGACTATGGGCTTCACAGAGCCTGCACCGATAGTCGCACCTTGTGCGTTGGCTCTGCGCCAACCTCGATCAATTGACCAGACAAGTGAAATCGTGCGGCCGATGTGATCTCGACTGTTGCGTATGTGCCTGCACGTAATGCATCTGCTGACTTGAAGTGCACCAACTTGTTTTGACGAGTGCGGCCCGTGAACGCATCTGCATCGCGCTTATTGCGCCCTTCGACGATCACTTCTTCGATGCGACCAATACGTGCCTCATGCTTGATGATTGCCGAATGATCAAGCACCACTTTCATGCGATCGTAACGACTCGACATCACTTCTGGCGCAATGAAGTGCTCTTGCATCTTTGCTGCTTCGGTGCCTTCGCGTGGCGAAAAAATAAACAAATACGCAGAATCAAATTGTGCTTCTGCGGCAACCTCGAGCGACTGCACAAAATCTTCCTCTGTCTCGCCCGGAAAGCCAACAATGATGTCGGTAGTTACAGCAGCGTCTTCGATTAACGAACGCGCTTGTGCGATCTTCTCGAGATACTTCTGTGCGGTATAGCCACGATGCATCAGCGTCAGCACGCGATCGGAGCCTGACTGCAACGGATAATGCAAGTGCTCGCACACAGCAGGAGTCTCGGCCATCGCCATGAGCGTCTCAAGATTCATGTCCTTGGGGTGCGGGCTTACGTAACGAACGCGACGTATTCCATCGACTGCCCCAACGGCGCGAAGCAATTCGCCAAACTGTGGTCGCAGTTTGATATCGGCATCGCCTGCACGACGAGCGTCGAGCGAAAGATCTCGGCCATAGCTATTGACATTCTGTCCGAGCAGCGAGATCTCCGTAACACCATCTCGTGCAAGCGCCGCAACCTCGTCCACGATGTCGCCAAATGGACGACTGATTTCCTTGCCGCGCACGCTCGGCACGATGCAATATGTGCAGGTGTTGTCACAACCGATCTGAATAGTCACCCATGCGTTGTACGAACGCTCTCGACGCACTGGTAACGCGCTTGGAAACAGCGCATGGTCATCAATTACGGCTTCGTCAAAGATCTCGGTGATGCCACCGCTCATAGATGCATGCTCGAGCAGATCAACTGCGCGGTGAACATTGTGTGTGCCCATGACAACATCGACATACGGAGCGCGCTTGCGCACCCGGTCTTTGTCTTTTTGGGCCAAGCAACCAGCAACCATGATCTGGCGCTCTCGGCCTAACTCAATACCCTTTTCTTTCCAAGGCTTGAGCCACCCAAGACTGCCGTACAACTTCTCATCGGCATTCTCACGAATACAGCAGGTATTGAGAACTACGAGATCTGCATCATCTTCACTTTCGGCGCGTTCCATGCCGTCTTGCTCGAGTAACCCAGAGATGCGCTCGGAGTCATGAGCATTCATCTGGCACCCAAAGGTGCGCACAACATATTTACGAGTCACAGGTGTCTAAGTTTACCGCCACACATTTTGTGAATACGGCGAAATGGCAGCCCTGTCGGCGAATGTGTAGGGACACTCGCCGACAGGAAACTTTGCTGGTTATTGGCGATTAACCGCGACTAGTCGAGATTGATTGGCTCGTCGTCTTTTTCAGTGAAAGCTGCTGCGTCGGCATCTGCGCCAACACCCGACTGCTGTCGTACACGTTCGGCCATCTGAACCATGATTTCTGGATTCTCGAGCAAGAAATTCTTGGCGTTTTCACGACCTTGACCCATTTGCTCTCCGTCGTAGGTAAACCACGCACCAGACTTCTTGGCGATGCCCATTTCGACTGCCATGTCGAGCACGGCACCTTCACGACTGATGCCCTTGCCGTACATGATGTCGAATTCGGCTTGACGGAATGGTGGAGCAACCTTGTTCTTCACAACCTTGACGCGTGTGCGTGATCCAACGATCTCGACGCCGTCCTTGATTGATTCGATGCGACGAATGTCGAGACGAACCGACGAATAGAACTTGAGTGCACGACCACCAGTTGTTGTTTCTGGCGAACCGAACATCACACCAATCTTTTCGCGCAACTGGTTGATGAAAATCAAAATCGTGTCGGATTTGTTGAGGTTGGCTGTGAGCTTGCGCAATGCCTGGCTCATCAATCGAGCCTGCAAGCCCATGTGGCTGTCGCCCATCTCGCCTTCAATTTCGGCACGTGGTGTAAGCGCAGCTACCGAGTCGATCACGATGACATCGAGTGAGCCGGAGCGCACCAACATGTCGACGATCTCGAGTGCTTGCTCACCAGTGTCTGGCTGCGAGATCAAGAGGTTGTCAATGTCGACACCAATTGCACTTGCGTACACGGGATCCATTGCGTGCTCAGCGTCGACGTAGGCGCAGATGCCGCCATTGCGTTGGGCTTCGGCCACCACGTGCATTGCAAGCGTTGACTTACCCGATGACTCAGGGCCGAAGATTTCAACGACACGACCGCGTGGCAAACCGCCAACGCCGAGTGCGATGTCAAGTGGGAGTGCGCCGGTAGGAATGGATGCGATTTTCATGGAATCTTTTTCGCCCATGCGCATGATCGAGCCTTTGCCGAACTGCTTGTCGATCTGACCAAGAGCCATGTCGAGTGCCTTCATGCGGTCACTCACTGATTCGTTGGAATTGTTTTTTACTTCGTGGTGCTTGCTCTCTTTGCTAGCCATGATGGGCCTTCCTGTCTTTCTATTTGTGTGTTTGGTAGTTATGTTGACTTCTGGGCTGACTTGGCACCCTAAAGTTGGGGTGTTGCGGGGTTTGCTGACGATGTGGAGATGAGTTTCCCGTTTGGGATGAGTTGACCTTACACACGAACAGGTGTTCGGTCAAGCATTCTGAAACCCATACTGGGCTTGGGTTTGAGCGTTCGGTCTGAACCGAACGACGGGTGTTTGGGGTTACGGGAGTACGCCGAACACTACAAGAACACCAACCAGCAAAATGATTGCGCCAGAGATGCGCGTAAACCACGTGCTCGGCCATGGGCGACTATCGCGCGCAAACCAACCCAGCACGGTGAGCACAATTCCTGGTACACCCAAAAGTACGAAACCAACTTTGATCATTTGTTCGGGGTCTGTAACTCGCGACCCGATCACATCACCCCACCAACGTGCAACGAAAAGCATAAGAACAACTTTTAATATTCCACGCGGCATATAACGATGAATGGTCGAGATGTTTGGAAGTGCATCGTCTACCAGCGCTACTAATTTTGGAATGAGATAGATCGCACCACCAACCCAAAGCGCCCAGTTGTTTCCGATGAACACAGAAGCAACGAACACATACGCAGCCGTTCGCAATAATGATGAAACAATTATTTGAGTATTGGATGCCATCGGCAATGAAACCGTAGAAAACTCTTTTAAGCGCGATGGCGCAAGCACTGCAACAACATTCTCGAGTATGTATCGAGAAACAAGCGCTACAAGCACAACAATTTGTATGTGCGAAATACGACTCGCATAATCCGGTCTGAATCCGATGAGTCCAGGCAGCGACGAGAACATTGCACCAGCAGCCCATGCACCGAAAAGTGCAATCAAAACGACGTCGGCACATCTTTCCCAGACGCCCACGACTCCGCTTGCAGTGCGACGGAACGGACGCGTAGCAGTTGCGAGTAACGGCACACCGAAGCTAAATACCCAAATTCCAACCACACCTCGAATCGAATCTGCAGAATCCATTCCGCCGCCAAGAAGTACGGCTAAGCCGAACACAACAGAAGCCAAGTATCCAGAAAACGCATCAAGCGTCCCCAACACAACGACTGCAGTCAGCAACATGAGCGACGGCATCCTCACATCGAAATTGGTGTTCATTGCCGACATGAATCCAAGAACTATTCCTAACAATGGCAGCATGAGCCACAATGCACCGAAGCCAGACCGCAAGTATGTTCCATCGGTAAGAACACGACCAATTAGTGGTGATCGATGCGCCAACACGCTCGGAGCGCGCTTCATCACACGATCGACAATCGAGATCCGTGGCATTCTGAGTACGTCTTCACCAGCTATGTCCGTTTTGTGATGCTTGACGGCAACATCCGAAACATCGCCAGAACCACGATCGTCATCATCGCTAGGTTCGTCGTCTTCGCGTCGACCTGCATTCCCACTAGCGCCACCACCCAATGATGCAAGAGCGAGAAGCGCTACAAGATTGGCCACCAAGTCGACAACGCCCTTTGGTTCCGACTTCGGGTCAAACGGCGCAGCGTCAGATGTGGTGGCTTCAGATGTAGCGGAGTCAGAGTTAGTAGCCACAGATGGTGTTTGCTCGACGAGAAGCGCAATGGAAGCCTTCACTACTTGACCATTTTTCGTAGTGCCGCCCAATGTGAGTGTGTGCAGGCCTGGAGCTAATCCAACCGGTAAATCGAATACTTTCGAAAAACTTCCAGCTTGATCAGTGATTGCCGTTCCGAGTAACACTGGCTCGGAATTGACCCACACCTCAACTTCAGTGTTTGGTGCAAAACCCTCTCCACCAATCTCAATGATTCTTCCCTGATACGCACGAATCGCATTGCTCTCATTTGGCGGAATGACTGATCCATCAGCATCTCTCGGAATGATCTGCACGACAAATTCGCCAGGAAACTCAACAACCCCAGAACCATCTTGTGCCACGGTCACGATCAATTCGATGACTTTGCCATTAACGACAGCTACACCACTACCTGGCGGAACTGCGATACCACCGCTACCCGGCAGCACATCCAAGGACGTATTCGTTGGAGTAACAGTTGTCGGCACAGTTGTCGGCACAGTTGTCGGCACAGTTGTCGGCACAGTTGTCGGCACAGTTGTCGGCACAGTTGTCGGCACAGTTGTCGGCACAGTTGTCGGCACAGTTGTCGGCACAGTTGTCGGCACAG
>JAIOXC010000055.1 GCA_021741795.1 Ilumatobacteraceae bacterium | reverse complement strand
TCGCTGGTTGAGATGCAGCGAAATCACGCTCGGTCACAAGTGCACGGGCACCTGCGCCAAGTGCGTTAGCAATCTGATTGCGCACGAACTCCGCGGCTGGGGTGTTGACCATTGGACCGATCGTGATGTCGTTTTGCAGTGGGTTTCCGAGCACATATTGACGGGTTGCATCAACAAAACCCTCAACAAAGTTGTCGTACACGTGCTCGTGTACATAGATGCGTTCAATCGCACAGCATGATTGACCGCTATTGAAAAATGCACCATCTACATTTTCGCCAATTGCATAATTCACGTCGGCGTCGGCACGCACATACGAAGGGTCTTTTCCACCCAACTCGGTTGCGACTCCAATAAATCTTCCGGCAGCAGAGCGCTCCATGCTTGCACCGCCATCTACCGAACCGGTAAACACCACAAAGTTGATGCGCGAATCTTTGATCATTGAGTCAACCGACGAGTGGCTTGCATGAACATGTTGGAATACGCCTGCGGGCAGACCAGCGGCATCGAACGCTGCTTGCAATCGCTCTGCGCACAACATTGTTTGGCTGGCGTGCTTGAGCACCACGGTGTTGCCGGCCAACAGGGCAGGAACGATTGAATTCACTGCAGTGAGATATGGGTAGTTCCACGGTGCAACCACGAGCACGGTGCCAAGTGGCTCGCGTCGAATCCATTTTGTAAAACCATCTACGTGAGGCGTTGCAATGTCATTCAAGTTGCTGGCAGCAATTGAAGACATGTGGCGCGCGCGTTCTTGAAACCCCCGCAGTATTTCGTTTGGCGTGTAGCGCACAGGTCTGCCCATTTGCCACGTCAGTTCGGTGGCAATTTGCAGGGCATCTCGTTCCATCACTTGCACCATGCGCTCGATTACTGCGGCACGCTCGGCTATCGGTGTGGTGCGCCAGATTTTTTGAGAGTCGGCAGCCCTTTGCAGAACGGCCTCGATCTGGGGAGGAGTCGCCAATTCGCGGCTGGCAAGGGTCGATCCATCAACAGGGGAGACAAGATGTTGCAAAGTCACCTCGCCACACTATGAGCCAAAATCCCCTGCCTACACTCTCTTATATGGCGCATCGTCCTATGACTCGTGACGAACTAGCCGTAGCGATTAATTCGGGTGTGATTGACACAGTGATCATGGCTTTTCCCGACATGCAGGGCCGCATGGTTGGCAAGCGCATGACGGGTTGGTTCTTTTTGCAAGACGTGGCCGATCACGGTACGGAAAATTGCAACTATCTCATTGCTACCGATATGGATGACACTGCTCTACCTGGTTTTGCATTTGCCAGTTATGACCAGGGCTATGGCGACATGGTTGCCATGCCCGATTGGGACACGATCCGAGTGTTGCCGTGGCAAAAGAACACCGTTCTTATTCTGTGCGATTTAAGTGATCCTCGCACCAATAGTCGAGTAGCGGTTTCACCACGTCAGATTTTGCGTGATCAAGTTCTAGTTGTGCAACAAGCGGGTTTTGTGCCGATGATCGGGAGCGAAATCGAGTTCTATTTGTTTCACGAGTCATATCGCGAAGCTTTTGAAAAAGAGTATCGCGGGCTGAGTCCCCATTCTCCGTGGATGCAGGACTATCAAATTGTGCAAACCACATTTGATGAATATGTCATTGGTGATATCAGGCGAAACTTGGATGAGTGTGGAATACCGGTTGAGTGCTCAAAGGGTGAGGCTGGTCGCGGTCAACACGAAGTGAACTTGCGATATGCCGCGGCACTCGAGATGGCAGACCGCAATCTGATCTACAAGTCGGCGGCAAAAGAGATCGCTGCGTCACACGGTCGCTCGGTGAGCTTTATGGCAAAGTGGAATGCTTCTGAGACGGGTTCGTCGTGTCACGTGCATTCAAGCCTGTGGACGCAAGACGGAACACCTGCATTTGCTAGCAGCAGTACGTCGAACGCGATGCCAGAACTTTTTCAGCATTATTTGGCCGGCTTGTTGGCAACGGCTCGCGACTTCAGTTTGTTGTGGGCTCCAACTGTCAATAGCTATCGCCGTTTCCAACCTGGTTCGTGGGCACCAACTGCAATCGCATGGGGATCAGACAATCGCACACTCGGAATGAGAGTTGTCGGTCATGGCGCAGGCGCCCGTGTTGAATGCCGCACTCCGGGATCAGACGCCAACAGTTATCTCGCGTTCGCTGGCACGCTCGCCGGTGGAATGTACGGCATCCGACACAAGATCGCGCTTGAACCCGCCTTCGAGGGCAACGGTTATGAAGCAACCAATGTGCCGCGCATTCCAAGCACGCTGCTTGAGGCAATCCAATGCTGGGAGAACAGTTCGATTGCCCTGGAATGCTTTGGACCAGCCGTACACGGCCATATTCTTTCGCACGCCAAGGCTGAATGGGCTGCTTTCAATCGTCATGTCACCGACTGGGAACTGACTCGTTATTTTGAACGCTCGTAGAAACGAAGGAGAACCACATGGCTCGCTTGCAAGGTAAGACAACGATTATTACTGGTGCGGCAAGTGGGCTTGGTCGCGTGGCAGCACAAATGTTTGCTCAAGAGGGATCTCGAGTCGTTGTGGCAGACGTAGTCGATGGCAATGAAACCGCTGACGAAATCAATCGCCTTGGTGGACAGGCTGCGTTCGTTCAGTGCGACGTCACCAATGAAGAGTCATGGAAACACACGATTGATTTTGCGATCAAGAATTTTGGCTCAGTAGATGTGCTTTACAACAATGCGGGCGTGATGATCGGCGACGATGATGACCCCGTGTCGACTTCTGTCGATACCTATCAGCGCACGATGGACATCAATGTCAAAGGTGTTTTGCTCGGCTGCAAGTACGCCATTCCAACCATGCTCGAGCAGGGTAAAGGTTCGATTATTAACGTCGCATCGTTTGTTGCTCACATGGGTGCTGCTACTCCACAAGTTGCCTACACCGCATCTAAAGGTGCAGTCTTGGCAATGACTCGAGAGATCGCGGTTATCTATGCGCGCAAGGGCATTCGCGCCAACGCACTGTGTCCCGGCCCCGTGATGACACCATTATTGGCGGCGTTTCTGAGCGATGATGCAAAACGTAATCGTCGTCTCGTGCACATTCCAATGGGTCGCTTTGGTGAACCAACAGAGATCGCTCATGGGGCATTATTTCTCGCATCCGATGAATCATCGTGGATGACTGGTCAATCACTGATCATCGATGGCGGAATCACCGCGGCGTACGTCACACCCGAATGAAATTGGACAAATCTTGGATGAATATTGACGTGCATCTCTATTTCGTGCACATATGGTGAAACTATGAGGATTTCACAAGTAATCAGTCTTATTCGCACATTTATCAACTGGTTGTGGAGCCTGGTGAAGACAGTGAAACTCACCGCAGTTGTTGTCGGCGTTATGGTGCTTGCTTTCATTGGAATCAGCGTGCTGATTGGCATGCCTCCATTTGGCTTTGTTGTCATTATTGGCTTAGTTGCTTTACCAACTCTGTGGTACATCGTGCGAGCGCAACGATCAAGTACATCCACAGTGTCCAAGCTCACCAATGCGCACTTACTTACGGTTATTTTTGCGGCAACTCTTGGCACCATGGTCACCATCCAGGCAATTCCATATGGTCGTGCTCATTCGAACCCACCGATTACTGGCGAACCAGAGTGGGCTACACCGCGCACTCGTGAGCTCATGGTGCGTGCATGTTTTGGTTGCCATTCCAATGAAGTGGAATACCCTGCGTACGCAAGTGTCGCACCCATTTCATGGGTGGTTGAGGCACATGTCGCTGAAGGTCGAGAAAAGGTGAATTACTCAGAATTCGACAGCCGTCAACGTGGCGCTGATGAAACGATTGAAGTAATTGAAGAGGGCTCAATGCCGCCTGCTTACTACACACGTTTCGGACGGCACCCAGAAGCGAAATTAACTAGCGCCGAGCTTCAGGAATTGATTGCGGGCCTGCGGGCAACACCTGGGTTGTCTGAGGATTAAGTCAGAATTGCATTGACCTGCGATTACTGATACCCTAGGGGGTATGTGCAGACAAACAACATGCAAAAAGTGCGGTAAAGCTGACTGGGCGGGATGCGGTGCCCACATCGAAGAAGTGCTCGGACATCTATCCAAGGACAAACGTTGTCAATGCCGAGAAAGAAACGTATTAAGTGTTGCGAGGAAGCCAGGTTTCTTTAAATCCTTGCGTGGCAGATAACACTGAGAAGCACCACGTTTGTCACCAGGACTAATGGGTATTGTTTAATAGAGAAAACAAAAATGGAGAAAAAATGACGACCATCAATTTAACGCTCGACACTTTTGAAGAAGCGGTAATGAGTGATGGAATTACGTTCGTGGACTTTTGGGCAGAGTGGTGTGGCCCATGCAAGATGTTTGGCCCTATTTTTGAGAAAGCTTCCGATGCACATCCCGACATCCGATTTGCCAAGGTTGACACCGAAGCCGAACAGCAATTGGGTGGCTCACTTGGTATTCAGAGCATTCCGACCATCATGGCGTTTCGTGATGGGGTATTGCTTTTTTCTCAACCAGGCGCCTTGCCGGCAGCATCGTTGGAGCAATTAATCACATCGATTCGTGAAGTCGACATGGTCGAAGTACACAAGCAGATTGCCGAGCAAGAAAGCTCGACAGACAACACGTAACAGAATTCATTCCATATGAACCATCTCACCGCCGCCGAAATGATCGCGATTAAGCGGGATGGAGGTGCGCTAGATCGACAGATGATCGAAGATCTGGTGTCTGGTATCACTGATAATTCATTAAGTGATGCACAAGTTGGAGCCTTTGCGATGGCAGTGCGTATTCGGGGGATGAATATCGACGAAACGGTGTTGTTGACCGATGCGATGCGACGTAGCGGGACCAATATTTCGTGGAATCTTGATGGGCCAGTAGTCGATAAACATTCAACAGGCGGCGTTGGCGACACAGTCAGTCTCATGCTCGCACCGATGCTTGCGGCGTGTGGGGCGTTTGTACCAATGATTTCAGGTCGCGGGCTCGGTCACACTGGTGGCACAACCGACAAAATGGAATCGATACCTGGATACATCACTTCTCCAACCGATGATCGTTTTCATGAGATTGTGCGCACGGTTGGTTGCGCAATTATCGGGCAAACAAACGATCTCGCACCAGCTGATCGACGCCTTTACTCAATCCGAGATGTCACAGGAACGGTCGAGAGCATTCCACTTATTTGCTCGTCAATTTTGTCGAAGAAACTAGCAAGCGGCACCAATGTTTTAGCGATGAACGTGACAACGGGTGGCGGCGCATTCATGTCCAATCTCGAAGACGCATGTGAGTTGGCCAAAACGATTACCGATGTGGCCCAGGGTGCGGGAGTCAAGTGTCATTCACTAGTCACGGATATGGATCAGCCACTGGGAAGCGCAGCTGGAAATGCACTCGAAGTGCAATATGCGCTGAATTATTTGCAGGGGACCCGAGAAGACCGTATGCATCAAGTTGTAATTGCACTTGGAGCAATGGTGCTTGTCGACTCAGGTCTGGCATCCGATGCTCAATCGGCGGTGATGGCACTAGAAAAATCACTTTCATCCGGGCTGGCACTCGAGAAGTTTGCGCAAATGGTTACTGCGCTCGGTGGTCCAGCAGACTTTGTGGAGTCATCTGCAAATTATTTGGTTAAAGCCTCCGTCGTGCGCAATGTGACGGCCGATGTATCAGGATGGGTGAGTGGTGTGAGGGCAAAAGAGATTGGAATGACTGTCGTGGTGTTGGGCGGTGGTCGCACTCAGCCAGGAGCTCCCATTAACTGGAGCGTAGGTGTGAATCAATTACCCAGTGTCGGTGACAAGGTGGAGCCTTCAACAGTGATTGCCCAAGTACACGCCGCAACTGAAGACGCAGCTTCCATTGCTGAGAAACGAATTCGTGCAGCTATCTCGGTGAGCGAAACAGCAGTGGTTCCAAGGAAGGTATTGATTGACAACTAACGGGACTAACCGTTTTTGTGGTCTTCAAACCATTCCCGTGCGGCGGCCAAGATCTGCGGCTCAGTGAGTGCAGGAACATTGATATCGAGCGCAGCAACAACCTTCTCCGCAGTTTTTGGATGATGTCGCTCAAGAAATTGAATGACCTTCAGCATTGAATTCGATTTCCCTTTGCCATGACCGACAAGAAGGATCTGTCCGGCCGGAGCGACGGCAGTTGCGATTCCTTCAAGGTAAGGCATTTCAAATCGATTTGATTCGTGACCGTGATTCGCCTGTGCTTGTCGCACATGATGATGCACGTGTTCCAAACTTGGTCGAGCCACAATTTCTGGTTTGTCACCGCGATGTGCATCGGTGGCCCAAATACGCGTCTCATCGTGGGTGATCGCTGCAACTATAAGTTTTCCTGTGATGTTCATAATTGTCCTCTTGTCAGAGCGGCACAATTACTGCTGGGCACTTGGCATGGTGCGCAATCTGCTCTGCGACCGATCCAATCAGCAGTCCAAGAAATCCACCGTGTCCGCGGCGTCCAATGACAACCATGTCTGCGGTACTTGCAGCGTCAAGTAAATGTTGGGAAGCACTTCCATACTCGACAGCCGATGTAATTTGTGTGTCACCCGCAAGACTTTTCACGGTCTCTAATGTGCGCTTCAATACTCCTTCGGCTGCCGATCGGAATTCTTCGACTGGTGAAAAAATAACTCCACCCATTGGATCGACAGCTAGTGGAAGGCTCCAGACATGTACAACATGCACAGCCGCACTATGCCTCTTGGCTTCATGAAGAGCCCATGTCAGTGCATTGATCGAACTTTGCGAACCATCTATTCCGACAACTATCTTGCGAACGGTGTTCATATCTCAACTCGTTTCTGTTTGCAGTTAAATTCTACGACACAGTTGTCTCTGAAGTACCACAAGTGACTACAGTCAAGTCTCTGGACACGATAATTAATTCCTCTTCACTGTGGATTGGTAGGTTGCCCTATCTCACAACAGAGTCACACAAGTATTCGCGTGGACATGTCTTGATTATCGGTGGATATCCAATGGCTGGTGCTGCTCGACTTGCTGCACGAGCCGCAATGCGAGTGGGAAGTGGAATGGTCACCGTTGCAGTGCCACCACATGGAGTCAATGCGTATGTATCCGCAATGGAATACGCCATTGTTCTCCCACTTCTCGAGACAGATCCGCTCATTGACATCGTCAGGCAGCGCAAAATTTCGGCAATTCTGCTCGGTCCGGGTCTTGGTGTGTCAGATCTCACGCGCAGTCGAGTTCTCGAAGCATTGCAATGTGGCGTACCTATCGTCCTAGATGCAGACGCTCTCACGAGTTTTTCGAATGATCCAGAGGAACTATTTGGATCCATTATTGGTCCTTGCATTATCACGCCTCACGAAGGCGAATTTTCTCGGTTGTTCAACTTGGATGGTCCAAAAGTAGAACGTGCCCAGCAAGCCGCACATATTTCGCATTCCACTGTCGTGTTAAAGGGCTCGTCAACGATTATCGCGTCAACGGAGGGATCACCCATTATTAATACCAACGCACCGGCTTCGCTGTCAACTGCTGGTACGGGAGATGTCCTAGCGGGGATCATCGTCAGTCTGATTGCTCAAGGAATGCCATTGTTTGATGCTGCAGCAGCTGCAACCTGGATTCATGCTGAGGCTGCAAGAAAGTTTAGCGTTGGGCTCATCGCCCAAGACTTACCTGATTTACTTCTCGCCGTGATACGTGAGTTGCACGTAAGCAATTAGTTCAGCGAAGCGCAAAAAACTTGTGCAGTAACGGCGCGAAGTGCTCGAGTGGTTCTGACTTGTAGTCCACATCAAATGACACCTGATCGTATTTGGCACAAAACTCTTCGGTGAGTGCGTAGTGCTCGTGATCTCGGTATTCGTCACGAGCATTCTTGTTGAGTCCAATGTGATGCCAGAAGTAGTAGCCCTGAAAGATTCCATGATGAGCAACCATCCAATAATTAGCTGGTGAAACAAATGGTTTCAGCACTGCTGCAGCGATTGCTTCGTGATTATCGGGGGCCAAGCTGTCGCCAATGTCGTGGACCAATGCGCAAACAACGTATTCCTCATCGCGGCCATCTCGCTCTGCTCGGGTAGCAGTCTGCAAACTGTGTTCAAGTCGGTCGACGGGGTAACCCAAAAACTCGCCTCGTAACTTTTCGAGTTGCTCAACTACTTGGCTGGCAACACGGCCTTGCACAACTTTGTATTGCTCGGTTAAGTCGTCCCAATCTTCTCTTGTCGACTCAGCAAACGAACGGAACGTTGCTCGGCGTGGTTCGATGCTTGAAGTCAAGGCTTACCTCTTGATTGCATGCACAATTGATATGGAGTGCGTAGTGGTGCCGGCATGTCGATGGGTCGCAAGCTCGCGATATTCGGGTGAGTTCCACCACGTCATGCATGCTGCTTCGGATTCAAACTGAATGACGACTGTTCGACCTGCTTCGGGTGCGCCTTCGAGCACCGCCACGTTGTCGTCATAAGTAAGGAATGTGCCGTTATGAGCCTTGAGAATAGGGAAAAATCCTTTTTCGTATACGCGGTACTTGTCGGCATCGTTAATGGTGAAGTGGGCGATGAAGTGCACCGGTGATTCGCTCATGATTCTTGAATCGTATCCCACTTCGTAATCAACTATTTCAAGATCGAAACAACGAGTCCAAGTGCAGCAAGGTTAAGTGTCATGATTGCCGGCAGATCTGGTTGAGGTCCGTATCGTCGGGTGATGCACCGAGCAACAACCCTTGGCGTTAAGCCATTCTTGGAAATAGACGTTGCTATTTAATCCAGGCCGCAAGCACGCTCAGGATTCCGATCATTGACACGAGCGTTGTGCTGATGGTGAGGCCAGCAAACTTCCATCCCATCTTGTTGACGTATTCTTTTAGGTCCGAGTCCTGTTTCGTGAATCTGGAAACAATCTTGTTCTCCAGAATGTCGAAGCGTCCATCAATCTTGTCTAGTCGTGCATCCATTTTGTCGAATCTCACATCTATTTTCCCAAATCGTGAATCCATACGAATTGCATGATTGCGTAGATCGCCTTTAGTCGCTGGTTC
>JAIOXC010000054.1 GCA_021741795.1 Ilumatobacteraceae bacterium | reverse complement strand
GAACGCTCGATCGCGGGCGGCGCACTTCTCATCGTGCCTGCTGGCATCTTGCTCGCAGTTGCATCGACCAACATCGTTCTTGGTCTCATCGCTGTCGGTGTGTATTACCTCGGATTTGAATTTGCAGTAGTGAGTTTGTTGCCCATTGCAACTCAACTTGTGCCAAATAGCCCTGGTATGGGTTTGGGTTGGGTGCTCGGCGCCGGCACGCTCGGTCGTGCAATCATCGCCATTGTCGGCACGCGCGCATACGAAAAATATGGAGTTGACGTACCCGCACTCATCGGTTCAGGCTTCGGCGTTCTTGCCGCGCTCTCAATCCTTGCCTACAAAAAATTGGGTGAAACGCACTAGCCCCGATAGGCGTTAGTGATCGGCAGACGTCGATCTTTACCAAATGCTTTCAGAGTTACCCGCACACCAGGTGGGCCCTGTCGTCGTTTGTATTCACTCAAGTCAACAAGCCTGCTGATACGACGCACAAGTGCTTCGTCGTGACCAAGCGCAATAATTTCAGCAGCAGTGCGGTCTTGCTCTACATACATTTCAAGAATTGCGTCAAGCACTTCGTATGGCGGCAACGATTGATCGTCACGCTGATCTGGGCGAAGTTCGGCGGACGGAGGCTTCGTGATCACGACTTCAGGGATTACTTCGCGCGCATGTTTGCTATTTATATAACGACACAATTCGTACACGCTGGTCTTCAGCAAGTCCTTAATTACGGCGTATCCACCAACCGAGTCGCCATACAGAGTGAAATAGCCCACTGCAAGTTCGCTCTTGTTTCCGGTGGTCAGCACCATCCACCCAAATTTGTTTGACAACGCCATCAGCGTGGTGCCGCGCACCCTGCTTTGCAAGTTCTCTTCTGTCAGGTCTTGTGGTCGACCAGCGAAACTTGCGGCGGTCATCTGCAAATACGCCTCAAATGCCGGCTCGATCGAAATTGTTTGCATATCGATACCCAGGTTTTGTGCGAGCGTCGCAGCATCAGTGCGCGAACCCTCACTCGAGTAACGAGATGGCATCGACACACCGTGCACATGCTCTGCACCAAGCGCATCCACCGCAATCGCAGCAACTAGTGCAGAGTCAATTCCGCCAGACAATCCGATCACGACATCGGTAAATCCATTTTTGCGTACGTAGTCGCGCGTGCCCAATACGAGAGCTCCATAGATCTGCTCAATGTCGTTCGTTGTTGCAGCGATAGTGCCCATCAATGCAACTTCTCGCGGCGCCACAACCGGCAACAATTCTTGTACCTCTGCGTTCGGATCTCCGGCGGTGCGTGGCACGACAACGTCAACGAACTGGATTTCTTCAACAAATTGCGCAGACTTTGCCAACAATGTTCCACTTGCATCAAACAACATTGATCCGCCATCAAAAACCAATTCGTCTTGACCACACACCTGATTGACATAGGCAATCACGCATTTATTGTCACGCGCACGTTCACTCACCATTTGTTGGCGCTCGCCGCTCTTGCCTCGATGAAATGGCGAGCCATTGATGTTGATGTTCAACACTGCACCAGCTCGTGCTTGTGTCGCCACTGGTCCGTCTGGATCCCATATGTCTTCACAAATCGTTACGCCCATCAACGCACCATTAACTCGAAACAACGAAAAATCATTTCCAGCAGAAAAGTACCGCTGCTCATCAAAGACGCTGTAGTTCGGTAACAGTTGTTTGTGATACACACCCTGCACGCGACCTTGTGTGCAAATTGCGGCAGCGTTAAACAATTCGTCTCCAACTCTGTCCACAAATCCGACCACGGCCACACACGTTGTGGTGGTGGCAGCAAATGCCTGCAGTGCAGCAATGTTGTCTGTCACGAAACCGCTCTTGAGCACCAAATCCTCTGGCGGATAGCCAGTGAGAACCAGTTCGGGAAACGCCAGCACCTCGCAGCCACGCTCGAGAGCGTCTGCATAAGTACGTGAAACCCTTGTGGCATTTGATGCAATGTCGCCAACGACAGGGTTGATCTGAGCCATCCCGATGCGCAGAGTTGCGTGAGTGAGGAACGGAGCAGCCACGGTCTTCAGGCTAGAGGCGTGGACCGACTGGCGTATCTTCACACGCCGTTCACAATTGGGCAACGGGATAGAAACGGTGGTTTGCGAGACTAGATGCGTACCTGAGAGCGGAAATTGCAATTTCGCTCTCCCAACCGGAAGGACAAGCAATGCCATATCAGGCGGAATACATCTGGATCGACGGACATCAACCAACACCGATGCTTCGATCAAAAACAAAGATCATCAAGAACGGCGTCAAAGTTCCACCAATCTGGGGCTTCGATGGTTCGTCAACCGAGCAAGCAACTGGTGACGCATCTGACTGCGTGTTGAGCCCAGTGTTCACATGCCCAGACCCATTGCGCGGCGGCAACAACATTTTGGTGCTGTGTGAAGTGTTGGTTGCAACAACTGGCAAGCCACACCCAACTAACACACGTGCAACATGTGCAGCAGCTGCATCGAAGTATGCAAGCCATGGAATGATCTACGGCATCGAGCAGGAATACACGATGATGCGTATGAATGGTCGACCACTTGGTTTTCCAGAAACAACTGGTGAGCCAGGACCACAAGGTCCTTACTACTGCGGCGTTGGTGCAGGTCGAGTAATTGGTCGCCCAATTATCGAAGAGCACACGCAAGCTTGCTTGGATGCTGGATTAATGATCGAGGGAACAAACGCTGAAGTAATGCCAGGTCAGTGGGAGTTTCAGATTGGTGCGGCAAGCGCACTGACGGTCAGCGATCACATGTATGTTGCTCGTTGGTTGCTTGATCGAATTGCAGAAGATTACGACGTAGTGATCTCGTATGCAGCCAAGCCACAAAAGGGAGACTGGAATGGCGCAGGCGCGCACACCAACTTCTCGACCAAGGCAATGCGCAAGGACTACTCGGCAATTGAAGCCGCTTGCAAAGCACTCGGCACCAAAGTAATGGAGCACGTAAACAACTATGGCCATGACATCGAGAGCCGACTCACCGGCAAGCACGAAACAGCGCCATACAACAAGTTCACGTACGGTGTTTCCAATCGCGGAGCATCAGTGCGTATTCCTTGGCAAGTTGCTCGCGACAAGAAGGGCTACGCAGAAGATCGTCGTCCGAATGCCAACGTCGACCCATACGTGGTAACGCGTCTGATTCTCGAAACTGTTTGCGGTGCCGCCAAAGCCCCAGCAGCCAAGAAGGCAGTAGCGAAATCGACCAAGCCAGCGTCAAAGAAGTCCAAAGGCGCTAAAGGATCTAAAAAGTAGGAGTAGTAGCAGTAGTAGTTATTCAGATTTCAACAGCACCGAGGATCCGGTCCTCGGTGCTGTTGATTACTTCTCACGGCAGACTGTTGAGGTGACTTCCATGCACGATCAGCAAAAGGATTACGTCCTTCGAACCGTAGAAGAGCGCGGCATCCGCCTCGTGAGACTGTGGTTTACCGACGTGCTCGGCAACCTCAAGTCGTTTGCAATCAGCCCTGCTGAAATGGAAAATGCTCTCAACGACGGAATGTCGTTTGACGGATCATCAATCGATGGTTACAGCAGAGTGCAAGAAAGTGATGTGCTCGCACTCCCCGATGCCAACACGTTTGAAGTGCTTCCATGGGCCGATGCAAAAGGCGCAGAGGCTCGAGTGTTTTGTGACATCGCCAAGTTGGACGGCACACCGTTTGATGGCGACCCACGACAAGTTCTGAAGCGCAATCTTGGTCTTGCTCGCGACAAGGGATATTCGTTCTACGTTGCCCCCGATATCGAATATTTCTACCTCGCTCCTCCAGATAGCACGAACACGCCAGTCTTGCTCGACGAAGGTGGTTTTTTCGATCTCACTTCAACCGATATTCCAAGCTCGCTGCGCAAAGAAACTATTCGCACGCTCGAGACCATGAGCATCCCTGTCGAGTACAGCTTCCACGAAGATGCACCAAGTCAACACGAAATCGATTTGCGACACACCGACGCACTCACAATGGCCGACAGCGTGATGACATTTCGTTTTGTGGTCAAGGAAATTGCGGCGCTACACAATGTGCACGCCACATTTATGCCAAAGCCTCTCGAAAACATCCAGGGCTCCGGAATGCACTTGCATCTTTCGTTGTTTAAGGGCGAACAAAATGCGTTTTACGATGAAAACGATGCATACAACTTGTCCGAGACTGCAAAATGCTTTATGGCCGGCTTGCTTCGCCATGCTGCTGAAATTACTGCGGTCACCAACCAAACGGTCAACTCCTATAAGCGACTTGTTCCTGGTTTTGAAGCACCGGTGCATATTTCGTGGGCACGCAACAACCGCAGTGGCTTGATTCGCGTACCAATCGCAAAGCGCAATAGCGACTCTGCAACGCGCATCGAATACCGCTCACCAGATCCAGCGTGCAACCCATACCTCGCTTTCTCTGTCATCTTGGCTGCAGGTTTGCGTGGCATTCAAGAGGGTTACGAATTGCCGGTCGAGGCAGACGCCAACTTGTTTGAAATGGACAACGACGTACTCGAAAAAATGAGCATCCATCAATTGCCGCAGTCTCTCAACGAAGCATTGCATGTCATGGAAAACTCGAGCCTGGTTGCAGACGCACTTGGCGATCACATCTTTGAGTGGTTCTTGCGCAACAAGCGTGCAGAGTGGCGCACATATAAGACTCACATCAGCCAATACGAACTTGGTCGCTACCTGCGCTCGCTGTGAACACGCGCACCTCTGCAAACGAAAATGTTGTCGGTCAGATGATCGCCGTGTTTCCAAACCCACCATCTATTGACTTGGCGCGCACACTCGACTTGGCCGGATACCGCTGGAAGGCTGTTTCATCGGCCGATGATGCCGCAAAGAGCGAGCCAGTCGAAGGCTGGGCCGGTGCTGTGGTGATGTGCGATGAAGACCCAGAGGGCGGTTGGGCTCTTTGTCGCTCGCTGCGAAAAAACGACAACCCCGTCGGACATGTGCTTGTGCTCGTCAACGGCTCACAACTTGCCGACCTCGAAATGCGCGACGATTTGTTTGACGACTTCTGCTTGTCACCGTTTCACCCACGCGAACTCGAGTCGCGCCTGCGCCACATGTTCTTTACCGAAATTCGTGGCACCCGCGAATCGCTTGTCGAATACAGCGGCCTGATTCTCAACCTCGAGACATACCAAGCATCATTTGGTGGTCAACCTCTCGACTTGACCTACATGGAATACGAGTTGCTCAAGTTTTTGGCACAAAACCCTGGAAAAGTATTTTCGCGCGAAACATTGTTGTCGCGAGTTTGGGGCTATGAGTATTTCGGTGGAGCACGCACTGTAGACGTACACATTCGTCGCTTGCGCGCAAAACTTGGCGAAGAACACGCCAACTTGATTCAGACTGTGCGCAGCGTTGGATATCGCTTCGGACAATCTAAGTGGTCTGCTTAGACCGCCGCGCTCACAAGCGTCACAATTCCAATCGAAGCAAACAACACTGCGGCTGCTCGCTGAATTTTGTTCAGAGGCACTTTCTTTTGTAACCAGCCACCTGCCAACACGGCAAGCCCTGACACGCTCGAGAGCGCCACGATTGAGCCGATGCCAACGGCGACGGGATCATTAAACCTTGCTGCAAAGCCTGCAGTTGCCAATTGTGTGAGATCGCCAAACTCCGCAACCAAAATCACGGATGCTGCCGTCCACACCACACGCGCATTAGACATCGATGCCGACCACTTCGAGGTTTCATCATGATCAGCAGACGAATCTGCGCGCCATGTCATTACTCCCCCGATCAAAAACAACATTCCAACTAAAACATGGATCGGAGTTTTGGGAAGTTGGCTCAATGCAGTACCAAAAATCACTGAAAGCAATACATGCACTGCGTAACCGAGTGTGACACCGCCCCACACCGGTAAGCGGCGATGAAAGTGTGTAGACAACAACAGCGTTGCAAACATCGTCTTGTCAGGTAATTCGGCAAGAAAGATTGCACTAAACGCGACAGCGAAATGTTGCAGCATGAAGAATCAATCAGCGATGCGTTGCATGCGCATGGCAACTGTGCGATGAAGCGCCAGCATTGAGTCAACTTTGTTGCTTACAAGTTGGCCGTTGTCTACAACTAACTTGCCCTGCACGATGGTGTGTTTGGCGCCAGTTGGACCACAACGCAACCATGCTTCGATTGGGTCTGCAACAGCACCAGCAAATGCAACACCGGTGAGTGACCAAATTGCAAGATCGCCAACTGCACCCACACTGATTTCACCAATTTCACCAACACGACCAAGGCAACCTGCACCTCCACGCGTTGCAATTTCAAGCGACATACGTGCTGTGCCGGCTGCTGCTCCATTGCGCAACTTTGCCAACAGCATTGCTTGTCTGGCCTCGAGCCACATTGATGCTGAGTCTGCAGACGACGAACCGTCAACACCAAGCCCAACGTGCACGCCTGCTGCACGCAAGTCAACAACTGGCGCAATGCCTGACGACAAAATCATGTTGCTACTTGGGCAATGCGCAACACCAATCTTTGCTTTGCCCAACTGCCGAATTTCGTCATGGTTCGGCATCACGCAATGTGCAACCCACGCACGATCGGTGCACCAACCCACATCTTCCAAATACTGGGTTGGTCGACAACCAAATGTTGCGATTGAAAATGCATCATCTTCAGAGTTTTCGGCAAAGTGTGTATGCAAGCGCACATCAAGTTTTTCGGCAAGTTGAGCGGACTCTGTCATTAGTTGCTTGGTCACGCTGAATGGTGAGCATGGTGCGAGCGCAATGCGCACCATCGCACCGTGCGATGCATCATGGTGTTGCTCCACCGAGCGTTGCGACTCAGCCAAAATCACGTCATGATCCTGCACCACATTGTCTGGTGGCAAACCGCCATCTTTTTGCGACAACGACATTGAGCCACGTGTTGGATGAAAGCGCATCCCCAAATCTTTTGCAGCCGAAATCTCGGCGGACAATAAGTCGCCACCACCTGCGGGATGCACATATAAGTGGTCAGTCGAAGTTGTGCAACCTGACAGCGCCAACTCTGCAAGACCTACCCACGCCGAAACATTGGCGGCCTCTTCGTCAAGCGTGCTCCACAGTGGATACAGCGTCTGCAACCAGCCAAACAAGGCAGCATTTGTCATCGGTGGAAATGCCCGCGTGAGGTTTTGATACATGTGGTGATGCGTATTGACTAGCCCGGGTGTAACGAGGCAGTCAGTTGCATCGATAACACGAGTTGCTCGCGGCTCAGAACCTGCAGCCCCGACACCAGAAATTATACCGTTGGTAATTGCAACCCAACCGCCAGGTATTTCTCTTCGAGCGTTATCTACGGTTGCAACGAGTGTTGCGTTGCGAACAACGAGATCAGCTGTTGAGTTCAGTTGTTTAACTCAACAAGTTCGCTGCCAGCATTACGAATATCTCCGTCGCGCTGCAGAAAAAAACCAAGTAACGCTGCGATTCCTGCTGTGGAAAGCCCCACAACAATTGGAAACGAGAGCAACGCAAGAATGATGATGATTACGCCAGGCATGTCAATTACCGTAGTGGCTTGAAAGCCCAGGCTTCAATCTCAACTGCTCCACCAAATGGCAATGACGCAACACCAATGGTGCTGCGAGCAGGGCGACTAGTGACAAAACCCTCTACGTATGCGGTGTTGAAGGTGCCGAACGTATCCATGTCTGTCAAGAAGCACAGCGTCTTTTTGACGTCATTGATCGTCACACCGGCGCTCGCGAGTTGCGACTTAAGGTTGACAATTGCTTGTGCTGTTTGAGCGGCAACGCCGCCCTTGACGATCTTGCCATCAACTACACCGAGTTGACCAGAAACAATTACCCAGTCACCGGCTCGAACTACTGGCGTATATGGACCAAGTGGAGCGCCAGATTTTGCTACCGGTTTTTTGGCAGCTTTCTTTGCTGACTTCTTTGCGACTTTTTTTGCTGACTTCTTTGCGACTTTTTTCGCTGTCTTCTTTATCGTCTTTTTCTTGTTTGTGGCCATGGTTCAATCGTACTATTGAGTCATGATCTCGCGGCGCACATTTATTACCGGATCACTAGGTTTCATTGGCGCGACGAGCACTGTTGGTTTGAGTTCAGTGCTTGCGGGTTGCTCTGGAGGTTCAACCTCGACAACTACAGATTCTGTTTTGGGATTGTCTGATCTGCAATTGGTCCAGCGATTTCCTCAAGTATTAGTTCCTGGCAATGTTCGACTTCCATTTTCGCTTGCCAACCAAGCTGGCCTGCTCACAACAGATAGCGGTCTCGATCTGCCTGCCACATTGACTGCAAAACTTTTTAATGCCGACACACAAGAGATTGTTGCCGAATCATTATCGGCCGACCGACACGACACCGGGCTCACGATTCCCTACTGGCCATTTCGCGTCGATATCGACAAACCAGGTATCTACACCTTGATAGTTGACGGTGGACCAGAAGAAGGTGCAGCCGTACAAGTACTCGCTGCGACAGAAGTATTGATTCCACTTGTTGGTTCACAACTTCCTGGCTTTGACACTCCAACGTTTGACGATCATCGTGGTGTTGAGCCAGTATGTACTCGCACACCAGAGCCATGCGAGTTTCACAACATCACACTCAACGAAGCGCTCGCATTGAAGAAACCGATTGCATATCTAGTTGGCACGCCAGCACACTGCAGCACCGGCACATGTTCCCCCGCACTCGAAGCGCTGGTTACAGTTAAAAACTCAATTGGTGATGCAATGACATTTCTGCACGCCGAGATTTATACCGATGACAAAGCAACAACAGTTGCACCTGCAGTGGTTGCACTCAAGATGGAATACGAACCAGCGATCTATATCACTGATGCAAGTGGAAAAATAGTTGAGAGATTTGATGCAGTGTTTGATGCAGATGAAATCAGTGACGCAATCGCAACGCTCGGTTTATAGCAAACTGAATTCTTGCGCTGCTAGTAGGCAGCCCTAACTCATTTCAGGAAAAGCTATTGCCACAACCACATGAACGAGTTGCGTTCGGGTTGTTGATCTTGAAACCAGCGTCCTGCAAACCATCTTGGTAGTCGAGGCTTGCACCA
>JAIOXC010000053.1 GCA_021741795.1 Ilumatobacteraceae bacterium | reverse complement strand
ATTTGCCCTCACCTCGCATGGAAACGCGACCATGATCAACTACGAGCGGCATGCCACCATGTTCGAGCACATCCATCGGTGCACCATAAGTTTGTTCGAGAACTTGTGGAGTAAGCACTTGGCGTGGATTGCCATCTGCGATAACTTTTTTGTTGAAGCACACCAGGCGCGGCAAGTGAGCCGCCAAACCATTCAGGTCGTGAGTGGTCAGAAGAATTGTTAAACCCTTTTCGTGCAGATCGGCAAGCAAGTGCAAAATCTCGTGGCGTGTGCGCACATCGACGCCAGATGTTGGTTCGTCCATGATCAAAACATCTGGCTGACTAAACATTGCTCGTGCCAAAAAGACTCGCTGTTGCTGACCGCCTGAAAGTTCACGGATATGTCGGTGGGCAACATCGGCAATGCCGAGTTGACCAAGCACGTCGCTAATAGCTGTGCGTTCGCTAGTGGTGATGCGTGGCCACCAACTTAGTTTTGTGCGCGTCATTGCAATTACTTCTTCAACCGTGACAGGGAAGTACCAGTCGACAGTTTCGACTTGTGGCACGTAACCAATTGTCAGGTTTGGCTGCAGTGTTATGGAGCCGTGAGCAACTGGGTGGGTACCCATGATCGCCTTCAGCAGTGTTGTTTTACCTGAACCAGATGGTCCGACAATGCCTACGAATTCACCACGATTGATTTGCAGATAAACATCATCAACTACGGGCGCATTGCCGTACGTGCACGAAACGTGCGAGCAGTCAATTAGTGGTTTGGGGTTCATGGCAACTCTATTGAGGGTAGACAGCAGAGTCCTTGGCTACATCGCTTACGTCCAAAGATTTCAGTGCAGATGCGTCACCCCCGAGGGCTTCGACCATGGTTGCAAAGTTAAAGCGCATGAGCCCGAGCCATGAGTGCTCGGCATCGCCTGGCTCGCCAATGAGGTCATCATCGCGAAGCACGTCTATGTACCGCACGTCGGTCTCGGCACCTATTTGTTCGAGCACGGGGCTTGGGAAAACCTCACTGCCAAAGATTGCCTTGACGTTTTCGGTTTTGACTTGATTAATCAAGTCACCGATCTCTTTTGGGGTGGGCTCATCAAACGATGACGGTTGCAGTGCCCCGACAACGGTGAAGCCGTAATGTTTGGCGAAGTATGCGTACGCATCGTGATACGTCACGAGTTTGCGCTGCGAATCGGGAATTGTGGCAGTCGCTGCCACCATTGCTGCATCGAGCGCGTCAATCTTTGTGTTGAAAGCGGCAAAGTTGGTGTCATATGTTGTGGCATTAGCTGGATCGCGTCGTACTAACACGTCGCGTACGAGTTGCGCATACTGCTTGGCCATCGGTGGGTTCGTCCACAAGTGCGGGTTTGGCTTTCCGCCTTCTTTAGGAAACGAGAAGTCATATATATAGTCGGACTCTGGCAAGACTTCAGTGCCAAGCTCGCAAATGTTTGCACCGTCTTTGAGATTGGAAAGTGCCAAATCTTTTGTTGGTTCTTCAAGCACGAGTCCGTTAATGAAAACGATGTCTGCTGTCTCCAACGTTTTCGCATCACTTGGTTTTGGCTCAAACGTGTGCGAGTTGGTTCCTTCCGGAACGATGCCCAAAATAACAGTGTTTGTTCCGCCAGCAATGTTGGCAACGATGCTGGTGATTGGCGCAACTGTTGTAGCAATAGTGAGCACTCCGGCAACAGGTGCACCCAGCTCGCATCCAACCGAGGCAACTTGATTATTGGTGGCAGTGCCGCACGAAGCGACTAAACCAACAATTGCAATTGCGACTATGGATTTACGAATTGAATTCATGTACTTACTGTATGTGTCTGCACCATGACTTAGCACTGATTAGTTATTTGCTAGACATTGTGACGTATGAATACGCACCCAGACACCAAAATTCACGACCGCCGCTGGATCATCTTGCTGGTGCTCTGCATCAGTTTGTTCATGGTTGTTGTCGACAACCTCATCATCAACGTTGCGCTGCCAACACTGTCGCGCGAACTCGGTGCATCAACGAGTGGATTGCAATGGATCGTTGACTCGTATGCACTGGTGTTCTCGTGTTTGTTGTTGGCGTTTGGTGGCCTCGGGGATCGCTTTGGACGCAAAGGTGCAATGCAAGTTGGACTCGTCGCTTTCATGGCGTGTTCGGTGTGGGCATCGTTCGCAACATCAACTGCAACGTTGATCATTGCTCGCGGCGCAATGGGCATCGGAGCCGCGGCAGTCTTTCCAGCAACGCTTGCAATTCTCATCGACGTTTTTCGTGATCCGATTGAACGCGCAAAAGCTATTGGTGTGTGGTCGGCGGTTTCGGGAATGGCAGTTGCATTCGGTCCAGTCTCGGGCGGCTTCCTGCTTGAGCACTTCTATTGGGGTTCCGTATTCCTCGTCAACGTTCCCATCGTGATTGTCGCGCTCATTCTTGGTGCGTTGTACATCCCGACATCAAAAGATCCGAATCCACATCGTCTCGATTTCCCTGGGTTTGTACTTTCAATCGCGATGGTTGGTTTGCTGGTGTACACGGTCATTGAAGGACCACATCGCGGATGGATAAGCATCTCGACATTGGCATCGTTTGCTGGCACTGTGATCTTGTTTGCTTTATTCGTGAAGCGAGAGCTTTCAACGAATGAACCACTGCTTGATGTTCGAGTTTTTCGTAACGCACGACTCTCTGCAGCAACTGGATCAATTGGAATTGCATTCTTCGTTTTGTTCGGATTCACATTCTTGGTCACGCAGTACTTTCAATTTGTGCGCGGCTACAGCACATTGTCTTCCGGCGTGCACACGTTGCCGTTCGCTCTTGGTGCCGGCGTCACTGCACCGATCGCAGCAAGACTTGCATTGAAGTTTGGAACAAAGCGAATTGTTGCAATTGGTCTCACCAACATGGCGATCGGTCTCATCATCATCGGATTCTGCGAAGCAGAAACTGCATACTTTGGTCCAGTCATCATCAGCATGTTGTTTCTTGCCAACGGACTTGCACTCGTCACTTCGCCATCCACTGATGCAGTGATGGGTGAGTTACCGCGAGAAAAAGCTGGTGTTGGTTCTGCAGTCAACGACGTGAGTCGCGAAGTGGGCGGAACACTAGGAGTTGCAATCAGCGGTTCAGTATTCGCGTCGTTGTACGGACCAAAGCTTGGCGAGTTGATTGCAAAGTTCAATATGCCAGCCGAAGCAGTGGCATTAGCAAAGGAATCTGCTGGTGCCGGATTTGCGGTTGCGGAACGAGCTCCAACTCCAGAGGCGGCCGAAGCAGTGCGTCAAGCAGTGAGCGAGGCATTCATGCATGGTTTCCACTCGGCTTGCTTTACGGGCGCAGGCGTTGCGCTTGCTGGAGCATTACTAGCGCTCAAATTTTTGCCAGCCCGCAGGGCCATTATTTCCTCATAAATCAACTAATCCACTTGCGGCTTTACCGTTTGGCGCATAGGCAACTAGCCTGAAAACCCTAGGTATTCATTAATAAGGGTCGTAACTCAAAGGGGAGAAGCCACCATGGCAAGAATCGTAAAAGCAGCGTTGTTGCAGACCGACTGGACTGGCGACAAAGAGTCGATGATCGACAAGCATGAGGCAGCAGCCCGTGAAGCAGCGAAGCAAGGTGCACAAGTGATGTGCTTTCAAGAATTGTTTTACGGTCCGTACTTTTGTCAAGTACAAGACCCACAGTATTTTTCATACACCGAGCCAATCCCTGATGGTCCGACCACCAAGCGCTTTCAAGCACTTGCCAAGGAACTCGGCATGGTGCTCGTGTTGCCGATGTACGAAATCGTGCAGCCAGGTTTGTATTACAACACTGCTGCAGTGATCGATGCCGACGGTCGTTACCTCGGCAAATATCGCAAGCAGCACATTCCACAAGTTCCTGGTTTCTGGGAGAAGTACTACTTCACACCTGGCACCGGCGGGTATCCAGTCTTTGACACTGCAGTTGGAAAAGTTGGTGTGTACATCTGTTACGACCGCCACTTCCCAGAAGGCTGGCGCGCACTCGGACTTAACGGTGCAGAGATCGTGTTCAACCCATCGGCAACGAGCCGCGGATTGTCGGAATACATCTGGCGCCTCGAGCAACCAGCATCGGCTGTTGCAAACATGTACTACATCGGCGCGATCAACCGCGTTGGTATCGAAGCAGAGTATGGCACCGACGACTTCTATGGTCAGAGCTATTTCGTAGACCCAGAAGGCAAGTTTGTTGGTGAAGTCGGCGACGCATTCAAGCACGAGCTCATCGTGCGCGAACTCGACATGGACAAGATCCGCATGGTGCGCGATCGTTGGCCGTTCTACCGCGATCGTCGACCAGACGCATACCACGAAATTTCAGAACGTTAAATAACTGCGAGTTACAAGGGGATAATGATGGCACGCACACTTATCAAAAACGGAACAGTTGTAAGCCCAACCGGTCGACATGAAGTTGATGTGTTGATTGAAGGCGAAACTATTTTGGCATTGCTCGAGCGTGGCAAGTCTGACTCGCTCAACATCACTGCCGACAAAGTGATTGACGCAACTGGCAAGTTTGTTGTTCCTGGCGGCATCGATGTGCACACGCACATGGAGTTGCCATTTGGTGGCACCAACGCAAGCGACACATTTGAAACAGGCACAACTGCAGCAGCGTGGGGTGGCGTTACAACCATCGTCGACTTTGCTGTGCAGCGCTACGGAGAAAACGTGCAGGAGTCGCTTGCTACTTGGCACAAAAAGGCCGCAGGCAATTGCTCGATCGACTATGCATTTCACCAGATCATCGGTGGCATCGACGAGCAGGCACTTGCCGACATGGATTACCTCGTAAAGAACGAAGGAATCACGTCGTTCAAGCTGTTTATGGCTTACCCAGGCGTGTTTTATTCGGATGACGGCCAAATCTTGCGTGCAATGCAGCAGGCCAGCAACAACGGTTCGACCATCATGATGCACGCCGAAAACGGCATCGCAATTGACGTGTTGGTGCAACAGCACATCGCACGTGGCGAAACCGATCCGAAATATCACAGCTACAGCCGCCCGAGCTTGCTCGAAGGCGAAGCAACTAACCGTGCAATCGTGTTGTCAAAAGTTGCAGGCAACGTGCCTCTGTACATCGTGCACATGTCGGCTTCGGAAGCACTCAACGCTTTGTCGGAAGCTCGTCACGAAGGTCTTAACGTGTTTGGCGAAACCTGCCCGCAATACCTCTATATGACACTCGAAGATCACTTGGCTCAGCCGGGCTTCGAAGGTGCAAAGTATGTGTGCAGCCCGCCGATCCGCAGCAAGCACGATAAGCACAATCACCACGCCGACTTGTGGAAGGGATTGCGCATGAACGAGTTGGCAGTTGTGTCAACCGATCACTGTCCGTTCTGCATGAAGGATCAAAAAGAATTGGGCATTGGCAACTTCTCGAAGATTCCAAACGGCATGGGCTCTGTAGAGCACCGCATGGAACTTATTTATCAGGGAGTTGTGCAAGGCGAGATCACACTCGAGCGTTGGGTTGAGACTTGCAGTACTTCACCAGCCCGCATGTTCGGCATGTATCCACAAAAGGGCATCATTGCTCCAGGGTCTGATGCCGACATCTTGGTGTGGGATCCAAATGGCAAGACAAAGATCGGTGTCAACGACAAGCACCACATGAACATGGACCACTCATCGTGGGAAGGTTTCAAGGTGGACGGCAAAGTCGACACTGTGTTGTCACGCGGCAAAGTCGTTGTTGAAAAAGACAAGTTCACCGGCACGAAGGGCCACGGAAAATACATCAAGCGCGGCCTTTGCCAATATCTCAACTAAATTCAACCCCTCAAACCAAATATCAGGAGAAGTTATGCAACGCATTAGTCATTGGGTCAACAACAAAGTTGTAATTGGCACGTCAGGTCGCACAGGCAAAGTGTTTAACCCAGCAACGGGAGAGCAGCAAGCAGAAGTTGACCTTGCAAGCGTCGCAGAAGTCGATGCAGTTATTGCAAAATCAAAAGCAGCATTTCCTGAGTGGCGCGCAACTGGTATGTCACGTCGTGCGGAGATCATGTTTCGCACACGCGAGTTGCTCGATGCAAACCGCAAAGAGCTCGCTACATTTTTGACACTCGAGCACGGCAAAGTGCCAAGTGATGCACTCGGCGAAATTGCGCGCGGTATCGAAAACATCGAGTTTGCTTGTGGTATTCCAGCCTTGATGAAGGGTGGCTACTCAGAGCAGGCTTCTGGTGGGGTTGATGTTTATTCAATTCGTCAGCCACTCGGCGTTGTTGCTGGTATTACGCCGTTCAACTTTCCTGCAATGGTGCCAATGTGGATGTTTGCAAACGCAATCATGTGCGGCAACACATTCATCTTGAAGCCAAGCGAAAAAGATCCATCGGCATCAATGTTTATTGCCGACTTGTTGCGCCAAGCTGGCTTGCCAGACGGCGTTTTCAACGTCTTGCATGGCGATAAAGAAGCAGTAGATCGCTTGCTCGTTCACCCAGACATTCAGTCGGTGTCGTTCGTCGGTTCAACACCAATCGCAAAATATGTGTACGAGACCGGCACAAAAAACGGCAAGCGCGTGCAAGCACTCGGTGGTGCAAAGAACCACATGCTCGTGTTGCCAGACGCCGACCTCGACATGGCAGCCGATGCTGCAGTGAGCGCAGCGTACGGTTCGGCAGGCGAACGTTGCATGGCCATCTCGGTTGTGCTCGCAGTCGACACCATTGCTGATGCATTGATCGAAAAACTCAAGACACGTGTTCCAAATATCAAGGTTGGTCCTGGCACCGATCCATCTGCAGAGATGGGTCCTTTGATCAGCCGCGAGCACCGCGACAAAGTTGCCAGCTACATCAACAATGCCGCAGGCGAAGGCGCGACTGTCGTGATCAACGGCACCGACAAAGCCAAAGATGCTGGTTTCTTCTTGAACCCAAGCCTCATCGACAACGTCAAGCCAGGCATGAAGTGTTACGACGAAGAAATCTTCGGACCAGTACTCACCGTCATGCGAGTCAAGAGCTATGCAGAAGGTTTGAAAACCATCAACGACAACGAATTTGGTAACGGCACTGCAATCTTCACCCGCGATGGTGGCGTTGCTCGTCAGTTTCAATACGACGTGCAGGTCGGCATGGTCGGCGTCAACGTGCCAATCCCAGTTCCTGTGAGCTACTACTCATTCGGCGGCTGGAAGGCTTCGCTGTTTGGCGACCAACACATGTATGGTCCAGAGGGCATCAACTTCTTTACGCGTGGCAAGGTCGTGACATCACGTTGGCCAGACCCACGCACATCTGCAGTTGACTTGGGCTTCCCAACCAACCGCTAAAAGTTTTCAGTAACCAGTTTTGTAACGAGTTCTGTAATCAACAAGGGGAGAGTTATGGACATAGGTGTAGTACTACAAACGACCCCACCATCTGCGCGCGTGATCGACCTTGCAAAGAAGGCCGACATGTATGGTTTTTCGCACGTATGGACTTTTGATAGTCACATTTTGTGGCAAGAACCGTATGTGATCTATAGCCAAATCTTGGCCCAGACACGCAATGTCATCGTTGGACCAATGGTCACCAACCCGGCAACGCGCGACTGGACAGTTACTGCCAGCACGTATGCAACTCTCAACGAGATGTACGGCAATCGCACGGTGTGCGGCATCGGTCGTGGCGACTCTGCTGTGCGCGTTACAAACGGCAAGCCAACAAACCTTGCAACGTTGCGCGAGAGTGTTCATGTCATTCGCGAACTGGGCAACGGTCGTGCAGTTGACTACAACGGCTCGAGCATTCGTTTCCCATGGGCGTCGAAGAGCGAGCTTGAAGTATGGATTGCTGCTTACGGGCCAAAAGCCCTTGCTCTTACGGGCGAAGTGGCTGACGGTTTCATCCTGCAGCTCGCCGACGCCGACATTGCGCAGTGGACAATCAAGGCTGTGCGCGAAGCCGCCGAGCGCGTTGGTCGTGACCCAAAGAGTGTCACGATCTGTGTTGCTGCTCCTGCGTATGTTGGTAACGACATCGCGCACATGCGCGAGCAGTGCCGTTGGTTCGGTGGCATGGTGGGCAATCACGTGGCCGACATCGTCGAGCGTTATGGCGACGATTCTTCAGTGCCAAAAGCACTCACCGATTACATCAAGGGTCGTCAGGGTTATGACTACAACGAACATGGTCGTGCGGGTAACAGCCACACCACATTCGTTCCAGATGAGATCATCGATCGTTTTTGCATTTTGGGCGATGCCAACGAGCACATTCGTCGTTTGACAGAGCTCAAAGAACTTGGTGTCGATCAGTTTGCTGTGTATTTGCAGCACGACGGAAAAGAGTCAACGCTCGAAGCCTATGGCGAGACAATTTTGCCGGCGATACAGGAGATGAGCAAAGCCAAGCAATGAATCGTTTTGCCCGACGCGCTGCATATCGGACAAGCATGTTTGTGCTGTCGATTGTGCTCGTTGTTGCGTTGTGGGAAATGTACAAAGTTGTGGGCCCGCAAGATGGTGGCAAGTTGTTTGGCGCAGGCGTGTTGCCTCGCTCCAACGACACAGCAATGCCACACGTCTGGACAATGCTCAGCCGTTATGGCCGACCAGAAGTTCGTGGCTCAGACAAACGTGTGTGGTTGATAGTGCTTGAGGGTGCTTGGTTTTCATTTCGCTTATCAATCGTTGGTTTTTTGCTCGGCTCTTCGATCGGCGTAGGTCTTTCGATACTGATGTCGCGTTTCAAAATCGTTGAGCGCGGATTGTTGCCATATCTTGTTGTGTCGCAAACAGTTCCGTTGATTGCACTTGCTCCACTTGTTGCGTTGTGGGGCGGCAAGCTCAGCATTTTTGGTCTTGAGTGGCCACGCTGGTTTTCGGCAGCGGTGCTCGGCGCGTTTTTGTCGTTCTTCCCAATTGCGGTTGGTACGCTTCGTGGTCTTGCAAGTGCGCCTGCAGCAGCTGTCGAACTCATGGAAAGTTATGCGGCGTCGTGGAAGCAGATTTTGCTCAAACTTCGTTTCCCATCGGCAATTCCGTACATGATTCCAGCGTTCAAACTCGGTGCATCGGGCTCAGTAGTCGGTGTAGTGGTTGCCGAGATTTCGACCGGTCTCAAAGGCGGCATTGGGCGACTCATTATTGAGTACGCACGCGAAGCAACAGCCGACCCAGCCAAGGTGTTTACCGCAGTGTTTGGCGCTGCAGCACTTGGGCTCACGATGGCCGGAGTCATTGCAATTTCAGATGTGTATTTGATGCGTAATCGACCGAAGGAGACCACCACATGAG
>JAIOXC010000052.1 GCA_021741795.1 Ilumatobacteraceae bacterium | reverse complement strand
TGGGACAAGTGGTAGTCAGTAAAATAAGTATTAAGGATTTAACGAGAGGATTATCGATTTGACTGCTTCAGCAGGAACCCCCATTGAACTCGTCAACAACGTTTATGCGTCACTTGAAGAGCGTGTTGCGATTGGACGCAAACGACTTGGACGCAATCTCACATTGACTGAAAAGATTTTAATCAATCATCTCTCCGACCCAAAAAAACAAGAGATGGAACGTGGACGCAGTTATGCAGACTTCGCCCCTGATCGCGTGGCGATGCAGGATGCCACAGCCCAGATGGCCCTGTTGCAGTTCATGACTGCTGGACTTCCAACTACTGCTGTGCCTTCGACCGTGCATTGCGATCACTTAATTTCGGCAAAAGTCGGTGCACGAATCGACATGGGTGTCGCTATCGACACCAACAAAGAGGTGTATGACTTTTTGCAAAGTGTCTCAGCAAAATACGGCATCGGATTCTGGGGTCCAGGCAGCGGCATCATCCACCAAGTTGTGCTCGAGCACTACGCATTCCCTGGTGGAATGATGATCGGCACCGACAGCCACACGCCTAACGCAGGTGGCCTCGGCATGGTTGCTATCGGAGTCGGCGGCGCGGATGCAGTCGACGTGATGACTGGTTTCCCATTCAATGTTCGCTGGCCAAAAGTAATTGGCGTGAAACTCACCGGAAAACTTTCTGGTTGGTCGAGTCCGAAAGATGTCATTCTTGAAGTCGCACGTGTGCTCACCGTCGAAGGCGGTACTGGCGCAATTGTCGAGTACTTCGGAGACGGCGCCGACACCATTTCGGCAACCGGCAAAGCAACTATTTGTAACATGGGAGCCGAAATTGGCGCAACATGTTCGGTGTTTCCATACGACGCAAACATGTCGGCTTACTTGCAGGCCACAGGCCGTGCCGACATTGCCAAAGCCGCTGACAGTGTTGCAACAAACTTGCGAGCAGATGATGACGCAACCTATGACCAAACGATCGTGATCGATTTGTCGTCACTCAGGCCCCTCATCAATGGCCCGCACTCGCCAGACCGTGCCCACAAGATCGGCAAAGATATCGCCGCTGCCGCAACAGCAAACGAGTGGCCACTCGATATCTCATCTGCATTGATCGGTAGTTGCACCAACTCGTCGTACGAAGACATCACGCGTGCGGCATCTGTTGCACGCCAAGCAAGTGCTCATGGCCTCAAAGCAA
Source organism: Ilumatobacteraceae bacterium (assembly GCA_021741795.1). Lineage (GTDB taxonomy): Bacteria > Actinomycetota > Acidimicrobiia > Acidimicrobiales > Ilumatobacteraceae > UBA3006. The sequence continues at coordinate 8,252 of JAIOXC010000052.1, read as the reverse complement.
AAATTGAGTTGCTGATCACTCCAGGCTCCGAGCAAATTCGTGCGACTATCGAACGAGACGGACTTCTCGCCGATCTTGAAGCAATTGGCGCAACAGTTTTAGCCAATGCGTGCGGTCCGTGCATTGGTCAATGGGACCGATCAAAGGAAGTAACGAGCAAACCGAACACCATTGTCAACTCGTTTAACCGCAATTTCCCGAAGCGCAACGACGGCTCGGCCAACACACTCAGTTTTGTTACAAGTCCCGACACTGTCATTGCACTCGCACTTGCTGGTCGTCTTGACTTTGATCCGACAACCGACACATTGACCGCACCTGACGGCACCCAAGTCAAGCTCGAGATTCCTCAAGGCGAAGTATTGCCAAAGGCCGGTTACGACACAGGCAACGACACGTTTATTGCCCCACCCGCAGATGGTTCAGATGTGCAAGTGAGCGTGAGTCCAACGAGTGATCGACTGCAATTGCTCAAGCCATTTGCAAAATGGAATGGCAACGACTTCCTCGGTATGCCCATTCTTATGAAGGCCAAAGGCAAATGCACCACCGACCATATTTCGGCGGCCGGCAAGTGGCTCACCTATCGCGGGCACCTACAAAACATCTGTGGCAACCTGTTCGCCGGTGTTGTCAATGCATACAACGATGTTGTTGGTGAAGGCATTGACTTGATCGATGGACAAACTCGCACCTTCCCAGAAATTGCCCGCCACTATGGCGACAACAATGTGCAATGGACTGCAATCGGCGACCAAAACTATGGCGAAGGCTCGAGCCGTGAGCACGCAGCAATGGAGCCTCGCTATCGCGGCGCGGCAGTCATCTTTGCCCGCTCGTTTGCGCGCATTGCCGAGACCAACCTCAAAAAGCAAGGCATCGTGCCGCTCACATTTGCCGACCCAGCGATGTACGACATGATCCGCGAACTCGACACGATTACCGTACGCGACATGCCACCCAAGCCAGATCAGCCGGTTCGTTGCTACCTCAATCAACGGGGCGGAGACCAGATTGAGTTTCAGGCTCTACACACGTTTAGCAAAGAGCAAGTTGAGTGGTTTACGGCTGGCAGCGCGCTCAACGTTGTGCGCGAAAAGGTGACGAAGGCTGCAGCAGCAAAAACGAAATAGATCAACTACTGTTCGAGTGTGGAAAGTCTTGCTCGTCTCGTAGCGATCATTCTTGGTACTGCACTTGTTGCAGGAATTATCGCGATCGTGTTATGGCGCAAACCTCCGCGCAACATCATTGCTCGCGCATTTTTTACTGTGTTGATGATTCCCGTGATTTGCATCGGAATTTTTCTCGCTACTCTCTCGGTAGGTATCGGCGTGCGCATATTGGGCGTTGCAATTTTTCTTGCAGCAGTGATGGCCATCAAGTCACTACTCACCAAAAAATAATTCGCAATAAATGGGAAAGGCCCCACATTGCTGCGGGGCCTCTCAACCTAAGAATCCTGTGGCGGGGGAGCCACAATGTGGATTCTGTCGGGCGGGCTCTGGGGGGAGCCCACCGCGATATGTAACCAGTATGGCGTACCCGTGGGTAAGCACGCAAGGCGAACAACATGATATCCCCTATCTATTTTTGAGATAGGTCGGCCCCTTTTTTGGCTATCCTGTGGCGTATGGAGATTCGCCACCTTGCCAGCCTGATCGCAATTGCCGATCATGGCTCGTTTTCTGGTGCTGCTCGGGCCCTCGGAACCGTACAAAGCAACGTCTCTGCCCATATTTCGCGGCTCGAAAAAGACCTCGGAGTGATACTCGTCGAACGCAATGGTGGAGCACTTACCAACGAGGGCGTAGTGGTTGTCGAGCGGGCGCGTCGAATAATTCACGAACTCCAAGACATCGAAGCAGACGTTCATTCGAGCGATACCGAAATAGAGGGTGAAACACGGCTTGGATGTATCGGAACAACCGGTCGATGGCTGATGCCCCGTCTTCTTCCTGCTCTTAAAAAAGCACACCCTCTCGTGCGCGCCATCATCCATGAAGGTGGAACGTCGAGCCTGATACCTCGCGTGCTCAATGGCGAACTTGATGCAGCGATCGTCCACTTCCCCGTCGATGATCCCGAACTCGTTCTTGAGCCATTATTTTCTGAAGACCTTGTGTTGCTCGTGCACGCAAAACATCGGTGGGCTTTGCTCGACACCATCACCATTGCAGAACTTGTTACCGAACCACTTTTGCTCGCGCCGCGCAATACCGCTCTTCGACGAATCATTGATCGTGCAGCAGGCACACAACGACTTGCGTTTACACCTCAAGCAGAAATTGATGGCGTGCGACTGCTCACATCGCTTGCATTCGAAGGATTCGGACCGGCAATTGTTCCAGCCACTGCAATTCCAGGATGGCTCAAGGGCGACTTCGTGAGAGTTGCAATTCCTGAACTTCCTCGACGAGTGGTTGGCTGGGCATCACGTCGCCGACCAATTCCAAATAAGCCAACTCGTGCCGCATTAGAAATCACCAAGAATGTTGTAGCAAAAAGTGGAGATCGTCAGCCTGGCGTAACAACCGATCTTCTTCCAATTACCCAAGCATCGCCTACGCTCAAAGCGTGACGGGATTGAAGAGCAAAGTGTCGACTCCAGTCCAGTTGCAACAAGCAGTCAAGGGTGCGGTCAGCGCCGACGTTCGGTTGCTCGCCGAATCTCAACGCAATGTTGTCTGGGTCGAAATTGATCCAACTGTTCACTACGGTGCACTCTCCGCAGAAGCATCTGGAGTCATTGCTAATGCCGCCACCACGGCACTCAATCAACGCTTGCCATTGGTGTTGTCGATGGCGTCATCTGGCGCCGACATTTTGGGTGGCATCGATGCGTTGTTTGGCTGGGGTCAAGCAGCGCGCCGTGTAGCAATGTGCTCTGGCATCATTCCTATTTTTACCATCGTGACCGGACCTGCGGTGAGTGGTCCAGCATTATTGATTGGTCTCAGTGACTTTGTGATCATGACCAAAGATTCGTACGCATTTGTTTCTGGTCCGACGATGGTTGCTGAGTTTACGGGCATCACGATGACCAATGACGAGCTCGGTGGCACCGATGCGCACTCTCGGCAAAGCGGAGTAGCAAGTTTGGTGGTAGACGACGTTGCGAGTGCCCTCATCGCCCTCGAACAGCTCTTGTCATTCATTCCAGACAATGTCGACAGCGTTGCTCCACACGTTGCTACTCATGATTCAGGCGATCGCCTCACTCCAGAGGCTGGCGCAATCATCCCTGACACTGCAACTGGCAGCTACGACGTGCGCAAAATCATTCGGGCAATCGCCGACGATGAAGACATGCTCGAAGTACGCGAAAGTTGGGCAGCCAACGTCATCACTGCATTCATCACCATCAGTGGCGAATCAGTCGGAGTAGTGGCCAATCAACCAATGGTCCTTGCTGGCACGCTTGATATTCCTGCTTCACAAAAAGCCGCGCGCTTTGTTTCCTTCTGTGATGCTTTCAATATTCCTCTACTCACACTTGTCGACACACCTGGTTTTTACCCTGGCAAAGATCTCGAGTGGCGAGGAATGATCCGTCATGGTGGCCAACTCGTATTCGCGTACGCTCGCGCAACCGTGCCTCGCGTCTGTGTCATCTTGCGCAAGAGTTATGGTGGTGCCTACATCGTTATGGACTCAAAGGGCATGGGCAACGATTTGTGCATGGCGTGGCCAAGTGCCGAACTTGCCGTCATGGGCGCAGGTCAAGCCGCCGCGATTTTGCAGCGCCGTGCAACGCCCGAGGAACGAGCAGCGTTCGAAGCTGACTACACCGAGCGACTGCTCAATCCATATGTGGCAGCCGAGCGCGGCTACATCGATGCAGTGATTAACCCAGCGGAAACACGACGTGAAATCTCGGCCGCATTCACGATGCTGCGCGACAAACGCGAGCGACTCCCTGCTCGCAAGCACGACAACACGCCTCTGTAGCGAGGCAACCGCTAAACTCACAGTTGGGGACAGGAAGCTCCTCACCAAAATTGAAGGGAATCCAGATGGCTGAAACAATCACCATCATCGATGACCGAACAGGCAAAAAAGTTACTGTTCAAGTCAAAGATGGCGTCTTTGCCTCATCGGCGCTCCGTGAGCTTGACCCAAATCTTCGCATGTACGACCCAGCATTTCTGTCGACAGCAGCGTGTTCTTCATCCATCACCTATCTCGATGGTGAAGCAGGTGTCCTGCGTTACCGCGGATACCCAATCGAACAGCTTGCCGAAAAATCAACTTTCCTCGAGGTCGCATACCTGCTGCTCAACGGTGAACTTCCAACAACGCAACAAGCCGAGAAATGGAATTTTGACGTCACTCATCACACGATGATTCACGAAAACATGCGCAAGCGTTTTGTCGACGGCTTCCATTACGACGCTCACCCAATGGGCATGTTCATTTCGGCAATTGCTGCTCTCGGCACGTTCTACGACGATTCCAAAAACATTTTTGACGAAGATGTACTCAACAAGCAGATTCTTCGACTTGTTGCCAAAGTCCCAACCATTGCGGCCATGACTTACCGATTCTCATCTGGATTGCCTTTCGTGTTGCCAAACAACTCGATGTCATATGCGCAGAATTTCCTCAACATGATGTACCGCATCGGCGATGACTACACCGTGCACCCGGCACTTGCTCGCGCCATGGACGTGCTGTTTATCTTGCACGCAGATCACGAACAGAACTGTGGCACGACGACAATGCGTGTTGTCGCCTCGTCACATGCCGACCCATACTCGGCAACAGCAGCGGCAGCAGCCGCGCTATCAGGCCCACTGCATGGTGGTGCCAATGAAGCGGTAATTCACATGCTCAACGAGATCGGTGATGTCAAAAACGTTTCTGCTTTTGTTGAACAAGTAAAGAATGGTGATGACCGGCTCATGGGTTTTGGTCACCGCGTCTACAAAAACTTTGATCCACGTGCGACCATCCTCAAGAAGGCTGCATACGACGTTTTTGAAGTCACGGGCAAAAATCCGTTGCTCGACGTTGCGCTCAAGCTTGAAGAAGTTGCACTCAACGACGAATACTTCATCTCTCGCAAGTTGTATCCAAACGTCGACTTCTACTCTGGACTGATCTACCAAGCACTTGGCTTCCCTGTCGAGATGTTTACCGTGCTGTTTGCCATCCCTCGCACTGTTGGCTGGCTCGCACACATGTCCGAGTTGCTCAAAGACAAAGAACAAAAGATCAGCCGTCCGCGCCAGTGGTACACAGGTGTCGACGAGCGCAATTATGTGGAGATGAAAAAGCGCTAGTTAGCGCTGATATCAATCACGATTTTGCCAACATTGGCATTCGATTCCATGTGTGTATGTCCTTGGGCAATATCCACAAATGCATATCGCCTGTCAATCACTGGTTTGATGGCCCCAGTTTCAAACAGTGGCAATATTTCGAGCGCAAAACGCTGGCTGATTGCAATTTTTTCTTCAAGCGGCCGCGCGCGCAAAACCGTTCCCGACAACTTGGCGCGCTTACCCATCATCGCTCCCAAATTGAATTGAATGTTGCCACCAGCCATCACTCCCACTTGCACAATGTGGCCCTTGAGCGCAAGGCACGCAACGTTGCGGTCCACATAGTCGCCACCGATCACGTCGAGCACCGCATCTACGCCACGACCACCAGTCGCCAACTTCACAGCATCTACGAAATCTTCAGTCTTGTAGTCAACAACTACGTCAGCACCAAGTGCCTTACATGCATCTACCTTGTTTGTTGAGCACGTAGCAATCACGCGTGCGCCAATTGCTTTGCAAATCTGTATTGCTGCGGTGCCCACGCCCGAAGCCGCTGCATGCACAAGCGCCCAACGTCCGTTTGTTAATCCACCCTGCACCACAAGCGCATCCCAAGCGGTGATAAAAACTTCGGGGATTGCAGCAGCATCAGCGAGTGAAACATTTGCCGGAATACGCATTGCCTGACGCTCATGAATCACGAGTTGCTCGGCATACGCTCCTCCGCTGACGATTCCCATTACCTCGTCACCCAATTTCCATGCGCGTACTCGCGCACCTAGACCAATCACGGTTCCAGAAAATTCCATTCCGGGCACATCATGCATATCGGGAAACGGGTTTGGATAAAAGCCCATTCGTTGCAACAAGTCGGCGCGATTCAGACTTGTGGCACGTACACGCACAAGAACTTCTTCCGGACCAGGAGTAGGTGCGTTGATGTCTTCAAACGTCAATACCTCAACACCGCCGTGACTTCGCAATACGACTGCGCGCATATTTCGATCTACGCCATGGTCTTTTGCAGGCGACGATCGAGAGTCTCCAAAAACTCTTCGGTGGTCTGCCATGGGGCTGTGTTGCCACCGACGAGCAATGACAAGTCTTTTGTCATCTCGCCTGCCTCAACAGCCTCGACACACACCTTTTCTACTTTGCGAGCAAAGTCAATAACTGCAGGCGTGCCATCCAACTTGCCACGATGCTCAAGGCCGCGTGTCCACGCAAAGATCGATGCGATCGGGTTGGTCGAGGTCTTTTTACCAGCCTGGTGATCGCGATAGTGACGAGTCACCGTGCCGTGTGCGGCTTCCGACTCCATCACACGACCATCAGGAGTTGTCAGTACTGATGTCATTAAACCAAGCGAGCCAAAACCCTGGGCGACGATATCTGACTGCACGTCACCGTCATAGTTCTTGCAAGCCCACACATAGCCACCTTCCCACCTCAACATGCACGCCACCATGTCGTCAATGAGTCGATGCTCGTAGGTAAGCCCGGCTTTGTCGAACTGCTCTTTAAATTCTTGGTTGAAAACTTCTTCAAACAAATCCTTAAAGCGACCGTCGTAGGCCTTCAAGATCGTGTTCTTTGTGCTGAGGAATAACGGGTAGTTGCGCTGCAACGAATAGTTCATAGTTGCTCGCGCAAAATTGCGAATTGATTCATCAAAGTTATACATGCCCATCACGACGCCAGAACCCGTGAAGTCGGCAACCTTCATCTCAATCGGCTTGCTTCCGTCTTTGGGCACATATGTCATCGTCACTGTGCCCTCACCAGGAATACGGAAGTCAGTGGCCTTGTACTGATCGCCGTGAGCATGACGTCCTATCACGATCGGCTTTGTCCAGCCCGGCACTAACTTGGGAATGTTGTTGCAAATAATTGGTTCACGAAACACCACGCCATCCAAAATATTTCGAATAGTTCCGTTTGGCGACTTCCACATTTGCTTCAAATTGAATTCTTTTACACGCGCTTCGTCTGGAGTGATAGTCGCACACTTGATGCCTACACCGTGCTTCAAAATGGCCTTTGCCGAGTCAATCGTCACCTGATCATTTGTTGCATCGCGATGCTCAATTCCGAGGTCGTAGTACTCAAGGTTGATATCGAGATACGGCAGGATCAATCGATCTTTGATGAACTTCCACATGATGCGCGTCATTTCGTCGCCATCGAGTTCGACTACGGGATTAAGAACCTTGATTTTTGTGGCCATGAGGGGCTCCAACTTGTTGATCCGAATGCGACCGGAACTTATATCCGACCTCTAGAGAATACCCCACAACAGTCGTAACACTTGCTTGGCACAGCTTTGACGGTGTTTCAACACGGCGATGACGCACTGCGACCACCTACCATTATAAAAATGGATTTTCAGTGGGCCCCCGAACACGTTGCATTGCGCTCGCGCGCACGCGAAATTGCCCAAGATGCTGTCAAATGTTACGGCAGGTTTAACGACACGTGGATGAATGGTTACTCCAAAGAATTTTCGGCCGAACTCGGTGCACTCGGCTGGATAGGTATGACTTGGCCAAGCGAGTTTGGCGGTGGAGGTCGACCTGCGATTGAGCGACTGATCATTGCTGAAGAAATGATTGCCGCGGGGGCACCGATTGCAGCCTCGTGGTTTGCCGACCGACAAATGGGGCCAGCGCTCATTGCATATGGCACCAAGCAACAACAGGACGAGTTTCTACCAAACATGCTTGCGGGCAAAACCACCTGGTGTATTGGTATGAGCGAGCCAAACGCTGGCAGCGACTTAGCCTCGCTCAAAACATTTGCTCAAGATGATGGCGACGAATGGATCATCAATGGACAAAAAATCTGGACAAGCTTTGGCGAGGTGGCTGACTACTGCTATCTCATCTGTCGCACCAGCAACGATGGCCCTCCCCATGCAGGTATCAGCGAAATTATCGTGCCCATGAATACTCCAGGCATTGACATTCGGCCGATCAAAGACAT
>JAIOXC010000051.1 GCA_021741795.1 Ilumatobacteraceae bacterium | reverse complement strand
GGCGCGGCGTTTAACCACGAGTACTTGTACTGGGTTGGCTGTGCTGGCAGTTTTGATGACAAGAACAAAAAAGTCACACAGTCGATGGCCAAGTTGCTCAAGCGCGCAGGCGTCGATGTGGCGATACTTGGACCGAGTGAAATGTGCACCGGCGACAGTGCCCGACGCAGTGGCAACGAATACTTGTTCCAAATGTTGGCAATGCCAAACATCGAGATGCTGAACGGCATGGGCGTACGCAAGATCATCACGCAGTGCCCACACTGCTTCAACACTCTTGCAAACGAATACCCACAGTTGGGTGGCACGTACGAAGTGATTCACCACTCACAGTTGCTTGAGCATTTGATTGACAGTGGCAAGTTGGATGTGAGCAATGCAACTCTCGAAGAGCGCATTACCTATCACGACTCGTGTTACCTCGGACGCCACAACGATGTGTACTTGGCACCACGCAATGTTGTCAGTTCAATTAAAGGTGCTGACCTTGTTGAAATGCCGCGCAACGGAACTACCGGAATGTGTTGCGGCGCTGGTGGAGCACGCATGTGGATGGAAGAAAACATCGGCACAAAGATCAACGATGAGCGAGCAGCAGAAGCAATTGCAACTGGTGCAAGTCGCGTCGCAACAGCGTGTCCGTTCTGTTACATCATGCTGGATGACGGTGTGAAGGGTGCTGGCAAAGAAGAGACCGAAGTCAAGGTCGCAGACATTGCCATCCACTTGCTGGACGCACTCGAAAACGGTGAGCGGATAAATGCTGAGCGGCCAGCGCCACTCGCAGTTCCTGCTGCCGGCAACTAACTAGCGAAAGTTTTCGAAGTAGCGACTTGGGGTCGGCCCGCGCTGACCCTGATATTTTGAGCCACGTGCACCCTTGCCATACGGATTGTCGGCAGGAGTTGTCATTGTCATGAAACTCACTTGACCAATCTTCATGTTTGGATACAAGGTGATTGGCAGATTGGCCACATTTGATAACTCGAGTGTGATGTGGCCATCAAAGCCAGCATCGATAAACCCTGCAGTTGAATGAATCAATAAGCCAAGTCGGCCGAGCGAGCTCTTGCCCTCAACGCGAGCGACCAGATCGTCAGCAATTGCGACTCGCTCAAGTGTTGAACCCAAAACAAATTCGCCTGGGTGCAACATAAACACACCGTCTTGTGGAACTTCGACCAACTCGGTGAGATCTGCAAGATCTTTCTTGACATCGATGACTGCGGCTGTGTGATTGCGAAACACCCTGAACAAATTGGATACTTTGACGTCAATCGACGACGGCTGCAGGCACGACTCGTCGAGTGGGTCAATGATAATTCTTTTCGCGGCAAGGGCCTCGCGGATACTTTTGTCAGACAGGATCACAACGAAGCACACTATCTAAAACTGCCCCCCGAACGCCTAGCCAGTTAAGCAATGGGTATTTCAACTTCATTTCGGATTGGTACTCTCTACAACGGTTTCGCGGGTGTAGTTCAGAGGTAGAACATCAGCTTCCCAAGCTGAGAACGCGGGTTCGATTCCCGTCACCCGCTCAACAAACTGACAAGGGCCCAGGCGGCTGCAACACCACCAACGAGCGCCATCGTGATAGTGCGCGCAATTGGTGCTCGGTCGAGGTCATCACTTGCATGTTTGGTTTTCTTTGTTGCACTCGGTGGTCTCACGATGGCCAGCACATTGCCAACGCACATTGCCCCTCCAAGAGCGAGCACTAAATACGCAAGTAAGTCTTCGCCGAGAAACATGCGCTAGTTGCGAAGTGCAGCATCGACAACAGGATCTGAAGCCACGCTCTCAAAGCGGGTGTATGTCGAGAGCCACGCCAGTCGCGCAGTGCCCAATGGTCCGGCACGGTGCTTGGCGACAGTGATTTCGGCAGAACCCTTCAGGTTGGGATCCTGATCATAAATTTCGCCGCGATACAAGAACATCACCACGTCAGCGTCCTGCTCGAGTGCGCCAGACTCGCGTAAGTCGGAAAGTGTTGGGCGCTTTTCGGTGCGTGACTCAAGTTGGCGACTCAACTGACTTAAGGCCAAAACCGGCACATTGAACTCGCGAGCCAACAACTTGAGTTTTCGGCTGATCTCGCTCACTTCCAACTGGCGATTTTCTGGTCGACCGTCACCGCCCATCAACTGCAAATAGTCGATCACGATGAGTGCAAGCCCGCCATCGCGACTGATGGTGCGACGTGCTTTGGCGCGAATTTGACCGACCGACGTGCCGGCACTGTCATCAATGATCAAAGGAATGTCGAGTCGACCAACGGCGTGGCTGATCTTTGTCCAGTCATTTGCTGATGGACGACCGGTGCGCAACAACTGGCTGTCTACGCGTGCTTCGCTCGACAAAATACGTTGCGCAAGTTCGGCTTTACCCATTTCTAGGGAAAAGAACAGCACGGGTTGCATCAGTGTTTGTGCAGCATGCACTGCGAGTCCAAGTGCGAACGCACTCTTGCCCATGGCAGGACGAGCTCCGACGATGTTGAGCGTGCCAGGCTGCAAGCCAAGCAACACCTTGTCGAGGTCGGCAAAACCTGTTGGCACACCGGTGATGGCGCCTTTGTTGTCAACAAGTGTTTGCAGTTTTTCGATCGCTTGATCGATCAGCACGTTGACTTTTTCGGCGTTGTCACCAACATGGCTCTCACCGATATCAAAAATCTTGCTCTCTGCATCATCAATTGCTTTATCAACATCGTCCGGCTCGTTGAACGCAATCTCGGCAATATCGGATGCTGCGCCAATCAATCGACGAAGGCGTGCGGTGTCGCGCACAATCTTTGCGTAGCGATCGGCGCTGGTGATCGCTGGCGTTGCGTTTTGCAACGTCAGCAGTGCATCAAGACCACCAATAGTGTCGAGTGTGCCCGCGCGTCGGAGCTCTTCTGCAACCGTGACTGCATCAACCGGCTCGCCACCCGTATTGAGCGAACGAATTGCATCAAAAATATGGCGGTGAATGGGTTTATAAAACTCGTCAGGTAGCACACCGCGTTCAAGTGCAGCTGCAACCGCGTCACGCGACAACAACATCGCACCCAAGAGTGAAGATTCGGCATCTAGGTTGTGCGGCGGCACACGTTGCGTGCTGCGTTGCACTGATCGTGTGTCGTTGTTTGATTCACCCGCTAATGACATACATCTACCTTGCCCGAACTTGCCTGTTGATCGCTAGGGGCATAACCATGTGACTTAACTGTGGATAACCACATACAACCCCGCTGAGCGGAGCCATTGCGTCGCGTTACTTGGCTACGACAGAGAGATTGAGTACAGCAACGACATCGCTGTACAGCCCGACCGAGACCGTATGGTCTCCAACTGAACGGATCGGTGTGTCGATGGTGATGTTCTTGCGATCCACAGTGATACCTGTTTGATCCAAGAGTGCTGCGGCAATCTCGGTTGTGGAGATCGAACCAAACAAACGACCCTCGGCTCCGGCTTTTGCCTTGACCTTGACTGACTGTTTGGCCAAGTTGGCTGCCACACCGCGTGCGGCTTCGCGCTCGGTGTTTTCGCGCAAGTCGCGGGAACGGCGCATCACGCCAGCCTGAACAACTTCACCTTCAGAGGCCACAATGGCCAAGCCGTGTGGCAACAAATGGTTGCGTGCATGACCAGACGAAACGGTGATGATGTCGCCACGGCGACCTACACCTGCGATATCAGAACGAAGCAAAACCTTCATGGCTTATGCCTCCTCGGTTGTAGTTGCGGCTGAAACTTCAACATCAGCTGCTGGTGCTTCGGCGGCATCAATTGCTGCTGCGTACTTATCGACAAATGCTGACTCGTTTGAACCGGCATCGGCGTTCGGTGCGCCACGACGTGGACGATCGCTACGTGAGCCACCGTCTTCCTCGCCGCGACGAGGTGCGCGCGCTGCGGCAACTCGCTTGGTGTATGGCAACAGTGCCATTTCTCGCGCGTTCTTGACAGCAAGTGCGACGTCACGTTGTTGCTGAACGGTGTTGCCGTTCATGCGACGAGCACGCAACTTGGATCGATCGGACATGAAGCGCTGCAACAAGTTGACATCTTTGTAGTCGATGTATCCAATGTGCTCAGCGTGTAAAACGTTTGGACGCTTCTTGTATTTGCGCATTGCAGCTTTCGCTGCCCTCGCTTTGTTGGTTTTACTTGTCATGTCTTAATTCCCTTTGTGGTTAATGAGTGGTGTGATTAGAACGGTTCTTCGCCGGTGTCATGAGGATTGACATCGGTGCCTGGGTTGGCGCCACGTGACGCGCCGCCCTGGCCCTGGCCTTGTCCTTGTCCATCAGTTTTTGGAGTGCGCTCAACTTGAGCAGTAGCCCAACGAAGGCTTGGTCCGAGCTCGTCGGCGATCACGTCGATGGCTGTGCGCTTGTCGCCTTCGCGAGTGGTGTACTCACGTTGCTCGAGACGACCAGTGACAACAACTCGTGCGCCCTTGGTCAGTGAAGCCGCTGCGTTTTCGCCAAGTTGGCCCCACGCAGTGACATTGAAGTACGAAGTTTGTTCTTGCCATTCGCCGTTGACCTGATAACGACGACCGACGGCGATGCCAAACGAGGCAACTCCACGACCGGTGGTGGTGAAACGAAGTTCTGGATCGCGGGTGAGATTGCCTACGAGAGTGATGGTGTTATCTGACATTGTTGATGCTCCTTACGAAGTGGCTACTTGATCAAAGAGATCAATTAAGCAGACACTGCGGTGAGACCGCGGCGTGATGCTTCTTGATCTGGCAAACGGAGAAGTTTGTGGCGGAGGACATCGTCCGCAATGCGAAGGCTGCGCTCGAACTCGTCGAGTGCGCCACCTGGTGCCATGAGATTGAACACCGCGTAGTAGCCGTCGTTCTGTTTGTTGATTGGGTATGCAAGACGACGCTTGCCCCACCAATCAGGTGAACCGTGGACTGTGCCACCAACACCTTGGACTGCCTTGGTCACAGTGGAGATCCAACTGTGCGCAGCCGATTCTTCTAGGTTGCCGCTAACTATGAGCATTAATTCGTAAGCACGCATGAACGTGGTAACTCCCTTCGGTTCCAACCAAGGCTGGAGCCCCCGAGGGGGCAGGGTGGATATGTGGACTTGGGATCGTATCGGCACGAAGGGAGCGTGCCACACCCGTGTTGCAGAGATTGGTTGAACTAGCGCCGAGACCTACGCCTTGTTGACTCAGTATCGGATTTGGGGGCTGTGGCCATTGGCAAAGAGCGCAAGAGATGATGCCAGCGACAGGTCCGACAACACTCGACGACATAGGCCGTATATGTAATAGGTGAGCTCTGGTCGGTTGAGCATTCGGCATTGCGCTGTTGCTCGGTGTGTTGGGCAAGTTGTCGAAACTCTTCAAGTTCGTGTGGCTTGGTAATACAACGTCCGTGGCTTGGGAGACGCGGACCAAATACATACGTCACCAACGCAACATTGTCTTGCACGCAAATTGGGCACTTCACCCCTGTTGCATCACCAAAGTTTTTTGCAGCGCGCACCAAGTCGGGGTGAGCATCACACAGTTGTTCTCTGCGCAGGCGGCCACGACGAAACTCATTGATCAAAGCACGACGCGTGAGACGGTAATCAATAACACCACCAACAGTTTCACCGTTGTCGTCGGTGAGAGTGAGTTGGCTGAGCCAACCCGTTGGACGTCGTGAAGAATGCATTGGTGAGAACGCTAGTCAGTTTTTGTCGCCCACCACTGTTCGAGTCTGCGCCTCACTTCGGCATCGCCCAGCAATCCTTCTTCAAGTCTGATTTCCATCAAGAATGTCAAGGCTTCGCCAACTTGTCGACCGGCGCCGATAGACAACATCTCCATCACTTGTGCTCCGTCCAACTCTGGCCGCAGTGCTGCCAGTTCTTCGTGTTTGGCCAACTCTGCGATGCGAGCCTCTAGTTCGTCCATTCGTTGCGAGAGCATTAATGCTTTTCTCTCGTTGCGGGTCGTGCAGTCGCAGCGCGTCAGCACATTGAGTTCGTTTAACAATGGCCCTGCATCGCGAACGTATCGACGCACTGCCGAATCTGTCCATCCCATTTGATAGGTGTGAAAGCGCAGATGCAATGCAACCAAATCGGTGATTGCATCGGTGTCATGCGTTGAATACTTCATCGCTTTGAGTCGCGCGCGCGACATCCGGGCTCCAACAACCTCGTGATGATGAAACGTGACACCTTTGCCGTCTTTGATGCCGCGTGTTTTTGGTTTGCCAATGTCATGAAACAACGCTGCAAGCCGTGTAATACGAAAATCAAAATTCGCAGATGCATCTGGTCGCACGTTTTCGACCACGGCAAAGGTGTGTGTCAGCACATCTTTGTGGCGGTGAATCGGATCTTGTTCAAGTTTCATGGCCGGCAGTTCGGGAAAGAAGTGCTCGGCCAAACCTGTGTCGACTAAGAACCACAAACCACTTGTTGGATGCTCACAAACCATTAAGCGATCGAGTTCATTACGCACTCGTTCTGCCGAAATAATTTTGAGTCGATCGTGTAAGTTTTGCACCGCAACAACCAATTCGGGCACTGGCTGAAGCTGCAGTGTTGCGATAAACCGTGCTGCGCGCATCATCCTCAACGGGTCATCGGTGAAACTGATTTCTGGCGAAAGCGGTGTGCGCAGCGTGCGACTCATCAAGTCGGCTGCCCCGCCATATGGATCAACAAGTTCTGGAACATCGCTCGTTACTTCGAGCGCCATTGCGTTGATGGTGAAATCGCGACGCGATAAATCAGTGGCGATGTCATCCGAAAACTCAACATCCGGCTTTCGAGAGTCAGGTGAATACGCCTCGGCACGATGCGTGGTGATTTCATATGTGCGGCCGTTCTTCTGTGCAGAAATAGTGCCAAAGCGTTCGCCTGTTGTCCATACGGCATCAGCCCAACCGGTTAAGAAGCGTTTGGTTTCTTCTGGACGAGCATTGGTCGTGAAGTCAAAATCCACTTCGCTCATCTGTCGATCGAGCAACAGATCTCGCACGGTTCCACCCACCACATAGAGACGGCGATCTGCAGTGCGAAAAATATCCCCGAGAGGCGCAAGTTCGGCCAATACTGGAGCAAATCGCTGCGGAACCACGTTGATTAGGTTAGGCGTTACAAATTGAACTTGAGGGACTACCGCAAATTGAGACAATTATCGGTGAGACTGGTGAGTATGGATCGCTTGCAACGCGCTAGTGGTGCTGTACTGATCGTGCTCGGTGTGACGTGTTCGCTCCTTGGTGTGCTTCCCCACCAAACCCGTGCGGCGAATGCAGCGGCAGTTACGCCAATTGACGTGCGATTGGTTGCACAAAATTTTAATGTTCTTGCCGGAACACAATTTCGCTTCACGATTGGTGTGCCCGATACTGCAGTTCGAAATCAGCTCGAACAAGACCCCACGACAACACTGCGGATTACGGCGTTTGCACCAGTGATCACCCGAGAGCAGGTGCGCTCGATTACTGCGGGTGCCGAACCAGTTGGTCAACTGGCAGTTGCTGATTTGCAACTCATTCAATTGGCACGAACCGAAACCAATAACTACACCGCATTTTTATCGACCACTGCTCGCACAAACTCGTTGCGCCTCACAAAAGACGGTGTGTACCCAATACAAATTTCTTTTGTACAAAATGGTCAACCAGTTTCCAAACTGACTACGTTCGTCAACTTTTTTAATTCAACCATTGAAACGGCACGATTGCCTATTGCAATTGCGTCGACAATAACTACGCCACTTGCACTTGCGCCAAGCGGAACAATTGCGATCAGCGATGCGACAAGAAAACAATTGTCCGACCTCGCCCAGTCTTTAGAAGGTGGTGCTGCGCCGTTGTCTGTGCAGGTTTCACCCGAAATCTTGGATGGTCTTGTGCGTTCAACACAACCTGTCGACATTGATTTGTTGGCGCGCTTGCAAACTGCGTTTGCAAATCACGATTTGTTGCGTGCACCCTTTGTCCCCTTCAACCCATCAACTGCACAACGCACCAGCCGGGTCAACGACTTCCAACGACTAAGCCAACTTGGCGATGAAATCATTGAGCTTCGCAATGGAGAAAAAAATCTCTCGCCCAATGTCTGGTTTTCAAATGTTCTCATTGACACAGACGGTGCTGCATTGCTCAAAACGTCAAACGTGCGCACTGTCGTTCTCACACCCGAGGCGGCCGCAAAAATTGGTGCACTCGACAACTACGCCAAGCCGTATCGCGTCTCGGGTGATGTTGCAGTAAGAACAACGGATCCAGTTTTTGCCAAGACGCTTTCTGGCACCCAAATCAACTCTGTAATTACTGCCTATTCGCTTGCTGCAGAGTTGTTGGCGCAACGCCAAGAAGTGATTGCTGTCGGCGGCATTTTGTCTGCAAATTTTGTAATTCTCACTACTACAAGTGGTGCACCAATGAACACTGCGTTGCTTACTCCTCTAGCAATAGCAATCGATCGTGCTCCACAACTTCGACTTCGAGCATTGAGTTCACTTCCACGCGCCAACAGCGAGGCAACGCTTGTCAAAGTTCCTCGCTCAAATGGGGTTGACGTCTCAGTTGCTGGAAAGGCCATTGATTCTCTTGCAGATGAGTTGGTATCAACATCGCTGATGTTGCCACCTGACGCACCGCAACATGCAGCGTGGACTACTTCGCAATTGGTCATGCTTGATGACCGACTCAGTAGCGATGATTTTGCATTGCGCCTCAAAGGTTTTCGCAATCAACTTCGATTGCTTCGGGCATCGGTGAAGGTTCCAGAGTCGTTGAGTTTTACGCTCGGTGGACGCGAAAGTGATTTGCGCTTGCAACTTCGCAATGATGCTGCAGTCGACCTCACTGTTTCGGTAGAGATCTCAAGTGCCAAATTACAGTTTCCAAATGAAGACCGTGTGGTCACCGTGCCAGCAAATGGTGCAATCGACTTGGTGATTCCTGTTGTTGCTCGTGCGAGCGGACGGTTTCCGATTGAAGTTGTGCTGTACACGCCAGATGGATTAGTGCAGGCTGGTCAACGTGTTCAACTCACTGCAAGGGTCGCTGCCATTGCTGGCCTTGGCCTTGTGGTGAGTGGCGCTGCCGCGCTTGTGTTGCTTGCATGGTGGTTAAGTCATTGGCGCACAAAACGCCGTGAGTTGGCTTCAAAAAAACATCCTGCAATTGGCTAAAAGGCCTGCTGTAGGCTGAAATTTATGACCGTTCGCATCGTTACCGATAGTGCTTCAGACATTCCTCAGTCGTTGGCAGACGCCAACAACATTTCCATCGTTCCGTTGTCGTTTCGCTTTGGTGATGAGGAGTTCATTGATCGCCAGCAGTTGACGGTCGCGCAATTTTGGGAGCGATGTGGTTCGTCTGCTGTGTTGCCAGAGACCGCAGCACCGTCGCCTGGACAGTTTGAAGCCGAATTCCGTCGCCTGTTCGCTGCAGGTGCAACTGGCATCGTCGTCATCTCGCTTTCATCTCAACTCTC
>JAIOXC010000001.1 GCA_021741795.1 Ilumatobacteraceae bacterium | reverse complement strand
TGTTTCACACTCCAGGTTGGTTTGGTGCCACCACGCCATTTTGGTTTGCGGCAATCTTGTCGCTCGCTAACTGCGCAAGCATCATGACGATGTTCCCCGAAACCTTGAAAGAAAAGTTCCATGGTGGCCGGATCAAAGTAAGTCAGGCGGTGAGCAACGTGATTACTGGATTTAAATCAGAGCGCCTGCGTGTTGTGTTGATGGCAGGGTTTTTGTTTAGTGCCGGGTTTACGTTCTTCACCACGTTCTTTGGTGTGTACTTGCGCAACAACTTCAATTTCTCGTCTGCCAAAATCGGCGACTACTTTGCGATCGTCGGACTCTTCATTGCAGTTTCGCAAGCAGTAGTTGTGGGCAAAGTTGCTAAAAAGCTTGCCGACTGGAAAGTGCTGCGGTTCAGCCTGTTTGGCCTTGGCGCAATGATGCTCGTATATTTCGTTATTCCAACGACATCGTCATATTTCTTGTATCTTGTCATTCCATTTTTTACATTGTTTAACGGTTTGACCATGGCCAACATGTCAAGTCTGATCAGTCGATCTGCCGAGATGGGTCAGCAAGGTCAGGCAATGGGTATTTACTCGAGCGTGTCGAGCCTTGCTCAAGTGCCGGCGTCAATCTTGGTTGGGTATATCACCACCGGTATCACTTCGAGCCAGCCACTATTTGTGTCGTCGGCATGCATCATTCTTGGTGGAGCCGTGTTCTTTATATTGTTTAAACCAAAATATGTAATGGAGGGTGCTCATGCCTAGTGACCGAATGCTCAAAACAATGAATGGGATACACCGGATAATTCTTGGTGTCACACGTGGCAAAGCAGGGTGGACAGCAGGCAACATGCCCGTGCTCGAACTCACAACCATTGGTCGCAAGAGCGGTGAACCACGTAGTTGTTTGTTGACCTCGCCGTTACAAGAAAACGGTGAGATAGTGATTGTTGCTTCACGCGGTGGCGATGACCATCACCCTGCTTGGTATCTCAATTTGCTCGAGACCCCACAGGTGCAGGTGTCATATAAAGGTGCACCTCACAAGATCATGACTGCACGTACGGCAAACGCTCAAGAGCGCGCACGCATGTGGCCAGTAGTTGCAGGAGCGTTTAAGGGATACGCGGGATATCAAGAAAAGACATCGCGCGAGATTCCGTTAGTCATCCTTTCCGAATCATAAAAATATGCGCCCACTACTTCCCAACGATCAGAGGCGTATTCCGTCTGAGTCAAAGTCCGCAACTTCAGACCCCAATGAAATGATCAATATCAAACTTGGAGAAATGTACGCCGATGCTTTTAATGAGTGGTGCCTAAGCGAAGAGGGCAAAGACTGGGATAACTTAGCGCTCTGACTAGGTCAGCAAATCGACAAGACGGGTAGCGTGGGGTTATGCCAAAGCCCGGAATGCACTCAGGAATAGCCACAGACGACGCGATGAACTTGGCCATGTCGGCCAAAGCGGTTCCATTGTTTGAAGCCGTCAAAGAATTTGTTGCGAATGAGATTAATCCGATTACAGACGAGTTTTTTCGACTTGGCGAAGGAAGACCAGACCGCTGGCAATACGGCAAAGGTCAACTTGAGTTGCTCGAATCAGTAAAGGCAAAAGCAAAAGCAAAAGGATTATGGAACTTCTTCCTTCCAAATGCTGAGACCGGCGAAGGTTTGTCAAACCTCGACTATGCATACATTGCAAATGAATTGGGCAAGAACCCGATTGCATCCGAGTGTTTTAACTGCAGTGCGCCAGACACGGGCAACATGGAAGTGCTGGAGCGCGTTGGCACCCCAGAGCAAAAGAAGCGTTGGCTTGAGCCACTGCTTGCTGGCGAAATTCGTTCTGCGTACGCAATGACCGAGCCAGATGTTGCATCGTCCGATGCAAAAAATCTTGAGTGTCGCGCGGTAAAGGACGGCGATGAGTGGCTGATCAACGGCGAGAAGTATTACATCTCTGGTGCTGGAGACCCACGTTGCAAGATCATGATCTGCATGCTTCGAACAAGCCAAGATGGCCCACCGCATCGAAGGCATTCGCAAATTCTCGTACCGATGGATACACCTGGCGTAAAGATTCTTGGCGCGATGCATGTATTCGGCGAAGACGATGCGCCGCATGGGCACATGCACTTGAGTTTCACGGACGTCCGTGTGCCTGCAGCCAATATGTTGCTGGGTGAAGGTCGTGGTTTTGAAATCAGCCAGGTGCGTTTAGGACCAGGACGTATTCACCACTGCATGCGCTCGATTGGTGCAGCAGAGCGCGCGCTTGAGCTCATGATTCAGCGCGGGTTGAGCCGTGAAGCTTTTGGCAAACCAATTGCACGACTTGGGAAGAACACCGAAGTAATTGCCAAGGCTCGTATTGAAATAGAAGCAATGCGCCTGATGGTGCTTCGCGCTGCGAAAGCAATGGACACCCTCGGTAATGCCGAGGCACGTGTGTGGGTAAGTGCGATTAAAGCAATGGTGCCCGAGCGTGTATGCAAGATCATTGATGAAGCCATTCAAGTGTTTGGTGGCACAGGTGTTTCACAATGGACACCGCTTGCGCGTATGTATGCAGGTCAGCGCACATTGCGACTTGCCGATGGCCCAGATGAAGTGCACTGGCATGTTGTTGGTCGAGCAGAAATAGCTCGTTACGAAGGTGAAGTGAGCCCGCCGATGAAGGGCGATCGAAGCGGTTTGTTTACTGGCCCTTGAGCCGTAATTATTGAAGTGAACTGCGAATTTAAAAGCGGGTTTTTGGTGACACGGTCAGCCGTGGATCGCTGACGATTATTCCTTCGAGTGCCTTGTCGATTGCCGACAAGATTGCTGGCTCAAGCACAATGTTTGCGGCTTTCACGTTGTCGTCGAGTTGATCTGGGCGAGTGGCGCCAACAATTGCTGATGCAATATTTTTGTTTTGCAATACCCACGCGATGGCCATCTGCGCCATCGTGATGCCAGCCTCTGCCGCAATTGGTTTGAGCTCTTGCACTTTTGTCAGCGTGTCATCAGTGAGCCAACGCGAGATGAAGTTTTTACCACTCAACTCGTCGGTTGCTCGTGATCCTTCTGGCGGTGGTTGACCAGGTAAGTACTTACCCGTGAGCACACCTTGAGCCATTGGCGACCACACAATTTGCGAAAGTCCTTCGCGCTCACTTGCTGGCACAACTTCTTGGTCAATTACGCGCCAGAGCATTGAGTATTGCGGTTGGTTAGAAATGAACGGCACGTGTAGTTCGCGCGCAAGTTCTGCACCACGGGTGATCTGATCGGCATCCCACTCGGATACACCGATGTACAGAGCTTTGCCTTGGCGCACGATGTCGGCAAATGCCAGCATCGTTTCTTCTAGCGGAGTTTCAACGTCGTAGCGATGGGCTTGATACAAATCGACGTGATCCATATTGAGTCGCTTGAGTGAAGCATCGATCGAGTGCATGATGTGTTTGCGTGACAAACCACGATTGTTTACTCCGCCACCAGTAGGGAAATAGACCTTGGTGAACACTTCGATGCTTTCGCGTGACACGCCAGCAAGTGCACGACCAAGCACGGCTTCGGCGCGAGTTCCGGCATAAACGTCAGCTGTATCAAACGTGGTGATGCCGAGTTCGAGTGCGCGCTTGACACATGCGTTGGCAGCATCTTCTTCTACTTGGCTGCCGTGCGTGATCCAGTTGCCGTAACTAATTGCTGAGACTTTGAAGCCGCTACGGCCGAGATATCTAAATTCCATGCAGTGAATCTATCTTTGATTTAAGGTGCGATGGCCACTTCACTCGTACTGGCTGGCCGTCGCAGATACTTTGGTCCAACAAGTACACATCCAAGGCACACAAGCGTGAACATAGTGATGCCCGTAGCAACAAATGCAGTTTGCCGCCCATAGTGCTCGTACACACTTCCTGCTGTCATGGCAACAATTCCGCCGGTGAGTGTTTGGATTCCGCCGAGCAAACCAGATGCACCCGCTTGACGCTCTGGCGGAGCAACTTGAGCGACTGCGATGCCGGTACCAGTGACGGTGAGTGCATCGAGCGCCGACTGAGTGACGCCGATGCCGAGCATCCAATATGGGCTGCCAATGAATCCGTACGACGTCATGTAAAAAGCACCAAGCGCGAGACCGAAAGCACTGACTCGAAATGGGCCATATTTTTGGGCGATAGTTCCGCCGACAGTTGCAAACAAAATCCATGGCATTCCAAAAATAGAAATGCCGGCATTGCCCACCCAATTAGGTGCACCCATGTCGTCCATCATCACTACCCACAGCGGATCAAACACGCCGATCATCACGTAGAGCGCGACGCCAATAAGTATTGCGCCAGTGAGTGGTCTGATGCGCAACAAGTCAATAGCAAAGCGTTCGGTTGTGCGATCTTCGGCGGGAGTTTCTTCGATTTCTTCGCGCGCAATCAACGCCACCATCACTACAAGAATTGCTGCGATGATCAAAAACGGTGCGGCCAAACCAAACGTGCCAACTGTCAGAGCCGAAATGATTGGTCCAAGTGCAAAACCGCCTACCTCGATCGCGACGCCGCGACCCAAATTGGTTCCCATGTTTTCTGGGTCACTGACAATGACGATGCGCTTGATTGCAGGGATTGCGATGCCGGCTCCGATGCCCATTAATACACGGCCACAAATAAAGCCGGTCATTGATGATCCGTATGCCATCACGATGGCACCCACCACATTGGCCGCAACCCCCCACGTCATCAACCGACGCGCGTGACCTTTGTCGGCATATGGAGCAATAGTCAATTGGGCTACGAATGAAGTAAAGAATCCGGCAGCGATGATGATGCCAAGACCTGTTTCTTGAATGCCAAACTTGTCGCGCCAGTCGTCGAGCATTGTAAACATCACGCCATAGCCGGCTGCAAGAAAACCCATTGCAATCTGCAAAATATTGATCAAACGCTTATGGGCCACCGAGCCACACTAGACCAACGTTGAATGTCCGTAGGCTGTTGTAATGGATGTCGCAGTTGTCGATTATCAAGCACCGGATGCACCAAAGCGTTTCACTGAGTCGTTGCGCAATACAGGTTTTGCCGTTCTCACCAATCACCCAATTCAGTACGACATGGTGCAACAACTACAAAATGAGTGGCTCAATTTTTTTCGCACAGGCAACAAGTGGGATTATTTGCCAGGCGAAGGTGGACAGGATGGATATCGTCCACTCGAAGAAGCTGAGCAGGCAGTTGGTGCTTCGCTTCCGGATATCAAGGAGTATTTTCACTGGTATCCATGGGGTCGTCAGCCAACTGTTGAGTCGACAAGTGCGGCCGCCATGTATCAAGCAGGTTGGTCGCTTGCATCAGAGCTACTGACGTGGGTGGAAGCCAATACGCCGCAAAGCATCTCCAAATCATTCTCGATGCCACTTTCCGAAATGATTGTTGGCACGAAGCGAACGCTGTTGCGAATTTTGCATTACCCGCCACTGAAAGGCAACGAGCCAGTTGGTTCGGTGCGTGCGGCAGCTCACGAAGATATCAACATGATCACCGTGTTGCCGGCAGCAAATGAGCCGGGTTTACAAGTGCGTGACCTCGATGGAAAGTGGCACGACGTGCCATGCGACCCGGGCAGTGTTGCAATCAACGCAGGCGACATGCTTAATTATGTGACTGGTGGTTTTTACCCGAGCACAACACATCAAGTGATTAATCCTGTTGGCGAAGCTGCAACGAGGTCGCGTGTTTCAACACCGCTATTTTTACACCCTGCAGACGACGTGTTAATTGCCGAAAACAAAACAGCATTTGATTTTTTGCGCGATCGCATTAAAGAAATTGCGGGCGTTGAGCTGACAAAGGATTAACTACATGCAAGATGTAAAGACGCAGTCATTCATTAACGGCGAGTGGGTGGGTTCTGCAAACCAGATTGATGTGCTCAACCCAGCGACCGGCAAGTTGCTTGCAAGTGTTGCCAATGCATCAATAGCCGATTGTTTGCTCGCAGTAGATGCTGCTGATGAAGCATTTATTTCGTGGCGTGCAACTGCACCGCGCGTGCGTGCGGAAATCTTGCGCAAAGCCTTCGAGATCATGATTGCCGAGCAAGAGCAATTGGCACGTTTGATCACGCTCGAGATGGGCAAAATACTTGCCGACTCGCGAGCAGAAGTGGCTTATGCTGCAGAGTTTTTTAGATGGTTTAGCGAAGAAGCAGTGCGTATTGACGGCGACTACAGGCGCGCACCAGGTGGTGCCAATTGGCTGATGGTTTCTAGGCAACCAGTTGGTGTGGCACTGCTCGCAACACCATGGAATTTTCCGGCCGCAATGGCGACGCGAAAGATTGGGCCAGCACTTGCAGCAGGTTGCACAGTGGTGCTCAAACCCGCGCAAGACACGCCGCTCACCGCACTTGCAATTGCCGACGTGTTGCAACGCGCAGGTGTGCCAGCTGGCGTAGTCAACGTCGTTGTTACAAATCCATCGGGCCCTGCTGTTGCAGCGATGATGGATTCTGGCAAGGTTCGCAAACTGAGTTTTACTGGTTCAACAAAAGTTGGTTCGATTTTGCTTGCACAAGCAGCACCACGAGTAATCAACTGCAGCATGGAACTGGGTGGCAACGCGCCGTTTCTTGTGTTTGGTGATGCCAATGTTGATGCAGCCGTTGATGGCGCGATGCTCGCAAAGATGCGCAATGGTGGTGCGGCATGCACTGCGGCAAATCGTTTCTATGTGCACGATTCGGTGCTTGCAGAATTTACTGACAAGTTGACCGCACGCATGTCGGCACTTGTGTTGGGCGATGGACTCGATGCCTCAACCACACTGGGCCCACTCGTGTCTCGCGCCGAACAAGAGTCAGTGGCAAAGATGGTGGATGGCGCAGTGAGCAGGGGAGCAAAGGTGTTGTGTGGAGGCAAGTCGGTAACGACACCAGCATTTGGGTTTCAGGCCACAGTGTTGGCCAATGTTTCACCCGATGACGAAATTTTGAAAGACGAAATTTTTGGACCAGTTGCGCCGATAGTCGCATGCAACGATGACGCCGAGATGGTGCGTCTTGCCAACGATGTTGAATACGGACTGGTGAGCTACGTGTTTACGCGCGACGCCGCTAAAGGCATGCGCGTTGCCGAGTCGTTAGAGGCCGGAATGATCGGCTTCAATCGTGGAATTGTTTCTGACCCTGCTGCACCATTTGGTGGAGTCAAGGCTTCAGGTATCGGACGCGAAGGCGGCCACGATGGGCTACTCGCGTTCTTGGAAACCAAGTACGTCGCCGGCAACTGGTAGAGCATTTGCTCGGGCAATCGAGAGCGCCCACCAAAACATCCCGAACTGCAACGGCAATCGACCATACGCAACAAGTTGGTCACTGAGTGCGTGATCGCGCCAATCCCACGCCATATAGAGGTTGGCTGGGTAGACCGCAACAAATATTCCGAATGCCGCAAGTGCTGCGCGTCGTCGAGTTGCACTCATGAGCAGACCTAGTCCGATAGAGATTTCGCCAATGCCACTGATGTAGGTCCAAAATCGCTCGCTCGGCGGCAACCATGGTGGAACGATGTTGTCAAAAAAGGTTGGGTTGGCAAAGTGCATTACCCCTGCCGTCAATAAGAATGCGGCCATGATTCTGGCGCTTGTTACAGCTGGTTGTTGTTTTGTCACGTATTCATTGTGACATGACTAGGTATTCCACGATGGACTGCTGGCATCTGTGACAATAGAAATGATGAGTGACCAAATCGATATCAAGACCAATTGGCTGGACCCAAACGCCCTCGATCAGGTGCGTGGGCAAGTGCCACTCGTGTACGTAGACGCTGTGCCAGTGCGGGTTGACGACATGGGGCAAGTCACATCGGTTGGCATGCTGTTGCGCCAAGCACCCGACGGCAGCATCAGTCGCACTGTCGTGTCGGGTCGCGTTCTGTTGGGCGAACGAATTCGTGAAGCGTTATTGCGACATCTCGAAAAAGACCTTGGGCCGCTTGCGCTTCCGCAAATTCCCCCAGAACCAGCACCGTTTACTGTCGTCGAATACTTTCCAGACCCAACCATCAGCGGTTTTCATGACCCACGACATCACGCCGTGAGTCTTGCGTTTGTCGTGCCGGTTTCGGGAGACTGTCAACCGAGTCAACAAGCGCTCGATCTCGGTTGGTTTTCACCTGAACAAGCAGTGAGCGAACACATGCGTAAAGAAATGACGAGCGGTCACGATCGGCTCATTCGCCTCGCATTGGCTTCGGTAGGGCAACTGCCCTAAGGGCTACAAACCCTTGTAGCGATTGGATTTTCTGCGCTTTACAACGACGCGCGGACCAGTCTGGGCGTCGTGTCGACGCAGGTGTGGTGGGGGTGAAACGACCGTTGTGTTGGCATCGACCACAAGCGTGATGCCGTTGTCATCAATATTTCCTGGTTCGCTTGCAGCCTCAATGACAACCGCTGCCTCTTCTTTTGGTTTTCGGCCGAGCAGTTTGTCAAATACCAGCATGCCGCCTGCCAACATTGCGCCGACTGTGCCGTATCGCTGAGCCGCACGTCGAACCATGGCGTCATCTTGATTGATTACAAACTCATCGTCGCCAGGTTTTTCATTCACATTGTTCAAACTAACGGTATATCCCTCACTCAGGTGAACGGTGTGAATAATCTTTACTTGTGCTCATCGGCAACAAGGTTCAACACAACGCAGCAGCATTACGCACTGCGTTATTGGGCAAGAAGATGGTCCGATTTGAAGCACCACAAATGGACAGCATCGTGCCTCAGGTGGGTCACACTATAGAAGAAGTTCGCAATCTTGATAAGAGCATTGAGATTATTTGGGACAACGGCATCGTTCTCAATACCCGAATGAAGATGACGAGTTCATGGGACGTGTATCGCAAAGGTGACACGTGGCGAAAGAATGCAAAGCACGCAGACATTTTGATTGATGTGCAAGATTGGGTTGCGGTGTGCTTTGATACGCCAGAGATCGACGTGTATTACGATTTTGATCCCCGGCGTCACCCGATACTTGGCAAACTTGGACCAGACCTCGCACTTCTTGTTGCCGACATTGAAGAAGCTGTAGATCGAATGATGGAGTATGAAGAGCGCGATGAGACAGTTGCCGACGTGCTACTTGATCAACGAGTTGTTCGCGGAGTGAGCAATGTGTTTCGTTGCGAGATTTTGTGGGCGTGCGAGTTGCACCCATATGCCAATATCGGAACTCTCAAGCGTGCCGAGTGTCGAGAATTGCTCACGCTCGCTCATGAGATGTTGCAAAATGCCGATGTGTCATCGGACAACTTGGCAATTTATGGCCGACAGGGCAAATCATGTGTACGTTGCAGCGATCTGGTAAAGGTCAATCATCACGGCGAAGCAAACCGGGTGTTGTATTGGTGCGCAGGTTGTCAGACTGCTCACGAGCCACTCGTGCGACCAAACTTTACGCCGTTGTATCTCGAGCGCGATGCAAGTGTGGGCGACAGTCACCCCGCTGCCAAGCAATTTATGAACGAAATTATTTCGCTACGCGATGCTGGCTAGTAGGTAAAACTAAAAACTAAGCCCGACCCATAATGCGGTCGACATCAATAATCACGGCAACACGATTGTCGCGCTCTTTGGGATCTTGATAACGCTGTGCGTAACCAGCAACTGCTCGACGCACTTCGTCTGGGTCATTGTCCATCGTCGCGAGACGCACGGTACCTTCAAGCGTGAGCCAACGTCCGCCGTCGACTTGTGAAACTGCGGCTCGTCCGCCACGAGCAGCGTTTAGAGCTTTTTGTGCAGTTGAAAAAGTGATCACTCGGGCACGGCATGTTGAGGCGTCGTAGCTGAAACCAACAGCGACAACATGGGGTGAGCCATCTTGCCGCAGCGTTGTGAGTGTCGCAAGATGACGTTCGGTCAAGAACTGCACTATCTCAGGAGTGATCTCTGATGGTTTCACAATTATGTCGTTGCGATGGATTGCATGATGTCAACTTTGGTGGCGCGTCGTGCTGGATACACCGCAGCCAGTACGCCAACGATAAATGACAACACCAAAATCCAGATGGTTCCGGCAATCGGCAAACTGAACGCCGAGGCACCCGAGTCGGCCAAGATAAGTATGAGCACAAAGCCCATCACGACACCAAGTACAACACCGACAATGGCACCAAACATGCTCGTGATTACGCTTTCCCAACGCACGGTTGTGCGCACCTGCGAGCGGGTCATGCCGATGGCGCGCAACAGACCGATCTCGCGCCTACGTTCAAATACCGACAACAACAAAGTGATGACGATGCCAACGATTGCAATGATGATTGAGAGACCGAGCAGACCATAAATCAAACCAAGAATTTGATTGATCTGACCAGACTCTGCATCAATGAATTCATCGCGGCTCTGCAGCGTGCCAAGACCCTTGTCGGTGGTGGCACCAAAGAGTGCGTCATAGACCTGGTCACTATTTGCTCCGTCGACAAGTCGAATATAAATGTTGGTATCAAACAAGTTGTTGAGAGTTCCTTCGAAAAAGGCTCGGTTAACAACGTACGAGCCACCAAATCCGCTGGATGCAAATGTTCCCTCCACTGTGACTATTTTTTTAGTGCCATCAACCATTGCAACATCGATAGTTGAGCCAATCGTCCACCCCTTGGCAAGAGCACGAGTATCACTGACGAGGATTCCATTTGCCGAAAGTTTTGACTGATCGCCTTGCACCATGTTGAATGTGATGAGACCGCTTGCAGTTGCAGGGTCGATGATTAATACAAATTTGCCTGAGCCATCAAGGTTTACCGAAGTAAAACCGAGACCAGTTGCCTGTGCGACGCCTGGTATCGCAGCAAGTTCTGGAGCGAGTGACGGTGCGAGGCCGCCAAATTGGCGATTGGCTGAACTGACGATGTAGTCGCCCTGAAATTGATCGCCGATCGCAGTGCGCACTTCACTGCGCACACTTGCCGCAAAAACGGTCATGGCAGTTACGAGCGCAACACCAATCAGCACTGGTGCAGCCGTGCGAGCAGTTCGTTTTGGATTGCGCGCCGCATTTTGTCGAGCCATCGCACCTGTAACACCGCGAAGTTTTTCGATTGGACGTCCAAGACTCAGCGCAACTGGTTTTGCAATTCCTGGTCCGATGATGAGTACGCCTGCAAACACCAAGAGCACACCAATACCGAGCAAGATATTTGATGCACCAGCAGCGGTGGCAGTAATGGCGCCGGCGCCAAGCAACATTGCAACAACACCAATTGTTACGCGGCGCTTCACACTTCCAACATTCTCAAGTGCTGTATCGCGCAAAGCAGCCAACGGGGGAACGCGACCTGCTCGCAGTGCAGGAAGAATCGCGGACAGAATCGTGATAACAGTGCCGACAATCATGGTCAGCACGATTCGATTTGTTTGAATCGTGAGACCGGTTGTTGGCAACTCGATACCAAACGCATTGAGCATGGCGCTCAACCCGCGCGATAGCCCAATGCCCGACAAAAATCCGAGTGCGGATCCAAGGAGTCCGATGATGAGTGCTTCAACCATCATCGCGACGACAACTTGGCGCTTATTGGCACCAATGGCACGCAACAACGCGTTCTCTTTGAGACGTTGTGCGGTGGTGATTGAAAATACGTTGTAGATCACGAAACAACCAATGCCCAAAGCAATGAATGAAAATGCGGTGAGGAACAGCGTGAGAAAACTCAGTACGGCACCAATTTGGTCTTGTGTCTCTTGAGTGATCTGCGCACCAGTAATCGTCTCGAGTTTGTCGGCAGGCGATAGTGCCGCGTTGATTGCAGAAGTAAGTTGCTCGTCACTGACAGTTCCATCACCTTGCACCAAGAATGCATCGACAAAACCAGGCTTGAGCAAAAACTCTGATGCGGTTGGTTGGTCGAACAACGCAAACGTTGCGCCACCTGGAGAACTGACGTCGCCGTAGTTGACAATGCCAACCATCGCAAATTCGCGACTGCCTGATTGGGCATTGATACGCACGGTGTCGCCAAGCGCAAACTTGCCAGCTTTGGCAGTTGCTTTGTCCATGACCATTTCGGTTGGGCCGACCGGCAGGCGCCCCTCTTCGATATTCCACAATCCTGCAACGCTTGCTGAGGCGATGCCACCAAATGTCGGTGGTCCGTTGTCTGCACCAATGGGCTTGCCGTCTTTGCCGATGATGCGCGCATAACCCTGTACATCAGGTGCTGCATCTTTTACGCCTGGCACGCTCAGCACGGTTTCAAGAGCACTGATGGGTGCTGATCCGCGTTGTTCACCGCCAAATTCGGCTTCGACAAAACTGGACGAACGAACATATGCGTCGACATCTTTAAAAACGTCGGAAAATAGTCTGTCAAATGTGGAGTTGAGGGTGTCTGAAAAAATATACGTTCCAGCTAGGAAGCCTGTTCCAAGAATGATGGCAAGCGAGGTAAGAAAAAGTCGGCCCTTGCGCGCAAGGGTCATTTTTAGTGACAGTCGGAGCACGACGGTTATTCTCCGAGATGCTTGAGATAGTCAAGCACGCGATCTGGTGTTGGCTCAAACATCTCGCCAGCGATCTTGCCATCTTTCAAAAACACAATGCGGTCGGCATAACTTGCCGCTACTGCATCGTGGGTAACCATCACAATGGTCTGACCCAGATCGGTCACAGCGCGTCGCATAAAGCCGAGCACTTCACCACCAGTTTTTGAATCCAAGTTGCCAGTTGGCTCGTCGGCAAAAATAATTGCGGGCTTGCTTGCAAGTGCGCGAGCAACAGCAACGCGTTGCTGCTGTCCACCAGAGAGTTCGCTTGGTCGGTGTTCGAGCCTGTCACGCAATCCAATGGCGTCAATCACGTTTTCTATCCAAGAAGCATCACCTTTTAGCCCACCGAGTGAGAGTGGGAGGACAATGTTTTCTTTGGCATTGAGTGTTGGAATCAAATTGAACGCCTGAAAAATGAAACCAATTTGTTCACGACGTAACTGAGTGAGTGCCTTATCGCTGAGACCACCCAAGTCAATGCCATTGATGGATACTGAACCGGTGGTGAGCGAGTCGAGGCCAGCCATGCAATGCATCAGCGTTGACTTGCCAGAGCCGCTTGGGCCCATGATTGCAGAGAAGTGACCCTTCTCGAATTGGATCGTGACATCGTCGAGGGCGCGCACTTCGCTGTCATCATGGCCATAGATCTTGCTGACGTTTGTGGCACTTGCAGCTGCTGACTCTGGGGGGTTGTTCATACCCTTCAGTCTATTTCTTACTAAAATCACTTCTTAGATAAAGAGCCTGTGTTATGTAAGAAATGACTAAATTTGTCTTGCGTTTACTTTGGCTGTGCCAATGTTCGCAGGTACGGCTTAATGGTCTTCCAACCGCCTGGGAAAAGCGTCTTTGCCTCTTCGTCGGTAACAGCAGCGCCGATGATGACATCTTTGCCATCTGTCCAGTTAGCTGGCGTTGCAACCTTGAACTTTGCGGTGAGTTGCAACGAGTCAATGACGCGAAGCACTTCATCGAAGTTGCGGCCTGTTGACGCTGGGTAAGTGATGGTGAGTTTCACTTTTTTGTCTGGCCCAACGACAAACACGCTGCGCACGGTCATCGTGTCATTGGCGTTTGGGTGAATCATGTCGTACAAGTTGCTGACCGTGCGATCTGAGTCGCCGATCATTGGAAAGTTGACTGGCGTACCTTGCGTCTCGCCAATGTCGCTTTCCCATTTTTCGTGCGACTCAACGCTGTCGACCGAAAGGCCGATTACTTTGACGTTGCGCTTGTCAAACTCTGGCTTGATCTTGGCGACATAACCAAGTTCGGTGGTGCAGACCGGTGTGAAATCTTTTGGATGGCTGAACAACACGCCCCACGAGTCGCCGAGCCAGTCGTGAAACTTGATCTCGCCTTGAGTGGTTTGAGCGGTGAAGTCTGGGGCAATGTCTCCGAGACGAACTGACATGAGGGGCTCCTTGGTTTGGTCGCCCATTTGGGCAACTTGCTATGGGGCGGTCAGCATATCGGAAACCCGACCAAACTTGTCAACTTTGGGAGATGTCGATTCCAAAAGCCTTTTTGAACTCGATCTCGTAATCGGCGTCGTTTTCGACTGCTCCGAGTGCGATCCAATCGGCATCGCTCATCTTGGCGCGACCAGTAATGAATTCATCACCGCCCCACGAACATGGGTATCGCAATTGAGGCGTATCGGTGGTGATGGCGTGATGAATCAGTGCGCCAACTTCGGTCGGGTCGGTGGCGTGTGGAATGCCTGCGGCATAAAACTGCAACATGCGTCGGTAATGCGCGTCGTACGCGCCACTTGCATTTGGTGCATCAAGATTTTTCATAAAGATCGACGACTTGGTGATGCCTGGTTCAATCATGACGACACGAATACCGAACGGTGCAACTTCGTGGGCAAGACCTTCGGTGAGGCCTTCGAGCGCCCATTTAGAAGTGACGTACGGCGATTGAGCAACAGCAGCGATGCGACCGACAATTGACGAAATGTTGACGATGCTGCCACTTTTAGCAGCACGCATCTGCGGCAGCACTTGTTGCGTGCAGCGCACTACGCCGACGACATTGACGTTGAACGAATCAAAATATTGCTCGGGTGTCGTTTCTTCGGTGACGCCGTTGCCACCGATGCCTGCGTTGTTGACAAGCACATCGACGCGGGGGGATGCACGAAAAATATCGGCGAAACCTTGACGCACTGATGCATCATCAGCAACATCCATCTCGACCAGTTCGATCGCTACGCCAAGTTTCTCGGCAAGTGCCACGAGTTTGGCCGCTTTGTCGAGACTGCGCACGGTGCCAAACACCCTGAAACCCTTCTGGGCTAGGTAAATGGCGGTGGCTCGGCCAATGCCGGAGTTGGCCCCTGTGACGACAGCGACTTGCTGAGATTGAGTGTTTTGGTGTGTGCTCATTCGGCAAGCCTAAGGGCATAAAAGTGCCGAAATAGAACAAAAAGCGGGCGTGACACCCCACGGATACGGTGATGAGTGAAATGATTCTCAAGAATCGATGGAAACAGCCGATACTGCACAGTATGGGCGTAACGACAGCAGTGACTCAACGCTGTATTCGGACGTTGATGGCCGTTGCGCTGCTTGCACCACTGGTGCTTGCGTCGGTCGAATCAACTCCGGCCTTGGCCATTGCACCGACAGGCGACTACATCGTCATCTTGAAAGACGGCGTCAACCTTGATCGCAAAGTTGCTAAAGAAGCTGGTCTTGGTAATGCAGTGAGCGATGTGTATTCGTCGGCTGTCGATGGCTTTGTTGTTGAACTTGAAAACGCTGACGTAGTGCGCTTGCGTAAAGACAAAGACGTTTTGCTTGTTGAACTTGATCGCACACTGAGCATCAACGAATTTGGTGATTTGCTTGGCCCAGATCTTTCCAACCTGATGGGTGTGCCAGTTGCCGATCAATACATCGTCACGCTGAAAAACGATGTGGCTCCGCGCGCATTTGCAACGACCGAAGCCGCAACGGGTTCGCAAATTTTGTCGGTGTACACAGCTGCAATCAATGGTTTTGCGGCAGTACTTGATGCATTGGCACTTGAGCGTTTGGCGAAAGATCCGAGTGTCGAATCGATTGAGCAAGATCGCATTGTTGTGTTGCAGGGAGATCAAGTAGACCCTCCATGGGGCCTTGACCGAGTTGACCAACGTTCGGGCACTCGCAACTCGCGTTATTCGTATACGAACACAGGTGCTGGAGTGACGGCCTATGTCATTGACACCGGCATCCTGGCGAGTCATATTGATTTTGGTGGTCGTGTAGGCGCGGGTTACACGGTGTATGACGATGGACGCGGCACTACCGACTGCAATAGGCACGGCACGCACGTAGCCGGCACTATTGGCGGCTCTACGTATGGCATTGCAAAAGCGGTTTCACTTATTCCTATTCGAGTATTGAGTTGTTCTGGCTCTGGTTCTATATCGGGGGTGATCGCGGGTATCAACTGGGCGATCAATGATCACGCCAGTTATACACCCGCAGTGGCCAACATGAGTCTTGGTGGTTCGTATTCGGCTTCACTGAACTCGGCTGTTGCCAACGCAACGGCAGACGGCATTGTGTTTGCGGTGGCGGCAGGCAACAACAACCGCTTGGCATGCAGTTACTCGCCGGCGTCAGAACCAACCGCAATCACGGTTGGAGCAATCGGTGGCAGTGATGATCGCGCGTCATTTACCAACTACGGATCATGCGTTGACTTGTTTGCACCAGGCGTGAGCATCATGTCGGCAACCATCACTTCATCGAGTGCATCACGAATGCTTTCGGGAACTTCAATGGCTTCGCCTCACGTTGCAGGTGCAGCAGCATTGCTGTTGCAATCTGATCCAACCGCAACTCCCGCACAAATTGCTGCATTGATCGTCAATAGCGCAACACCCGATGTCATCACTGGTTTGGCTGCTGGCTCACCAAACCTCGTGCTGTACACGGGTGCAGCATTTGTATCGCCAAACCCAGTTGCGCCATCGGTGCCAACATCGCTCACTGCGGTTGGTGGCGTGACGCAGGCATCTCTTGCGTGGATCGCGCCGACTCAAAGTGGCGGCGCAGATGTGACCGATTACGTCGTTGAGTATTCATCAAACAGCGGTTCTACATGGACGGTATTTGCTGACGGTGTGTCAACGAGTACGGCTGCAACAGTGACAGGACTCACGAATGGCACGACGTATCAGTTTCGCGTCAAGGCTGTCAGCAGTGGCGGCACTAGTGAAGCGTCTTCTACAGCAACGGCAATTGTTGGTGTACCAAGTGCGCCAACATCGCTGAGCGCAACACCGCTTGGCCTCTCGGTGCGGTTGACATGGACTGCGCCTACACAAAATGGCGGCTCGGCAATCACTGATTATGTCGCACAATTTTCCGCAGACTCCGGCACAACGTGGTCGACATTTAGCGACAGCATTTCAACTTCGACAACAACCACTGTCACTGGTCTAACCAATGGCTTGACCTATCAATTGAGAGTCAGCGCAGTTAACAGTGTTGGAACGAGCGCGTATTCTTCGGTGGTCATTGCCGTTCCGTGGGCCGCATCGCTTCCAAGTGCGCCACTCGATCTGGCGATTGCTAGCTACGGCCTCAATCAAGTTGGTCTTTCATGGACAATTCCGGCCACAAACGGTGGCGACACCATTACCGACTATGTAATTGAATACTCATCGTCATCTGGATCAACGTGGGTAACTTTCACTGATCCCGTTTCATCAATACGGTCGACAACAGTCACTGATTTGGTGAGCGGATCGAGTTACATCTTTCGCGTCAGTGCGCGTAATAGTGCTGGCACCGGAGACCCATCGGTCGTTTCGGCAGTTGCAAGTCCCGGAGTGCCAACTGCTCCATGCTGTATTACTGAGGTGCTTATTGGTCCGCAATATGTGGCGCTTCGATGGGGCGCACCAACATCAGATGGCGGATCTACGGTCACGAACTACGTGGTCGAGTACACCATCGATGACGGTGTGTCGTGGACAACTTGGCCAGAGCCAACTGGCAACGGCACTAATCGCACAATCACTGGCCTCACTGATGGAGTGCCACACAAGTTTCGAATCAGTGCGCGCAATGCTGTTGCGACAGGACCACCGTCCGATGTTTCTGATGCGTACACACCGCTCACTCCAACCGCGCCAGGCCGACCGCTCAATGCTGTTGCAACTGCCAACACTGGTCAAGTTGGTCTCGACTGGGACACACCGACAACGGATGGTGGAGCACCGATCACCGATTATTTGATTGAGTATTCGTCCAACTCGGGTTCGACTTGGACAACATATGTCGACACAGTAAGCACCGCCACGATTGCAACCATTCGCACGCTTCCCGTTGGAATCAGTGTGCTCTTCAGGGTTTCGGCCATCAACTCGCGGGGCACGGGTGCAGCATCGCTGAATTCAAACTCAATCACGACGATCGGTGCCTTAACCAACGATCCATTTGCAGGTGCAGAAGTTTTTTCGGGCACGACTGGAGCAGTCTCAAGCTCCACCTTGACAGCGAGTCGCGAAACTGGTGAGCCATCGCACGGTGGCTATGGTGCATCAGCTTCTATTTGGTACAAGTGGGTGGCAACGCAAGATGGCACGTTGGTAGTCGACACTCGGCTCAGCGTCTTTGACACATTGTTGGGCGCATACACGGGCACGCAAGTCAATGGACTGACAACACTGGCCGCCAATGACGACAGCGGTGGTGGTACTTGGAGCAGTGTCACAGTCAGCGTCGTTGCAGGCAATTCATACTTCTTCGCGATTGATGGCTATGGCAATCGCAAAGGCTCGACCACACTGAATTGGCAGTTCACTGTGGCACCAGACCCAACTGCACCATCGGCACCGCGCAATGTGCGCGGAAGCGCTGGCGATCAGTTGGTCACGTTGTATTGGGAGGCGCCACTTGACAACGGAAGTCGACCGATCACTTCATACATCGCAACATCAAACCCTGGATCAAAAACTTGTACATCAACTGGTGCCCTCACCTGCACAGTGCGAGGTTTAACAAATGGTGTCGCTTACACATTTAGTGTGACTGCCACAAACGCAATTGGTACAAGTGCTGCATCAACTGCAACGGATCCTGTAACACCAGCAACTGCTTCAACGCCGGAGGCTCCGACGTCGCTGTGGGGACTTGACCGCATTGATCAGCGAGCCTTACCACTCAACAGTCAGTTCAGTCGCGCGTACACCGGAAGCGGAGTGACCGCATACATCATCGACACTGGCGTGTTGTCGACACACACCGAGTTTGGTGGGCGAGTGTTGAGTGGTTTTTCGTCGGTGAGTGATGCGAATGGCACTGAAGATTGCAATGGTCACGGCACACACGTGGCTGGCACGGTTGGCGGCAGCAATTATGGAGTCGCCTCAGGAGTAGCAATTGTTCCTGTGCGCGTACTTGACTGCTCGGGTTCGGGCAGCACCTCTGCTGTCATTGCCGGTATCGACTGGGTCATTGCCAATCACGCTGCAGGCACACCCGCCGTTGCAAACATGTCGCTAGGCGGTGGTCGTTCTTCAGCACTTGACATTGCAGTGCAATCTGCTGTGGCTGATGGCGTGGTGTTTGTGGTGGCTGCAGGTAACAGCACAGCGAATGCTTGTCAGTCGTCGCCCGCAGGTGAGCCACTAGCGATCACTGTTGGTGCAACAACGTCGGCTGATGCGCGCTCGTCGTTCTCTAACTACGGATCATGTGTAGACGTGTTTGCGCCCGGGTCGAGCATCACCTCGGCTTGGTACACGTCGACGACCGCATCAAACACTATTTCTGGAACATCAATGGCCTCGCCGCATGTTGCAGGTGTGGTTGCACTCGGTTTGGAAATTGCACCAAATAGTTCTGTTGCACAAATTTCCGAATGGATTACAAGCACAGCGACGCAGGGAGTCATCAGTAATGCTGGAAGTGGGTCACCAAACCTGCTCGTCTATTCACGATTGAGTTCTACGCCTCCGGTCGCTGCTGCACCGACTACGACTTCTACGACTTCTACGACTTCTACGACTTCTACGACTTCTACGACTTCTACGACTTCTACGACTTCTACGACTTCTACGACTTCGGTTCCATCGGGTGGTGGTGGCGGTGACAACGGTGGTGACAACGGTGGTGACAACGGTGGTGGTAGCGGTGATGATGCGGCACCCGAGACGACAACAACAATTGCTCGACGCGTGGTTTCGTCATCAACTATTCCGACATCAACAGTGCCATCGTCAACTATTCCGCAACCTCTGGTGTCCAAGCCATCTGTTGGGTCGAGCACGGTGCTACCCGTAAGTCGCATCGTCAATCCAACGCGTGGCTCACAAATTCCAGTGGTTGCGCCACAAGCAGTGTTCACGCCATCTTCAAGCAAGGTGGTGGGTAACAATGTTGTGCTCAAGGTCAATGCGCCCGCGCAGTCAACAGTGCACGTGTATCGCGACGGAATCTTGGTCAAGTCAGTTCCTGCAGCAGCAGCACAGGCCATCAAGATCAGCAAAAACAAGGTTGGGGATTCATCATTCCAAATTCTGATCGTTGATAAAAAAGGCTCAATTACAACGACAAAGAAGTCCACTGTGCGCGTGCAGAAGGCCAGCAAGTAACCTCCGCGCATGGCTCATGCGCATACACCTCCATCAAATCTTCCCCTCACCATCGGCACATTGCGTGCATCGGGGTGGCAATCATTTCCAGTCAAAGAAGAACTTCGACGCAATGCAGTTAAACGGATTGCTGCAGGACTTCCATTATTTGAAGGAGTGCTGGGTTACGAAGACACGGTGATGCCGCAACTTGAAAATGCATTGCTCGCAGGTCACGATGTCATTTTTCTGGGCGAGCGCGGCCAGGCAAAGACGCGCATCATTCGATCGCTCACCGGTTTGTTGGATGAATGGATGCCAATCATCGCAGGCAGCGAGATCAACGATGATCCGTTTAACGCAGTGTCACGTCATGCGCGCGAGTTGGTAGCAGCGCACGGTGACGACACTCCTATCGCATGGGTGCACTCGAGCGATCGCTACGGAGAAAAACTTGCCACTCCAGATACTTCGGTCTCAGATTTAATTGGCGAAGTCGACCCGATCAAAGTTGCTGAGGGCCGCTATTTGTCGGACGAACTCACGATTCACTACGGCCTCGTGCCGCGCACCAATCGTGGCATTTTTGCGATCAACGAATTGCCAGACTTGGCCGAGCGAATTCAGGTCGGATTGCTCAACGTGCTCGAAGAGCGCGACGTACAGATTCGTGGCTACAAAATACGGTTACCACTCGACGTCATGCTCGTGGCTTCTGCAAACCCAGAGGACTACACCAATCGCGGTCGCATGATCACGCCGCTCAAAGACCGTTTTGGCAGCCAAATTCGTACGCATTATCCACTCGAGGTCGCGACCGAAATGGACATCGTGCGACAAGAAGCACGACCATCATCGATCGGCGATGTGCAAGTGCAGTGGCCCGAATTTATGGAAGAGATCATCACGACTATTAGTCATGTTGCACGATCCAGTTCACAGGTCAACCAACGCAGTGGTGTGAGCGTGCGTTTGTCGGTAAGTAACTACGAGACATTGGCTGCAAATGCTGTGCGCCGCGCGCTTCGTGTGGGCGAACGTGATGTTGCTCCACGTGTGAGCGATCTTGCAGCGCTTGCCGCTTCAACTTCGGGCAAGATCGAAATTGAAAGCATGGAAGAGGGGCGTGAGTCTCAGATTCTTGAAAATTTTGTCAAGGCAGCGGTGTTGCAAGTATTCAAAAAACGGGTTTTTT
This sequence comes from Ilumatobacteraceae bacterium, assembly GCA_021741795.1. Taxonomy (GTDB): domain Bacteria; phylum Actinomycetota; class Acidimicrobiia; order Acidimicrobiales; family Ilumatobacteraceae; genus UBA3006. The sequence goes on along the minus strand of JAIOXC010000001.1, from coordinate 33,820 downwards.
CGGCAAAAATCGGTGAAGTAATTGCTTTGTTTGAGGGCGGTGTGATTGCTCACGCTGGAGAAGACATTGCATCCGCTCAATATGTTGAACTCTTCAATCAAGTTCCACCACTTCGCGAACTTGTTGTTGCCGCAGTTGGCAACACCGAGTCTGTCGCTCAAATTGCAAGCGGTGTCGAGTTTGTTTTGGAAGGCTTGCACCTTTCGAAGCGTCTCAACAAAGACGAATCTGGTTCGCGCGCAACATACCGCTCACGTACGTAATTTTTGGAAGCGAACGCTCAGCAATTACCGAAGCAGAAACTCGTTAGCCAACAAACGGCGAGCGAGTCCAAAAGTCGTTGATGTCGTAACGACCGTCAATCAATGGCTCACCCGCGAGTGACACGACCTCAATCGGCTTGGAAAAACCGGGCAAATTGACTGCTGCATGTGGCACCGAATATACGCCGACTGGCAGGTTTGTGGCTTGGTCTGCAGGGATCAGCGTGCCGATGCCAACCGCCGCATCGCAAAGTCGCGCTGCCAAGTTTGGTGCATCTCCGATGTAGTCCTGACCTTCAAACAACATGGTGTCGCCGGTTGAAATGCCGATGCGCAAGGAAAGTGGTGCGCAGGCAGTAATTGCATGGCGTTGTAATTCCATTGCAAAAGTGATGCCATCCAGTGCCTTTACTGCGACCGCCATCAGTCCATCACCGAGGTATTTGTCGATGCGCACGCCTTGATGTGAACCAACGGCTCGTGCAACCCCACGAAATTGGGTGAGCAGTTGCGCGGCGGCGCCATCTCCGAAACTCTCGGTGTAATTGGTGAACCCCGAGAGGTCAACGAAAATGAAGGTTCTTCCGAAGCGCATACTGATCCTCAGCCTAGGGGTGTGACCGATGTCTTGCCACAGTGGTGAGCACTAATATTCGGCAATGCCATCGAAGTTCACCTATTCACGTTGGGACGGCTCGCAACGAGGGTTCGATCTCGATGCCGAAGGACTCTTGGGCGAATTGGCAGACGATTTGTTGTATCACGGCGATGTCAACAGCGCGTTGCGCAAGGCCATGCAAGATGGAATGCGCGACATGAACGGCGACCGCATTGCGGGTATGCGTGAATTGATGGAACGACTGCGCGAAAAGCGTGAATCAATTCAGGAACGCGGAGATCTCGGCGGAGTGTATTCAGAAATTGCAGACGAACTTAACGACGTCGTAGACGAAGAACGTCACGCGATCGAAAACTACACCACCGAAGCAAAGAACTCAGGTGATCAACGACGTGCAGAGATGGCAGAGCAGTCGGCGATGGATCGCAATTTTCGGCTTGACATGTTGCCCGCAGACTTGGCGGGCAAGATTGCCGAACTGCAGCACTACGACTTTCAATCCAAGCAGGCACAACAGCGTTTTGAGCAGTTGATTGAGAAACTGCGTGAGCAACTGATGCAACAACATCTCGACCAGATGTCTGGAGAGATGCAAAAACTCACTCCCGCCGATATGCAACGGATGAAAGACATGATGGCCGAACTCAACGCAATGCTTGAGCGTCGCCAGCAGGGCGAGGATCCAAAATTTGAAGATTTCATGGAAAAGTTTGGTGATTTTTTTCCTGAAAATCCTCAAACACTGGACGAACTGCTTGAGATCATGGCGCAACGCATGGCTGCCGCACAAGCGATGCTCAATTCGATGACCCCCGAGCAACGCGCACAACTCCAACAGCTCTCTGATCAACTGCTTGAAGACATGGATTTACGTTGGCAGATGGATCAGTTGTCGAAGAATCTGCAGTCGATGTTTCCGCAAGCCGGCTGGCAAAAAAGTTATGAGTTTTCGGGTCAAGACCCGCTCGGTTTTGCTGAGGCAATGCAGTCGATGCAAGAGCTGTCCGAACTGGACCAACTAGAAAACCTCATGAAAAACGCTGCAAATCCTGCTGCTTTGGCCGAAGCCGATTTGGACAGGGTGCGTGAATTACTCGGCGAAGACTCTGCAAAATCACTTGAGAAACTGTCGCAATTAACCCAGATGATGAAGGATGCAGGGCTCATCGACCAGTCGGATGGGCGCTTACAACTCACACCGCGGGGCATCAGGCAACTTGGTGCAAAGGCCCTACAAGATTTGTTTGGCAATCTGTCGAAAGACATGATCGGTCAACATCAGATCGACAAGATCGGCACAGGCCATGAACGCGCCAACGACACGAAGCCATACGAGTTCGGTGACTCGTTTCGACTCGATCTTCATGGCACCCTGCGTAATGCATTGCGACGCGGTGGGCCAGGGTTACCGATCAAACTTTCGCAAGATGATTTTGAGATCGAACGAATGGAGCACTCAACGCGATCGTCGACAGTATTGCTGCTCGATCTTTCGTTATCGATGCCAATGCGCGACAATTTTTTGCCTGCCAAAAAGGTGGCGATGGCTCTCCATCACCTGATTTCATCGCAATTTCCAAGGGATTATTTGGGTGTTGTTGGGTTTGGTGCAACGGCCCGTGAGCTAGCGGCCGAGCGTATTCCGGAAGTTAGTTGGGACTTCTCATATGGCACAAACATGCATCACGCATTCACGTTGGCGCGCAAGTTGCTTGCACGCCAGACGGGCAACAAACAGATCATCATGATCACCGATGGTGAGCCAACTGCGCACGTGATGTCATCTGGCGAGATATTTTTTAATTATCCACCAGTGCGTGAGACAGTAGAAATCACTCTTCGTGAGGCATTGCGATGCACGAAAGAAGCAATTCGGATTAATACTTTTATGTTGGATGCCGACAATGGATTGCGACATTTCATTGAGCAATTGACCAAAATCAACGGCGGGCGTGCGTTTTTCACATCTCCTGAAACCCTTGGTGACTATGTGCTCGTTGATTATTTGGAACACAAACGCAACATTTCTTGTGGGCGATCGGCGAGTGCATCATCTCGACGATGACGATCGAATTTTGTAATCAAAAATCTCGAATCGATCAAATTGTCCGAATATTTGCAATTTGGTCGCGAATTTGGCAGAATGACACTGTTGTAATTACCTCGGGGTAGGCGCGTGCTCGCGACTACCCCCGAGTCCATCAGAAGTTAACGGAGGCAATTTACGTGGAAGACGAACAAATAGCGCTGAGCGCAGACCGAGCCTGGCAAGATCAAGCCAACTGTCTCGGTGTCGACCCAGACTTGTTCTTTCCAGAACGTGGAGCATCAACCCGTGAGGCCAAAGAGGTTTGCCGCGGTTGTGTGGTGCGCAACGACTGTCTCGAGTACGCGCTCGACAATGGCGAGAAGTTTGGTATCTGGGGCGGTCTGTCCGAGCGTGAGCGTCGTCGCTTGCGTCGTCAGCGCGCTCAATCAAGTCGCACTATCGCAACTGCGTAGTTAACTCGCGAGTTTGCGGTTTCGCGCAGCCATCGTTGATTCAATAGTTTTTTCGGCGCTCAAATCAAGTTCGTTCCATCTGCTGCGCGGTATGTCGGCAAGTGCGCGTGCCGGTATCAAACCAACCAATTCGGCACGGTCAATTTGCGCATGTTGAGCAACGATGTCGTACACCTGGAGAGGTCCTGTGACTGCATAGTCGATCAGGTTCATGCTCACTTGCGCGCTACTACCAACTTGCAACCCCAGTGTGCGCACTGAATCACTGCGCAAAAGAGCTGAAATTTGCTTGGCCATTTCTAGAGTCGAATCTTTGAGCCAGATGTTGTAGGCAATCAAAATCGGTCGTGCTCCAACGCATATTGCTCCTGCTGTGGGGTGCGGCATTGCTGGGCCAAAGTCGGGGAGTAGGTCAACAAATGCGTGCTTACGAATGTAAGGGAGTGTGCGCTCTGGTCCATAAATAAAACACGGCACGCCAAGTTGGTCTGCTGCAAATTGCGCAAACTCATTGCGTGCTCGCAGGGCATCTTCAAACGTGCTCGGCTCAAGCGCAACAAATGGCACCACGTCGACAATGCCAACTCGTGGGTGCACGCCAGAGTGTGTACTGATGTTGAACATGTTGAGCGCTTCGCGCGCAAGCACTCGTGCGGGCTCTGTACCAGCGAGGGTAAACACACTGCGGTTGTGATCGGCATCGCTATGCAGGTCGAGCAAGTCTGGTCCCAGTGCCGCAACGAGAGCAGCAAGCTTGGCTGGGTCTCCACCCTCACTGATGTTGATGACGCATTCCAGCACCCCTTCTGCCTATCGGGTGGTTTGGAGTGGTTGCTACCTGCGGTGGTATATTGGGCGCATGGGAAGCATCGGTGGTCCAGAACTCATTATTGGTTTGATTATTGTCGCTTTGCTCTTTGGATCGCGTTTGCCAAAGCTTGCTCGCAACCTTGGGCAAGCAACAAACGAATTCAAAAAGGGCCAAGCAAGTGCGAACAAGGACGACGCTCCAAAGGGCGACACTCCTCCGTCCAGCAACTAATTAGCCAGCACTCGTACTTTCAGGCCGGTTGTGTCGGCCAGCAGTGTGCGACGCTCCATGGCTGCATAAATATTTAAGTCGCCGTCAAGTTTCTTCGTTGTCGTAAAGGCAATTTTCAATTCACCATCACTGATGCTCGTTGTTATTTTCTTTACACGCCCATCCTGGGTTCGATCAAGCCCGACTGCAATGCGCAACACACCTGCCAATGCGCTCACAAGTTTTTGATCCTCTGGTGTGAGCGCCGCAAATTCTGGATGGTCAAGTCTTGGCAAACCTTTGCGGTGGTAGCGCGCAACCTGGGCGATGATCTCAATCTCGCGATCATTGAGACCAACGAGCTCTGAGTTGCGAATGACGTAGTACGAATGCAGGTGGTGCTTGGAGTGCGAAATAACTACACCAACGTTGGCGAGTAGTGCCGCAGCCTCCAAAAGTTTGCGATTGGCCTGCGCAACGCCGAGCACATCCCACACTTGATCAAATAGATCCAGCGCAATACGGGCAACGTTTTGCGAATGCTCTGGTCGGTCATCACAGCGGTCGGCGAGCAGGCGCACGCTACGCATTGCAGCATCGGTGTCACCTGTGTCGGGTCCGAGGCCACGCCGGTGCAGCGTGTCAAGAATGACGCCCTCGCGAAGCGCATAGTCGCTGTACATAAATGACTCAACGCCGTACACCGATGAGATTCCTTCAAGAATGATTGCACCAGCCAGGATAATTTCGGCCCTGCTCTTTTCGAGCCCAAACTTTTCGCGTCGCTCGTCAACAGTATTGACCGAACTCAGCATCGTCACTGTTTCGGCAATTTGTGCCTGCGTAAACTCAAAACGGTTCAGTGTTTTAGGTTTCGAATTATCGGACCTGTCTTGGATGAGCCGAGCAATTGTTTCTGCGGTGCCTGATGATGCAACGGCAACGTCAAAACCAAATTCGGTGACTTCAGTTTGCAACACCATGAGTGTGGAGCGCACATGCGAGCGGCAACTGCTCACCGCACTTGGATGAAGCGTTTCAGAGATAAAGAATCGGTCGGTCAGCCGAACCGCGCCAAGTTTGAAACTGCGAGCAAGCAAAACTTCGTCGTCGTTGCCGAGCACGATCTCGGTTGATCCACCGCCAATGTCGCACAGCAACATCGGACGTTCGTGCTCTCCGACACCATTGAGTACACCAAGATGAATGAGGCGGGCTTCTTCGACACCAGAGATGACTTCAATGTCTATTAACGCTTCTTTTTTGGCTCTGCGAATGAATTCAAAGCGGTTCTTGGCTTCGCGCACGGCACTCGTGGCCACGGCGCGAATCTCGGCATTGTGCGAAACAGCAATTTTCTGCATCCGCACCAAACACGCAATACCTCTATCGATCGCTTCTGCGGAAAGTTCGTTCATGTCGCCGGCACCATGTCCGATGCGCACAGTCTCTTTTTCGGTCTCGATTACTTCAAACCCACCGACAACCACTTTGGCGATCACGAGATGAAATGAGTTTGTGCCTATATCGAGCGCTGCGATTGTCGCGTTTTCGCTATTTGACACGCGAGTCAGTCTAGTAAAGGGCTATTTCTGGCGATATCGTTGAGAACATGTCTGAATCCCCAGTAGCAACTGAGCCATCCCGCGGCCACGCTCGCATCACCTATACCGGTGCTGTGTCACCACATTGGGCTGTTTATAGCGACTTTGGTGACCCAAACCTTCTCGAAGAGTTTCGTGCCCGCGTGCTTGCACGCTTGGTGTTGTTGCCACGCAACGACCCACAATTTCGTCGCAACCAAGAGCGTGTCAACCGTGATGCCGAGCGCGAACGCATTTCGGTCGAGTGGGAACTCGGCTACAACGACGCTCAATAAGTATTGCGCTTGTGGCGCAACAAGGTGTGACTGCCGTGAAAAACCAATCTGAAGTTTTGGTGAACCAACAATGACTTCTTGGCGACAATTGTTGAAGCAGGCTGTAAGTGGAGACGCATCTGCTTACGATTTAGGCATCGATGCACGAATCATCAACAGAGAGCTGAGCTGGCTCGATTTCAATGCACGCGTGTTGTCGCTAGCCGTCGACTCTGAGATTGAATTACTTGAACGCTGCAAGTTCGCCGCAATTTTCTGCAGCAATCTCGACGAGTTTTATCAAATCCGTGTCGCTGCGCTCAAAGATCAGATAGCCGCCGATGTCAGTGCCGTCACTCCCGATGGCCGCACACCTCGCCAGCAGCTGCACGAGATAATTCGGCAGGTGCAGCAATTAGTTGAACAATTTGAAGACGTCTACAACCACGACCTTGTGCCAAAACTTGCGGGCAATGGTGTTCAGATTCTTGGATGGGATGAAGTCACCGACATCGAACGGGAATATCTGATGTCGATGTTTGAAACTCGAATCTTTCCGGTGCTCACACCGCTCGCAGTCGACCCTGCGCATCCGTTTCCCTATATTTCAAACCTGGCGCTCAACTTGGCTGTTATCGCGCTAGACCCACGTACTCAAGAGCAACGGTTCGCCCGTGTCAAGATTCCGCCAACGCTTCCAAGGTTTTTACAGTTGCCCGACAGCAACAGGTTTGTGTTGCTTGAAGATGTGGTGAGTGCCAATTTGGGTCGCCTTTTCCAGGGAATGACAATCGAGCAGTGCCACACATTTAGAGTGACCCGCAATGCCGACCTTTCGGTTGACGACGAAGACGCTGAAGACTTGTTGGCAGCAGTTGAGATGGAGTTGCGTCGCCGCCGCTTCGGCCGTGCTGTGCGCCTCGAAGTGTCCAATGGAATGTCTCAAGAAGTACTCGATCTGCTGATAGATGAACTCGAACTTGAGGCTGGAGATGTCACGGTGCATCATGCTCCAGTTGGCTTGAGTGCATTGATGCAACTTTCCAATCTCAACTTGCCGCATTTGCGATTTAAGCCATGGCCTGCGCTCACTGCTGGTCGCTTGGCAGCCGCAGAAGAAAACGAACGGTCAATCTTTAGCGTTATTCGTGAGCGTCAGTTGCTCGTGCATCATCCGCATGAATCGTTTATCTCTTCTGTTGAAGAGTTTGTGAAGCAAGCAGCACTTGATCCGCTCGTGCAATCAATCAAAATGACGTTGTATCGCACATCTGGAGATAGCTCAATTGCTCGACACCTCATACGTGCTGCCGAATTGGGCAAGCAGGTTGCAGTTGTCATTGAACTGAAGGCCCGTTTTGATGAAGCTCGCAACATGTCGTGGGCAAAAGAACTCGAGTACGCAGGCGTGCATGTGACATACGGTCTTGTTGGTCTCAAAACACACGCCAAGTGCATCTTGGTTGTGCGCAATGACTCAGACAAGATGCGTCGTTATGTGCATATGGGTACCGGAAACTACAACTCGACGACGGCACGTATCTATGAAGACATCGGCTTTTTCACCTGCGAAGACGCGATTGGTTCTGATGTCACCGAGTTGTTCAATTATCTCACTGGCTATGGCCATGAGCCCGATTATCAAACATTGTTGGTGGCGCCGCATCGACTGCGCAACGGCATAATTGACCTCATCGACAAAGAAGCAACGTTAGGTGTTGACGGACGAATCACGATGAAGGTCAACTCAATCTCGGATAAGGCCGTGATTGAAGCGTTGTATCGGGCGAGCAACGCTGGTGTCAAGATCGACATCATTGTCCGTGGAATTTGCTGTCTTCGAGGGGGGGTCGCTGGCATGTCTGAAAACATTCGGGTCCGATCGATTCTCGGTCGGTACCTTGAGCATTCGCGTATCTATCGCTTCGAACACGGCTATGAAAATAACGAACCCCTCCATCTCATTGGGTCTGCCGACATGATGGGTCGAAATTTGGATGGGCGAGTTGAGGCATTGGTGCCACTCACTCATCCGAAGCACCGCTTGTGGCTCGACAAGGTGCTCGGATATTTAATGGATGCCGATGCCGCCCATTTTGACCTGCAAGCTGATAACTCGTGGGTGCGGGCAGGGGCACCTGGCCTCACCGTGGATGCCCAACGAAAATTGCACGACTGGGTCGTGCAAACCCAAGTCCGATAAAGCGGTTAACTTGTTTGTAATCTGAAGTTCAGATGGGTTTCACCTGGTGCGTGTAGGTTTCACATGCAGCAACGTTCAGCAAAGTTTGAAAGAAAGTTGACCAATGGACGAATTACGTAGGACGTTTCATCAAGAAGTTGATGCAATTCGTGACCAAGTAATTCGACTTGGAGCCTCGGTAATTGAAGCTATACCTCGAGCAACTGCAGTGTTGCTCAGTGGTGACCTTGAAGGCGCCGATTATTTAGTACAAGCAGATGACGAGATTGATGCGCGCGCAGTAGACATCGAAGACCAGTGTTTTCAGCAGCTCGCACTGCAGGCTCCTGTAGCAGGAGATTTGCGACAGCTGGTATCGATTATCAAGATCACTGGCGAACTCGAGCGTTCAGCTGACTTGGCAGTCAACATCTGCAAAGGTGCGCGACGAATTTACAGTCATGACATTGATCCTGTATTGCGAGGCTTGATTGGCAAGATGGCAGAGCAAGCTCAGCAATTGTGCATCTCGGCAATGGACGCCTTTGAGTCGAGTGATGCACCTAAGGCAGCAGCCATTGACGACATGGACTCATTTTTGGACGGTCTGCATCGTCAGTTCATCCAAGAAATTTTTGAGTGCCATGCTCGTGGAAAGATGGATGTTCAGGTCGCCGTTCAACTCGCAATCATCGGTCGATTTTTTGAGCGAATTGGTGACCACGCAGTAAACGTTGGCGAGCGAACTCAATTTATTCTCACAGGTGTCCTGCCGGAACATCGTGGTGCTGCCCGATACAAGGCACGGCACTCTGGTGACTCGCAATCATCGTCAGACACTTCGTCGTAATTCTGCAGTGAATTAGCCATGACGACCATCTGGTTTGTCACTTGCGTAGTAGTCGCACTCGTTGCAGGCATAATTTTTGGTAGGAAATCTTCGCGCTCGAATCGGTCCGTTAGCACCGAACGAATAGCAGTATCGCTACCTATTGATCCTGCAGTAAAAGTTGTTGACGAACAGGTGCTGAAGGCGTTTGACCTCTTGCCAATCGGAGTTGTGATTAGCCGGGGCCCAAATGGCGAACTACTTCGAAACCGAATTGCTATAGAGATGACCGGAGTTCGTCATGTGGACATTTTGGTTGACGAAGCAGTTGTCGCGCTTGTAAAAGAGACAATCGAGATTGGTGAACAGAATAAATCAATGCAGGTTGCCGGCCCACCTGACCGCTTCTTTCAATTGCAATCACAACGATTGAATGATGAGGGCGTAGTCGTGACAATCGAAGACATCACCGATCGAGTTCGAATTGACACTGTTCGCACTGATTTTGTTGCCAACTTGAGTCACGAGTTGAAAACCCCTATCGGTGGCATCGCAGCACTTGGTGACACGATGGTGGACGAAACCGACCCAGCAGTGATGAAGCAGTTGGCAGAACGAATCGTTCGTGAGTCTTTTCGCATGGCGGGAATTGTGAACGACTTGCTCGATCTTTCGCGAATCGAATTTGGACGATCAACGGAGTGGGAACGTATCGAGTTGAATGGTGTGATTAAAGAAGTTGTTGCACTTGCACAAGACAGCGCACGTCACCACAAAGTTGAGCTTGTAACGAGTGGCAATTTTGCTGCTGAGGTCTTTGGAGATCGAAGTCAACTTGTTTCTGCATTTTCGAATCTTGTGGAAAATGCAATTAAATACAGTGAGGTAGATCGACTTGTCGAAATCATTGGTGATGTACGAGTTGATGATCTGACGGTTGCGATCGTTGATCAAGGCCTGGGAATTGCTCCGAAGGATCACGAACGAATTTTCGAACGTTTTTATCGAGTTGATAGGGCGCGAAGTCGATCAACTGGAGGAACAGGACTTGGTCTGTCAATTGTGCGACACGTTGTTGACAACCATGGAGGAAAAATAGAAGTGAAGTCAAACGAAGGTGAAGGCGCAACCTTCACTGTTGTGTTACCCCGCCAAAAAAACTAAAAACAAAAGGACTTACATCATGAATCAGCCAACCGAATTGCCAATGGTGTTTGTTGTTGAAGACGAACAATCGTTTATTGAGGCACTTGATATTGGACTTAAGCGCGAAGGGTTTCGGGTCAGTATTGCCAAAGACGGGGCAGAAGCTTTGTCAATGTTTGACAAAGTCAATCCAGACATCGTTCTGTTAGATGTGATGTTGCCCAAGGTCTCAGGAACAGATGTATGTCGCGAAATTCGCAAAAAAAGTCAGGTTCCAATCATCATGGTGTCGGCGAAGGGTTCAGAGATTGACACGGTCATCGGCTTGGAAGTTGGTGCCGACGACTACATTGTCAAGCCGTATCGATTGCGCGAACTTGTGGCACGGATTCGTGCTGCTCTGCGCCGCAGCTCATTGACTCCAACCGAGATTGATGAGGTCGGTATTGGCACAGTTTCAATTGGGGACGTTACAATCGATCCAGAACAACATGTTGTGACTGTTCGCGGCGACGTAACCAAACTTCCGCTCAAAGAATTTGAGTTGTTGTACGTGCTTGTTGCTAATGCGGGTCGTGTAATGACACGTGAAACATTGATCGATCGTGTGTGGGGCACTGATTATTACGGTGACACCAAAACACTTGACGTACATATCAAGCGCTTGCGAAGCAAGATTGAGTCTGAGCCAGCCAACCCAACACGGTTGGTCACCATCCGTGGACTTGGCTACAAATATGAGAAAATGAGCGCATAGCAAACCAAAATAGACATACGGGCCTCGCGCCAGTGAGCCCCCTAACGCGGTTGTCGCGAGTGCATATGTTGATGGTGGTTGGCGAAGCCGCACTTGCTGTGTCGTTGGCAGACTCACTCTTTTTATCGATCAGCCCTGATGCCGCGCGTTCAAAAGTCATTTTGTTTTTAGCGATCAGCCTCGCTCCTTTTGCGGTGCTCGCTCCGATTATTGGTCCATACATCGATCGCTTACCTGGAGGCCGTCGCATCACGGTGTGTGTTGTGGGGTTAATGCGCGCGATGGTGTTGATTGCAATGATGAAATGGCTGAACTCACTTGCACTGTTTCCGCTCGCATTTTTATCGCTCGTACTTGCCAAGACATACGGGGTATCGCGTTCGGCAATCATGCCAACTGTTGTAGAGGGTGACGAGCAATTGATGGCCGCCAATGGAAAACTCGGGCGACTGACAAGCGTGGTTGGTTTTCTTGGTGGTGCACCAGCAGTGTTGTTGCAACTCATAGACACCAGGTTGTCGCTCGGTTTATCGGCTTGTGCGTTTGCGGGTGCGGGCATAGCCGCGCTTGCACTGCCACGACATGTTGCGGCTGTTCCAAACGCGATGCAAGAGATTGAGAAGCACGAACTTCATGCACCTCAAATTCGTCAGGCCGCATTTGTGATGCTGGTGTTGCGAGCAGCAGTCGGTTTTATGTTTTTTCATTTAGCGTTCTGGTTGCGCGATCAAAAAGCGGGCACTGCGTGGTTTGGTTTGGCGGTTGCTGTGTGCTCACTCAGCACATTTGCTGCCAATGCAATTGGTCCACTACTGCGTCGACGAATCCACGAACAGAGAATGCTCAAACTTTGTGTTGCGAGTGTTTGCATTGGCGGGCTAGTTGCTGGATATTTTGGTGGTGTAACTGCCGGAATTATTTTGGCTGGGGTTGTAAACGGAGTTGGTTCAATCGGCCGCCTTGCATTTGAATCGACAGTGCAATCAAAGGCACCCGATGCAAACCGAGCGCGCGCATTTGTGCGTTATGAAACGCGCAATCAAATTGCGTGGGTGGTAGCCGGTCTACTTGCCGTTATTGCAACGCCACCAGGTGCGGTTGGCTTTTTAATTGTTGGTGTTGGGTCGGCAGTGGCGTCGCTGCTATTTGTCTTGCAGCTCAATGCGAGCAAGCCACAGACCAGACGCATCTAACTCACTAGGCGTAGGCAAATTGCCTGCTCGGGCAAAGAGTTGCGCGAGGCCGTCATGCCCAGCGCGCTCGGTGACGCCGGCCGCGAATGCATGCCCGCGTTCGACTTGCTGGCGGGTGAGGCGTAAGCCGAGGAGCTGCTCAACGAATGAGTCATGGGGTGCGGATTCGACGCGTCGCCGACGCACTGCTTCTGCAATTTGCGCACCGCCACCCAAAACAAGTGACGAAATAGCGTCCACGCTGTGGTCGATGTAGCCGATGATCGAAGCGATCATCGCGTCTAGCACTGGAGCTTGACGCTCTTGCTCGGGCGAGCGCACCGCACCCAAAATAATGGTGGGGTCTGTGAGAAATTTTTGCATCATGGCCATCGGGTCACTAGTGCCAAGATCCATTGTCGTGAGCCTGTCCATCAGTGCGTTTGGATTTGGTCGAAAACCAGCGATGTATTTGCTGATCTGTTGATTGATCGAATCACGAACATGATCGACGCTCAGCACTGCGTGAGATGTGAGTTCGTGGATTAACACCCACATGCGCATGTCGTCAACTGCAATGCTCCAGTCGTTTGCAAATTGTTCGACATTGCCAGCAACAAGAAGAATTTGATTTCGTGGTTCGCGCGGAATCGGTAGGTCGTATTGTCCGAAAGCTCGTAGTGAGAGTTGCCCGATCATTGACCCGATCGACATGCCCATCATCGCCGGCGCCATCATCTTGTTGAGCGACGACATCATTGCGGTGATCTGGTCAGTTTCAATATTTAATTCGGTATCGATCTCGGCGCCGGCCTGCGGCGTTTCAACATTTGGGTTGCTTAATGCAGTTGCAAGTTGAGTGAAGAGCGGCTTGTACGATTCGAGCGTGTGGTGCACCCAAGTGGAGTGATTGGTGACAACAATGTTGGGAAGCGCGGTACCTGAGCCGCCACTAGTGCAAGTAGTTAAGCCGGTGTAATTGCGCACATGCATGTCGGCAATTGGTGCGAGTTGCTCGAGACTCACCCGAGACGATGGATCAACATTGGCTTCGGTGTTGGTGCCATTCGTTGCAGTCGAGATGGCTACTTGACGCGCAACGTCCCACTGCAGCGGACCTTGTCCGGCCATTGCCTTTGCAAGGTCACCAAAAAGTGGAATTCCAGCAAATGGTTGTTCGTCGGGGTTGTTGCTCACTGATCTAGAGCCTATTAAAACTTTAAACTAAATGACCATCCACAACCTCGGGTACGCTGAAATTGATGCTTCACCGTGAATTCTCTCAAGACAGCAACGTGTGGCTTGAAATCACTGCTACGAGACTTGACGTTGGTGCGGTGTACGACTGGTCAGTCACCGATTCGTGTGGTGCCGTGGTGGTGTTTTCGGGCACTGTGCGCAATCATTCCGAAGGTCGCACTGGCGTGCACACCCTGAGCTACGAGGCATTCGAAGAGGAAGTCATTCCAAAGTGTCGCGAAATTGTTTCCGAGATGAAAAATCAGTGGAGCGACCTGGGCAGAATTGCGCTCATTCATCGAGTTGGCGATCTCAAGTTGGGTGAGTCATCGGTGCTTGTTGTTGTCTCCGCCCCACATCGACCTGAAGCATTTGAAGCAGCAAGATTTGGTATTGACGCATTGAAGGCAACAGTGCCAATTTGGAAACGCGAAGCATGGGAAACCGGAAGTGACTGGGCGCTCGGTGCGCAACATGTAACTACTGTTGATCAAGTTGCGACAACGTCACAACAAAAAACGAGCGCGAAAAAATGATCGCTATTTCAAGTTTTTCTCTGTTGTTTGCCGCAATCTCTGTGGTCTCTGCATCAACTCTCGTCGTGATGATGCTGCAAGAGTCGCGCAACGCAACCCGCAATAACGGAATGGTCGCTTTTCGTCGTCACTTAGATGCTCTTTCTGACGATTCTCGCTCTCATGTGCGCCAGCAATTAAAAGATCATTCAACCAAACAGGGCAGAAGGTAGACCAAAGTGGCACGCGACTTAGCAATTGACCTTGGTACCGCAAACACCCTTGTGTATATGGAGGGGCGCGGCATTGTTATCAACGAACCATCCGTGATCGCTGTCAATAAGCGCACGGGTGAGGTGCTCGCGACTGGTCAGGAAGCCTGGAGCATGATTGGTCGCACGCCTGGGTACATCGTTGCGGTACGCCCGTTGCGTGGGGGTGCTATAACCGACTTCGAGATCACCGAAAAGATGATCAGATTGCTTCTGCAACGCGCTGGTGTCTCGAGATTTTCACGACCCAAGGTGCTGATTTGCGTGCCTTCGGCCATCACCGAGGTGGAGCGACGTGCGGTAACCGATGCAACTCGTCGTGCAGGCGCAGCCGATGCACAGTTGCTCGAGCAACCAATGGCTGCAGCGATCGGTGCAGACTTGCCGATTAATGAACCTGTTGGCAACCTCGTTATTGACATCGGTGGCGGCACCACAGAGACCGCAGTGATCAGTCTTGGTGGAATTGTCGCGCTTGAAGCAGTGCGTGTTGGAAGTTTTGATATTGATGCTGCGATTCAGTCATATGTGCGACGCGAACATGGTCTTGCGATTGGCGAACGCACTGCAGAAGAGATCAAGATCTCGATCGGTAGCGCAATGGCAACGCCAGAGGATCGTGACGCCGAGGTGCGTGGTCGTGATCTTGTTTCAGGACTGCCAAAGACAGTGGTGCTGACATCCAGTGAAATTCGTGTCGCGATCGATGATGTTGTCACGCAGATGGTCAACTCGGTCATTCGTTGCCTGGCCTCGGCGCCGCCAGAGCTGTCACAAGATTTTCTTACTCGTGGTATGTACTTGGTAGGCGGCGGTTCAATGTTGCGTGGTTTGGCTCGGCGAATCGAGCGCGACACACAAGTACCTGTCAATATGTCGACAGAACCGCTTGAAGCAGTTGTGCTTGGCGCTGGTCACTGCGTCGAAAACTTTGCAGCCCTGCGCGGGTTGTTCATGGATTCACGCCGCTAGACGAGACGTGCAAGACCTTCTTGCACGACAGTGACAACAAGTTTTCCATCCCGAGTAAAAATATGCCCTTCGGCCATGCCACGTGAATTGGACGTGGAGATGGACGACTGCTGATAGAGCAGCCAGTCATCGGCGCGAAACTCACGATGAAACCACATTGCATGATCGAGGCTGGCGAGTTGTAGCGAACCATCGGCGAGCGATCGACCATGTGGCAAAAGTGCAGAGTCGAGCAATGTCATGTCGCTTGCGTAGGTAACGATGCACGCATGCAACACGTTGTCGTCCGGAAGTTTTCCGTCGGTGCGAAACCAAACGCGTTGGCCTGGCTGCGGATTGCCTCTGCGCGTAAACGGGTTGCCGTCTACATAACGCATGTCAATTGGACGTGGTCGGTCGTACCAGTCGCCAAGTTTTTCTTTGTACGGTTCCATGAGCGACTTGAAGTCGGGAAGTGAGTCGGCATCCGGGACATCGGAGGGCATTGCAATCTGATGCTCGAGCCCGGGCTCTGCTTTTTGAAAACTGGCCTGCACGTTGAAAATCGCTTTTCCATGCTGAATTGCAACCACGCGGCGAGTTGAAAAACTCTTGCCATCACGAATGCGATCGACTTCATACAAGATGGGCACACCGGGGTCGCCTGAGCGCAAAAAATATGCGTGCAACGAGTGCACCATGCGACCCGGCTCATCGATCGTGCGCGCCGCAGCCACAAGAGCCTGCCCAGCCACCTGACCGCCAAAAACTCGTTGTCGGTTTTCGTCTGGTGATTGACCACGAAAGATATTGACCTCTATGGTTTCGAGGTCGAGCAATGTGATGAGGTCTTGAAGGGGTTTACTCACCCTTCCATAATGCCAGCAATGGGTCGGGTGTGTGTGTCCGACTAGCGTGAATCTCTATGACAAGTGCGAATACTGCTTCAACATCATCAAACCTGCTTTCTTTTCCTGCCGGATTTACATGGGGAACTGCGACGGCTGCCCATCAAGTGGAAGGCAACAACTGGAATAACGATTGGTGGGATTGGGAACATCGTGTTGGCACACGGGTGAAAGAGCCAAGTGGCGACACATGTGACCACTACAACTTGTATCCACAAGACATTGCGATGCTCGCCAAGTTGGGTTTTGACAACTATCGCTTCAGCGTTGAGTGGAGTCGCATCGAGCCAGAAGACGGAGAGTTTTCTCAAGCCGAGATCAATCACTACCGAAAAGTTTTGGAAGCATGTCACGAACACAACATCACACCTGTCGTCACACTGCATCACTTCACTACTCCGAGATGGGTTGCAGCACAGGGCGGATGGGTCAATGATTCAACAGCGGATTTGTTTGCACGATTTTCAGAAAAAGTTGCCAAGTCGCTTGGCGATGGAGTTGGTAAGTGGTGCACCATTAACGAACCCAACATGGTCTCAACCATTGGGTATTTGCTCGGTGAGTTTCCACCTGGCACAAAGTCGCGCGAAGCACGCAAAAAAGCAAACGAAGTGTTTTGTCAGGCCCACATCAAGGCGCGTGATGCTGTGAAGTCCATTTCGAGTGCTCCGCTTGGTATCACGCTGGCAATGCAGGAGTACACCATCAATGTCGATGACGAGTCACATCGTGAGGCAGCAGAGGGCAAGCGCGACATGGCGTGGGATGGCCTCGAAGACTGCTTTTTGGAAGTGGCTAAAGGCGACGACTATTTCGGTGTACAGACATACACGCGCGAGCGTTTCAATCAAGACGGTCGCATTCAGCCCGATGCAGATATGCGCACGACAATCATGGGCTATGAGTTCAGACCTCAGGCGTTAGAAGCATGCATTCGTCGCGCGTGGGAAAAGACGGGCCATGTGCCAATCATCGTTACCGAGAACGGTATTGCTACAAGCGACGATGCCGAACGAATCGAATATGTGCACGGCGCACTTGAAGGAGTGCTCAACTGCATCCAGGACGGAATTGACATTCGTGGTTACACGTATTGGAGCCTGATGGACAATTTTGAGTGGATGTATGGATACGGTCCAACATTCGGAATCGTTGCTGTCGATTGGAAGACACAAGTGCGTACGCCACGACCAAGTGCATCTTGGCTTGGGCGTATTGCTCGCGGCAACGCACTGCTTCCGCGCAACGCGTAACGCGTAACGAATAACGAGTAGCGAGTAATTTTTCACGTGACCAAACTGAGTGGCGAACGACGCACAGTTGCGATTGAGACAACTGGGTTTATGCCAGAGGTTGAAGGTGATGCTCTCTTTGTTGCGGCGTTAGGTGCTGGAAAAGCTTGCCCTGGTTTGCCAATGGTAGAAATCGGCTCGTACTGTGGGCGCAGCACCGTGTGGTTTGGTGCAGCGGCCGAAACCTGTGGCACATTGCTGTTTGCAGTGGATCACCATGGTGGGTCAGAAGAAAACCAGATTGGTTGGGAGTGGCACGACCCAACATTGGTCGACGCATCAACAGGTCGACTCAATACGTTGCCGCATTTTGAAAAGACAATGAGTCGTGCGCGGCTTACCGAGACGGTGCGAACTGTCGTTGGTGACTCGCCAACAATTGCAAGCACCTGGACGCAACAAATCGCGATGTGTTTTATTGATGGCGGCCACGCCCGTGATGTTGCAGCAAACGATTATGCAGCGTGGAACGGACATATTGCACTTGGTGGCATTCTGGCAATCCACGATGTGTTTACTGATCCCGCACTTGGGGGTCAGGCTCCCTATGAAGAGATTTATCTCGCAGCAATAAACGGTGGCAAGTTTGCAGAGGTGAGCGCAACTGGTTCGCTGCGTGTGCTCACACGCGTAAAATAAAAACGTCTCGAAACCGTAATTAGTTTTTAGTCAAGCACAGTTGATGCGCCAAATATTTGGCTTGCCGCGGTGTCGCCACTAATTGCATTGGCGGCCAAGATCACTGCGGCACCGGTGTATGCACTGCACTCGTCGGCAGGAAACACAATGCGATCTGGGTAAACAATGCCGGTGAGATATGCGCCGCTCTCAGTGCGGTGCGCGTTAGTCCATGACAACAATTGCTTTGCGGTGTCGATATCGCCGATTGCGGAGTGGGCGAGCGAGCATTCTGCTGTTTCGGCTGCAGTTACCCAATCTTCGTCATTGACGCATCGCACGCCGCGAGACGGGATCACGAATTCATCCCACTGCATGGCGATGCGCGCCTTCGCATCGGTACCGGTCAAAGCCCCAGTAAGTACTGGGTAGTACCAGTCCATTGCCCAGCGCAGTTTTGGTTCGAAGGCATCGAGATTGGTATTGATGACCTCGTCGATCGCGTCGGCGGCAGCGCGCCACTCGGGTTGCGAATCACCAACTATTGCCCCAATGTTTGCTGCGCAATGCAGCGCGTGGCGGATTGACGAACAGCCAGTCAGCAATGCGTAGTCCCAAGGGTTTGCGTTCACTTCGCGAGCCCACAAGATCGTTCCATCTGGGCGACGCATCGCCAACACCCATTCCATTGCACGCTTGACCGCCGGCCACATGCGCGCGACAAATTGTCTGTCGTTGGTGCTCATCCAGTGGTGCCACACTCCGGTGCCGATATATGCGCACACGTTGGTGTCAAGTTTTGTTTCTTCCACCGATCCGTCTGGCAAGTAGTAATTAAACCAACTGCCATCTTCGCGTTGCACCGAGGTCAGCCATTCGTATGCTCGTTGCGCCTGATCATGCATGCCCATTACGTCGAGAGCCATTGCGGTCTCAACATGATTCCATGGGTCGCAGTGTCCGCCAACAAACCATGGGATCATGCCATTTGAAAGTTGCAATGATGCAATGGACTGGGCGGTTGCACGCAACTCTTCATGAGTGATCACATCGTCAAGATCATTGCTGAGATTTTTGCCGAGTAGCTCGTTATTTGGCATTATTCACCGGCTTCATTGAGTACACCACATAACTTTTGCCAAGAACAGGCGCAAGTACTTGTTCAGCAACCTGTGTCACTTTTGGTTTAGAGATGATGTCCCATTCCAAAAACTGTTTGTAGGCATTGACCATGCGGTTGTCTTCGCGTGCAGGACCAACAGCGCAGCGCAGCCACCAATATGGTGAGTGCAATCCGTGTGCGCGATGCTGACCAACAACGCGCAATCCTGCTGCACGCAACTTTGCTTTGAGTTCGGTGCCGCTGTAAATGCGCACGTGGCCACCGACCACAAATGGTGCGTGGTATTCATCCGACAACATCCAGTTGATCTTTTCGGGAAACCATGACGGTACGGTGGCGCCAAGCGTGCCACCCGGCTTGAGCACGCGAGCGAGTTCGCTCAGCGCGGCTACATCGTTTTGAATGTGCTCGAGCACTTCAGAAGTAACAATGCAATCAAACGAGTTGTCGGCAAAAGGTAGGCACGTGGCATCTCCGCGCAACACGCCCACGAGGTTTTCGGCTTTGATCTCGCCGGCTTCGTACATGGCGCTAAAAGTTGCACGCATTGCAACCACTTCGTCGTGGGCGTAGTCGAGTGCAACAACTTGTGCGCCAAGACGCGCAGCCTCAAATGCATGCCGACCAAATCCTGCTCCGGCATCGAGAAACAATGTGCCAGGTCCTATGGAGAGTTCGCTAAAGCGCACGGTCAGCATTGGTTATTTGCTGTCTCGTCGTTGAAGTTTTTTGACGTTGTGTGGCATCGAAAGAACTTCTTTGTACTGATCGACAGTGAGCGCCGCACAATGGCGCCAACTCCAACGTTCGACTACGCGGGTTCTGCCTGCAGCACCGACGCGATCTCGTAACTCTTTACTGTCGAGCCCGCGTCTAATGGCTGCAGCCAACGCATCTGCGTCGCCTGCTGGGCATGACAACACCGTGTCGTTGTCGACACCGGTCACTTCGGGGAGTGCACCACCCGTAGTTGCAACCAAACATGTTCCTGTCGCCATTGCTTCGATCGCAGGAAGACTAAAGCCCTCGTACAAACTTGGCACCACTGCCAGCTCTGCTTCTGCGTACAACTCGACAATGCGTTCGTCGGTGACCCCGGAAACGTGCGTGATGCAATCTTCGAGACCAAGTGAACGAATCAGGTCGGCGTTTGCGCCTTCGCGTGGCTTGCCAATGATGGTCAGGTGTACTTCGCGCTCGGTGCGCAATTTTGCCAGAGCCTCAAGCAAGTATGAAAGACCTTTGAGGGCAACATCGGCAGAAGCAGTGGTGATCATGTGTCCTGGCTTGCGCTGCACCGATGGTTTGGGTGAGAACAATTCATGGTCAACGCCAACTGGAACGAGTCGCATGCGGTCGAGCGAAACTTTCATGTCGGTATGAATGTCATCAATTGAGTTCTTGCTGACCACAACAACGCGCGGCATCTTGCTTGCGACTTTGCCTTGCATCTCCACAAACGAATACCAGCGACCAATGGCCTTGCGCTTCCACCAAGTTGGCGTATGTTCCATCTCGAGCTTGCGATCTTTGGTGATGGGGTGGTGCAGGGTCACGATTGTTGGAATAATTTTTTCAATCTTGAGGATGCCGTATCCGAGGCATTGATTGTCGTGCACAATGTCAAAGTCGTTCACACGTGTTTTGAGAGCGCGGTGTGCTCGAATACTGAATGAGCGCGGTTCGCCAAATGTGCCTTTGAGGAACTGCGCTGACTCAACAAAGTTTGGCCAGTCATTGATCTCCCAATATGCGGGGAAGCGACCAGGGTGAGCATCGTTAAAAATGTCGAGGCTAGGCAATTGGTGCAGTTGCACTCGCGGATCGAGAATCGGGTACGGCTGTCCGCCAAAAACTTCAACATGATGACCGAGATCAACAAGTGCTTTGGTGAGATGCCGCGTGTACACACCCTGGCCACCCACGTGGGGCTTACCGCGATACGTCAAATAGGCAATGCGCAAGGGGCCGTTGGGATCGAACGGCGTAGACATAGCCGTATCACTCTACCTAGCGGTAACCAAGTGCAGTCAGACGAAAAAAACGCGTCAGCGAATGGTCGGGGGATACCACCAAGGGTTCGGAGTTCAGTCCGTTTGGTGGTCCGGATTGTGGTTCGACACAGATTGCATGCGACGGCTCGTTGTACACGACCCAGTGGCTGCAGTCGCTCTCAAGGCGAACCGTCAAGCCGTTTTCGAAATGCAATAACGGCGTAGTGACGGCATCGGTAAAACAGTCGTCGAGCGGTGACTGCATCACGTCGTGTTGTTGCTGTGCGCGTTTCGCGCCAGCAATGCCATCGCTGTCGCGCACGTAGATTGTTTTGAATTCGGCCTCAAGTTGCACCGGTCGCACAAACCACGGGTGCCAACCGACTTGTGCTGGCATCGAATTTGTTTCATCACTGCGGTCGGTCGAGTGCACGGTGAGTTGTAGGTTCACGGATGTTGAGTCGACACTGATGCGATGTTCGACCCAACCAGCAAAAGGCCACCGCTGATCGAGTTCGACTCGTAGAGTTGCGCTTGTTGGTGAAGTATTTACCATTCGCCATACTGCGTCATGCACAAGACCATGAATCGCGTGTGGAGCAGAGTTGATGGGCAACTGCACACTCGTGCCTTGGTGCACAAAAATTCCGTTGCGTGTGCGGCCCGCCCATGGAGCCATCGGGTAACAGCCCCACGAAAACGAATCATCATGTATGCGCTGCACTAATAGCTCTGTCTCACCAAAGCGCAAGCTCGACAAACGTGAACCATGCTCTGCGTCAATGACGACTTCAACATTGCTAGACGAAAGTGTGATCATGTTGTTGATCATGCTCGAATTGTGCGCCGACCAGCGATCAGTAGGGCAAGTAGGGAAGCAATCATGATCAAAATGAAAGGCATATTGCCAAGGTACGAATAGATGGTGCGACCCGAACGCAACTGCACTTCTCGGGTGATGACGCGCTGCTCGCTCACACCCGTGCGGTCAAACACCTGACCGCTTGGCGAAACAAATGCAGAGAAGCCCGTTGGTGAAACTTGCACCAGCCAACGACCGGTTTCTAATGCGCGCAGGCGAGACGAAGCAATTTGTTGAGTTTGCAATATTGTGCCTGTGTAACTCGAGCCATTTGTTGGGTTCACCAGCAACGTTGCACCACGCTCAACACCTTCGTTTGCTCGTCCTGCAAAAAAGACTTCCCACGAAATAACAACTGCAATGGTGGTGTCTGCAGCACGCAGAATTGCAGTGTCAATGCCCGCCATGGCATCGCGAGGGATTCTGTCTACTGGCGCGCCAACCGCTTCAAGTAACCCACGCATCGGGACAAACTCACCAAACGGCACGCGTCGCACTTTGTCGTAGCGATCTCCAAGTGAACCATCAGTGTTGACTACGACTTGAGCGTTAGTAAAAAATCTGTTGTCGAAATCTTCGGTGATGCCAACAAGAAATGGCGCGTTGAGCCGGGCTGCTTCGGCTGCGATCTCGGTGCGCTCGATGCTGGATGAGAAACTGCTGACATCAATGACATTTTCTGGCCAGACGACCAAGTCCAATTGGTCGTCGGTCGAGGCAGTTCCACCAGTAATTGTTTTGGTTGCGTCGAGGTGTCGAACAACCACATCGCGACTGTTGGTGTTGATTGCCAATGTGCCTTGCGGGCCGCCACCCTGCACTGCAGCAATCTTGAGCGTGCGACCAATGTCGTGTCCGTGCGGAGCAATCGAACCAGCAATTGGCAAAACAGCGACGACAACAACAGCGATGATTGCTGCGTGCATGGTGCGCTTCGGCATTTCGGTATCGCGAAGGTTTGCGAGCAAAAATCCAATCTGCAATACGACGTAAGTGAGGAGTAGTGGCCCACCCACTCGCACGATGGGCACAATTGGGGATGCGGCTTGAGAGATTGCAAGTGTTGCAAGTGGTACGCCACCAAATGGAAATGAAAATCTCAACGCTTCGGCAAGTGTGTGTGCAAGCGGACCAACTACTGTTCGATGTTTGTGTTGATCTGTAACAGCACCGGTGATCATCGCTGCGATGCCGTGAAGTGCTGAAAACAGCAATGCTGCAATCACATATCCCGGCGCCGTAAGAAACCACATCCAAGCCATGCCCGGTGCGAGCCAAGCAAGCGCAAACAATGTGCCAAACATGAATCGAGCCCGATTGCTGTTTGGTCTACAGGTCGCGAAAAGTGCGACGCCTACATAAGCGAGTGGCCACCAACCCCATGGTGGGAGGCTGAATGCAACAAGCAACCCCGCAATAATTGCAACAAGGCTTTGTTTTTTCATGAGATGAAAGATGCGATTGCGCGAGATGCAGCACGTTGGCCATCATTAATGCACGCGGGAATACCGATGCCTCGATAACTTGCGCCAGCCAACACAACGCCGGGTGCTGAAACGTGTAACTGTTTGTCGATTGCCTCAACTCTGCCTGCATGTCCTGGTCGGTATTGAGGAAATGATTCAATCCATCTCGTGAATCGCATGTTGGTAGGGGCTGCATCAAAACCAAGGTGCAAGCGCAAATCGCGTAGAGCAACTTCAAGCAGGGCCTTGTCGTCAAGGTGATGCATCGGTGCACCATCACGACCAAGCGAAACACGCAGAATCATCTCGTCGCTGGCTGTTTTCCAATGGGCCCATTTGTTTGAGCCAAAAGAAACAGCGGTGACACCAGTTTGCACTGGTTTGGGCACAAGGTAGCCAGAACCAGTGAGGTGTTGTGGCCACTGCGAGCGCGAAATTGTGAGCGCAATCATGATCACGGATGCATGCTCAAACTGCTGCAGTTGCGCGGAGGTCTCGCTGCTGAGTTGGTGAACAAGTGATGCAGTGTGGCGAGCAGGACTCGCCAAAATAACTGTGTCTGCTTGCAATGATTCGGTTTCAAGATGCACTACATACGAGCGACCTTGGGGTTCGATACTGCGTACCGGAGAAGAAAGAATCACTCGTGCGCCATCTTCAACAATTCGGTCGCATACAGCGCGAGTGAGTGTGCTCATGCCAGTAACTGGTGTTGCGAATACGGGGCCGCCACTCGTGCGCTTTTGCATTGCGCCGCGCGCCGCGCGCATGAGGCTTGTTGGTTGCGCCAAAAGCTCGGCTACTTGGGGCATGCCTTGCACACTGAAATTGTCCGTGTCAGTTGCATAGATGCTGCCAACAAGCGGGTCAACAAGGCGCTCAAGTATTTCGTTGCCGCAACGATTACGAATTGCTTCACCCAACGAATCGGTTGATCGACCTATCCCGCGGGGAAGGAACGGTTCGATGGATGCGCGCAATTTGCCAGACTTTGTAAGTAACTGCGTGTTCCAGATGGCTTTGTGCGAACTAGGCACACCGAGCACGGTGCCTGCCGGAATTGAGTGCATGTTGTTGTTCCAGATGTAGGCATGATTGGCGGCGGGTGAAGTGAGGTAATGATCAAGGCCGACTGCAGCACAGAGTTTCATTGCTGATGGAGTGCGCGTCAAAAATGCATCGGCCGATTCGTCGACCGATTCGAGCCCGGCAAATGGTGATGCCTGAATAATGCCGCCAACGCGGTCGGCGGCATCAATGATGGTGACTCGCGGTGGATGAGGTCGCTGCAGTAATTGATGCGCTGCAGCAAGACCAGTGATGCCTGCGCCAACGATAACAACATGCCGATCGCTGACGTTTTGAGCAGCGGTCGTGTTGTCGATTGGCATATCTATCGACTTTACGATGCGCTCAAAACACGTTGCGCAAGTGCGCTCATCACTGCTGAATCATCATTGACACAAGCAGTGCGGCTGAAGCTCAGCCCGAGCTTGTCTGCATGTCGCGCTGCTTCGATGTCGAGGTCGTACAACACCTCTAAGTGATCAGCCACAAATCCAACCGCACTCACCAAAACGCCTTCTGCGCTTCGTTGTGCGGCTATGTCATTGATGGCAAGCAAAATGTCTGGACCAATCCATGGCTCTGGGGTTCTCCCGGCAGATTGCCAAGCAATGTCCCAGTCCGAGTGCTCAACAAGACCAATCTGTTTGGCGACAGCAGTTGCTGTTGCGTGCAACTCCGTTGGATACGGGTCGCCTCCATCGATAATGCGCTGTGGCAGGGAGTGCGCTGTGAACAACACGCGAGTGCGGGTTGGCATTGCAGCCAACTTTTGTTTCATGTCAGCAGCAATGAAGTCGATAAAGGCGGGCTCAATGGCCCACGAATTAATGCCGATTACTTCCACTCCGTGAGGTTTTGCTGCCTCGGTAGCGCGACCAACATATTGTCCAATTGAATATGAAGAAAAGTGCGGCGCAAGCACGAGAGCAACGATTTTGGTGAAACCTTGCTGTGCTAAATCGTCCACTGCTGTCTCGATCATCGGTGCAGCATGTTTGAGACCCAACTGCACATGAAATTGGCCAGGCTTAAGAGCGTCCAACGCACGTTGAAGTGCACCTCGTTGTGCTTCGGTGCGCGCGGCCAATGGAGAGATGCCACCAATTGCGTCGTAGCGAGCTACTAAGTCAGCAAGTTGCTCTTCGGTTGGTGCGCGACCACGTCGAATGTCGGTGTAATAAGGAAGGATCTCTTGTGTGCTTCGCGGGGTGCCATAGGCCATCAACAAAACAGCCGTGCGGTTCATGATCTAGTCCTTTCGTGGACATGTTGTACGACTGCTGCCAACACATCTGGGTTCACACCAGGAGTTACACCATGACCAAGATTAAAAATGTGACCGGGATGATTGGCATTGTCGGCAAGCACTGCATCTGCACCAGTGAGTGCGGTAGCGATGTCGCCTTGCACAAGTGACGGATCCAAATTTCCTTGGACAATGGTGTCTTTGCCAAGGCGTACGCGAGCATCGGTAATTGATGTGCGCCAGTCAAGTCCAATCACTGTCGCTCCCGCAGTGTGCATTAATTCGAGCAGATGATCGCAACCAACACCAAAGTGAATCGATGGTGCATGGGGGTGAGAGTTTTTTAATTCACTGATCACGTGAGCCGAGTGCGGCAAGACTGCATCGCGATATTGATCCTGCGTCAAATTTCCTGCCCACGAATCAAAGAGTTGGTATGCACTCGCGCCGGCGTCGAGCTGGCTGCGTAGAGACGCAACAGCATGTTGTGTGAGTCGCTGCATCAAGTCGTGCCACAACTGTGGCTCAGTTGCCATCATCTGTTTGGTGATGAGATGATCGCGGCTCGGTTTGCCTTCAACCAAATAACTGCCAACAGTAAATGGTGCGCCGGCAAATGCGAGTAGCGGAACCTTGAGCTCACTTGCCAACATCCGAATGGTTTCAAGTACGTACGGCGTGTCGGTTTCTGGTTCAAATTCGCGCAGTCGCTGCAAGTCTGCATGAACTCGAAATGGTTGTTCGGCAACTGGGCCCGTACCCGGAGCAACGTCAATGCCAAAACCAACTGCATGTGCCGGCACAACGATGTCGCTGTACAACACTGCTGCGTCGACTCCGTATCGCGTTACGGGTTGCAACGTGATGTCTGCGGCAAGTCGGGGTTGTTTGATTGCATCCAAGATGCTGCCCTCACCACGAATTGCGCGATACTCTGGCAAACTTCTGCCTGCTTGACGCATGAACCACACTGGCGTGTGAGTGATTCGCTTGCCCGAAGCTGCTGCAAGAAATGGACTCAGTGCCGTGTCTTGCGCTGCAGGGCTCATGCCAAGAAACGCTATCGCCAGCGTTATTGGTGTCGACGAATTGAGCGCCGCTTGTGTGCAACGTCACGCTTCAGCAATGCCTCAAGTTTTGCCACTCTGGTGCCAGCAGGCGGATGAGTGGAAGTTGAAAGCATTGGTCGAAGTCGCATCCCTTTTTGATTTTCGTGTTTGTCTACATTGCGTAGCGCACTTACAAGTTCCTGTCCAAAACCCATCTGAGCAGCGCGAGCGTCAGCGCGATATTCGGATGCTCGACCGATGCGGTTATTGAGTGCCTGTGCTGCACTAAACCCAGAAAGTAAAAGATATGAAATAGCGGTGAGCAATGTTGTGAGTGCATGCATGAAGAAGCGTGCAACTATGTATCGTTCAGTAAATTTCGACGTAACGCGTTGAGCATAATTACGAATCCAAATACCAAGACGAGCAAGACTAATAATCGGAAGGCTCATCCACTGCGAAACGGTGAGCGCTACGGTGTGCCCACCCATGTGGTGACTGAGTTCGTGAGCAAGAACTCCAGTGAGTTGATCTTGTCGCAAGTGATCAATTGCGTATGAAGAAACGACGAGCAAATGTCCGCCGCATGCAAATGCATTGGTCTCACCACTGTCAACGACGAACAGCACAAATCGATTTGGCGAAAAATGATTTGCCTGCGAAACAATGTTCCATGCAGGCTGCAATGCAAGAAGTTCGCGCGATGTTGGTGGTCTTGCGCCAAGCATTCTGGCAAAGACAATTCGCTGCACTGGTCGCGAAAAGAGAACCACACCAAACAGCATCGCCATGCTGGCAAAAAAGAAATACGAAACATCAGACAACAATTTGAGTGGCAACCAAATCAGTCCGATCGCGATCAGCCACACCGGAAGCAGTGCGACAACTGGTGCAATGGCAACAAATGCCGATGTGTCGAGACGTCGGCGAGATTGCTCCACTAATTCAGTCAAGCAGAAATTGGCTTGCGCAACGGTCAGTCAGTTTTGAATGTATATAAGATGGATCGAAATTGAGATAACTAGGGGAAACAGGGGTGGATGTAATGGGCGGACAAGTACAACCAGGGGCAGAAGCGTGGTCCCACAACGGAACACTGACGAGCGGCGTATTGGTGGTCCATGGCTTTACTGGCAACCCTTCATCTGTGCGCGAACTTGCCGAACGGTTTGCCGCTGAGAGATTTCATGTTGAGGTACCGCGTTTGTCTGGGCACGGAACAGTGATTGAAGACATGATGCCTACACGTTGGTCCGACTGGAGTGCAGACGTAGAGGCTGCATACAAAGTTTTGTCTTCACGTTGCCAGAGAGTCATTGTTGCGGGGCTGTCGATGGGCGGAGCACTCACACTGTGGCTGGCAGCCCATCATCCAGAAATCGCCGGAATTGTATGCATTAATCCGGTTGCACAGGGACGAACCGTCGAAGAGATTGCGTTCTTTGATGTAATTATTGAGTCTGGCGAAGAGTCACTTCCCGGCATCGGCAGCGACATTGCCGACACGGCCGTTGTAGAAAATTCGTACACAGGCACGCCGCTGCGAGCCGCGTATTCGATGTATGTAGATGGGGTTGCACCTCTTGCTGAGCACTACCCAAAGATGATGATGCCGATGTTGTTGATTAACTCAGTCCAAGATCACGTTGTCGAACCAACTCAGAGCGACTTCTTGGTTGCGCACTATGCAGGCAAAATCGAGCGTGTAATGCTGGAAAAGAGTTTCCATGTTGCAACTCAAGATGTTGAAAAAGAAACGGTGATGTCTCGTTCGGTCACATTCGCCAAGCAGGTCCTAGACGCGTGAACTTTCTTGCTGGCATTCCAAGCCCAAGTAGCGGCTCGTTGCATCTCGGTCCACTCAAACTCAACGCGTATGGGGCAATGATCGCACTTGGTGTGATGGCCGCAGTGTGGCTCGCCGGTCGTCGCATGGAAAAGCGCGGAATCGGTACGCGCGACGACATGGGTTCAATCGCAATGATCGCCGTGCCCGTCGGCATCGTCGGTGCGCGTTTGTATCACGTTGTCACCGACTGGCAACGATTTGAAAACGATCTCGGCAGCATCGTGCAAGTGTGGAAAGGCGGCCTTGGCATTTGGGGCGGCATTGCACTCGGCACCGCTGCAGGGGTGTGGTTTGCAAAGCGCAAAGGCATCTCGATTGGTTTATTGCTGACTTGTGTTGCACCGGCTTTGCCACTTGCACAAGCAATCGGTCGTTGGGGCAACTGGTTCAACCAAGAGCTCTTTGGTCGTCCAACCACGTTGCCTTGGGCACTTGAAGTCTCTACATCAACAGCCAAGGCTGCTGGCTATTCCGCTGGCACTACTTTTCATCCAACGTTTTTATATGAATCAGTGGCATGCGGTGTACTGTGCCTCGCATTAATTTTCCTCGACAAAAAAGTGCCGATGCGCCCTGGCAGATTGTTTTGTTTCTATACAGCCGGCTACACGCTGTTTCGTTTTTTCATTGAGGGCATCCGCATTGATGAGGCACATCACGTCGGTGGTCTACGCCTCAATCAGTGGGTGTCGCTTGTGGTGTTTAGCGTGTCAGTGTCGTTGATTATCGCAATGCGGCAGCGAGATCTTCAGGAATCATTGGATTGAAATATTCTCCAGTTGAGACCTCGGCTGCTGCGATATAACGCATTACTCCGTTGCCACGCCACGGAGAAACGATTTCAAAATTGAGCCATGCATCGGCATGTTTCGTTTCGTTTGTTGTCGGTCGCTGATTGAGCCACAACATGTACGGCACGCGTGCGCCAAATAGCGAATCAATTCGAGTAAGTGCATCTACCAACATTGCAGCACATGCATCGCGTTGTTGCGGGCTGAGTTCGCTCAAGCTTCCCACTTGTATTGAAGGGGCGATCTCGAGTGCCACTGGGTATACAGATGCGTACGGCACCGAAGTGCGCCAGCCGTCGCGCTCGTGCACAAGTCTCTCTTGCGATTGGTCTGGTCTCCAACCATTACTGAGTCGCGCACTCGTGCGTGCCGGAATGTGATCAAACGCATAAATCTGTCCATGCGGGTGATCAATCGTTGCACCAACTTCGCGTCCACGATTTTCAAAGATCAATATGGCATCAACATCTGCGCGCGCACCGAGCTCGGTTGTTCGTTGCGCCCACAAGTCGATCACGCTTCGCACTCCTGTTGTACCGAGACCTGCAAAGGATTGATCATGATCAGGCGAGTACAACACGATCTCACAACGATCGTTCGGCATTGGAGGCCAACGATTTGCAAAGTGATGTGTTTCGTAAGGTTGAGGCGCCTCAAGTCCACCCACGCAAAACGGGCAATCGGTGGCGGGCAAATTGGGGCGATTTTGTCGTGAACCAACTACATGCACAACAGTGCCCGTAGAGGGATCAATGCGTTCATTGCCCGAGCCACCATGCGTGAGGTTGTGTTGAGTAGTCATGGATCTGCAACAGACGGTACCGTGCGCAGTGGTGTCTACTCAACCAGTACGTCCAATCCTGAAGCACATCGGTGATTCTCGCCAGTCGGTGGTGTGCGACGTCTCTGGTGGAGTACCAACAATCATGTATTGGGGTGCTGCGTTGAACGCGGCTTCGCTGGCCAATCTTGATGCAATCGCTGCAGCAACTGCGCGACCCAATATGCCCGGCGTTACCGATGCAATCAATGCAATTTCATTGGTGCCGTGTCACGGTGATGGCGCCACAATGCGGCCTGGTGTTGGTGGGCATCGTCCGGGCGGTCGTCATTGGGCGCCAAGGTTTTCTTTTGTGAGTTGCGAAGTTGTCGATCAACAATTGATTTCGATTGTGCGAGATGACGTTGCGCAACTTGAACTTGAAACCAAACTTGCATGCAGTGCATGGGGCACACTTCACGCCAGCGCAATACTGCGCAATATTGGCGAGTCGCGATATTTGCTGACAAATTTGACTATCACGTTGCCTGTCGCCGAGAGTGCAACTCAGTTGCTCACATTTAGTGGTCGGTGGGCGCGTGAAGCACAGTTGCATCGACGCGATTTTGTTGATGGTGCGTGGACTGCAGAAAATCGCACAGGACGCACTTCGCATGAGCACTTGCCGTTGATCTTTGCAACAGAGCAGTCCGCAAATAATTGGACTGGTCAAGTGTGGGGAGCGCATCTTGCATGGAGCGGAAACTCGGTGTTGCTCGCCGAAGTGTTGCCAGACGGCAGAAAATATGTGCAGTTGGGCGAACTGTTACACGCGGGCGAGTTGTGCCTCGAGCCAGGTGAATCGTATGCAACCCCCGAGGTGATTGGCGTGTGGTCGGGCGATGGCCTCAATAGTGCAACTCATGCGTTGCATCGCAATGTGCGTTCCCGCTCGCATCATCCAACGGTCTTGAGCCCTCGAAAAGTGATGCTCAACACATGGGAGGCCGTGTACTTCGATCATGATCTCACGCGTTTGTGTGCACTTGCCGATGCTGCAGCCAATGTTGGAGTTGAACGTTTTGTATTAGACGACGGGTGGTTTGGCTCTCGTCGCAATGACAAGTCTGGTCTTGGTGATTGGTTTGTGTCGCCAGATGTCTATCCGGATGGACTTGCCCCATTGATTTCGCATGTACGCAAACTCGGAATGGATTTTGGAATTTGGGTAGAACCCGAAATGGTCAATCCCGACTCCGATCTCTTTCGTGCGCATCCCGAGTGGGTGTTGGTGTCTCCTAGTTACGAGCCTGTATTGGCACGCAACCAACTGGTGCTCAACCTTGCACACCCAGATGCGTACGTACATATATATAGGCAGTTAGATGCACTGCTTTCGGAAAACGATATTGCATATGTGAAGTGGGACATGAACCGCGCGCATGTGCATGCAACCGGAAGTGATGGGGCAGCCGGCACACACAATCAAACTCGCGCCGTGTATCAATTGATTGATCAATTGCGTGCAGCACACCCACATGTGGAAATTGAAAGTTGTGCATCGGGTGGCGGACGTATTGATCACGAGATTTTGCGCCGAACCGAACGTGTGTGGACAAGCGACTGCAACGACGCTCTCGAGCGACAAATCATTCAACGTGGCACGTCAATGCTTGTGCCGCTCGAAGTAATGGGTGCGCACATTGGCCCACCCACCGCGCACACCACTGGTCGTCGGCAATCGCTTGCGTTTAGAGGCGCAACGGCCATGTTTGGTCACATGGGTGTTGAGTGGAATTTGCTCACACTGCGCGACGACCAACAAATACAGCTTCGTCACATAATCGACCTGTACAAACAGCATCGAGAGTTGTTGCATAGCGGCGACTTTGTGCGTTACGACATAACTTCCGACAACAGTGCGGTTGCGCACGGCGTGATTTCGACTGACAAGCACAACGCTTTGATGAGTTATGTGCAACTCTCCACTGCTCAAGGCCTTGTACCGTCGCCGTGGAAAATCCATGGACTATTGAGTGACGTTGAATACACGGTTACATATGTGCCTCTTGGTGACTCGAGAGAGAACTCATCACTCACAATGACGGGCGCTCAACTTTCGCTGG
Organism: Ilumatobacteraceae bacterium; assembly: GCA_021741795.1. Lineage (GTDB taxonomy): Bacteria > Actinomycetota > Acidimicrobiia > Acidimicrobiales > Ilumatobacteraceae > UBA3006. Next base: position 1,342 of record JAIOXC010000001.1, on the reverse strand, counting down.
TTGGCATCCAGCCACCAATGCTGTTCCCCGAATCCGCAGTTCTTATCTACTTGAAGAGCCAATAGGCTGAAGGCCTGTGAGCCCTTCGTCCGACGCAAAAACAACTCCAAAAATCACTGCCCAAGTGGTGGCCAAGGTGGCGCATTTGGCCAGGCTCGACCTCACCGAAGCAGAACTGGCGCTGATGACCACGCAGTTGACAGGGATGCTCGACCATTTCGGCGACATCGACAAACTTGATTTATCGGCCGTGACGCCAATGGCACAACCATTCCCGATCAAAAATGTGTATCGCGAAGATGTCGTTGTGCTTGGCCTGGATCGCCAAGAAGTTCTCGATAACGCACCTGCACCGCAAGACGGTCGTTTTCGCGTTCCGCCATCGAATGGTTCGGAATCATGACGAGTGAGTTTGTTTCTGTAGTCGACATCGTCGGCTCGATCCGAGCGGGCAAAACAACTGCAACCGATGTGCTCGAACAACATCTCGCGCGCATTGACAAGCGTGAGACCGAAATTCATGCGTTCAATCACGTGATGGCCGATTCTGCTCGGGCCAATGCTGCGAGCATCGATGCCGACTTGAAGTCCGGCAAAGAGCGTGGTCCTCTCGCTGGAGTACCAATCGCACTCAAAGACAACATGTGCACGCGTGGTGTTCCCACAACATGCTCGTCCAAAATATTGGAAGGTTGGAAGCCGCCGTACGACGCAACAGTTGTGACGCGTCTACAACAGGCGGGTGCCGTCATCGTTGGCAAAACCAACTTGGACGAATTTGCAATGGGCTCATCCACCGAAAACTCTGCGTTTGGTCCAACACGGAATCCGCTTGATACATCACGTGTTCCTGGTGGCTCAAGCGGCGGCAGTGCTGCCGCAGTTGCTGCCGGGTTTGCAGCAGCAAGTTTGGGTAGCGACACCGGCGGCAGCATTCGTCAACCGGCAGCGCTCTGCGGCGTCGTTGGTGTCAAGCCAACATACGGAATGGTGAGCCGACAAGGCCTCGTTGCGTTTGCAAGCAGCCTCGATCAAATTGGTCCGTTCACACACACAGTTGCAGATGCCGCGTTACTGATGGAAGTCATCGGCGGGCACGATCCGCTCGACTCGACTTCCCTCGATCAACCAGTTCCTTCACTCACAGCAGTGCTTGATCAGGGCGTGAAGGGAATGCGCATCGGCAGGCTTGCAGACATGCCAGATGGCTGCGAGCCAGAAGTGCTGACTCAACTTGATGCTGCCTTTGCTGCGCTCAAGGCAGCAGGCGCAACGATTGTTGACATTGCCTTGCCATCGCTTTCGTATTGTCTTACCGCGTATTACTTGGTTGCTCCTGCAG
>JAIOXC010000050.1 GCA_021741795.1 Ilumatobacteraceae bacterium | reverse complement strand
CAAGTCAGTTGCTTACCAACTGCCTTATGCACCAGTGCTGCAGCAACGGCCGAGTCAACGCCACCCGACAAACCACAGATCACTCGTTCATTGCCAACCTGTTTGCGGATTGCAGCAACTTGATCCAAAACTATTGACGACATCGTCCAGTCACGTTTTGCTCCAACAAGTCGATGCAAAAACTGCTCGATGATTGACTGGCCATGCTCGGTGTGCGCAACCTCTGGGTGATATTGCACTCCCCAAATTTTCTTCTCAGGGTTTTCAATCACGGCCATTGGTGCATCCCGAGTGCTTGCCGTTGCCACAAAACCATTGGGCAAAACCGACACAGCGTCGAAGTGGCTCATCCACACATTGAGTTGTGCAGGAATGTCGTCCTTCAGCAGCTGCGATTTGGCACCAGCAATGCGTTGCACAACGGTCCGGCCGTATTCGCCCCTGCCGCCCCGGGACACTTTGCCGCCAAGTTGCTCGGCAATCAGCTGTGCGCCATAACAAATGCCCAAGATAGGAATACCGAGTTCGTAAATCTCTGGATCGAGTACCGGCGCGCCATCCACATGCACGCTTGCTGGTCCACCCGACAGAATGATCGCGATTGGCTTGCGCTTGAGCACCTCTTGTGCAGTGATCTTGTGAGGCACGATCTCTGAATAAACCTGAGCCTCGCGCACACGGCGGGCTATCAACTGCGCATATTGGGCACCAAAATCAACCACCAACACGACTTGCGGGTCGTGACTGAGTTGGTTAGCCATAGTGACCAAAGACTGTAGTTGAACAGTGGTATTTGGGCCCAAGAGATGGAACGATGGAGACGCATGCAAATTGTCCAAACAACTCGTGATGTATTCGCCATAACTCTCCCTGGCACACTTCCGGACCCATACGGCGGACAGAATGTCAGCGACTGTGTCGGCCTCTATCCAAAGCCTGGGTGCGGAAGCGAACCAGTGTTGTCTGGTGATCGCGGCGGCTCAATGCAATATGCCACTTTTGGCATCATGATCACAGCACTCATCATCATCGGCGTGCGGATCGCACGTAGCATCACAAAGCGCGACCGTGCACGCGACGAAGCACTGGGGCTCAACGACTAGTTTTGCTGTGTGCCAGCAAGCCAGAATGTTGTAAAAAACCAAGGCGTTCTTGGAATTGTGCTCGCCCTCTTGAGCGCTTCGCTCTATGGCATCACGCCAATTTTTGTCTACCACGCCTTTGAATACGGGGCAGATCCATTTGGGTTGATGACATCGCGTTACATCATTGCGTGCATTGTGCTCCTGACAGTTCGTACTGTTCGATTTGGTCGAACCAATTGGCCATCGCGCAAAACCTCCATTCAGCTTTTCTTACTTGGTGCAATTGGTTTATATGCCAACAGTGTGTGCATGTTTAATGCACTCAAATATTTGCCGAGTGGCCTGTCAATGGTGATCTTCTTTTTTTACCCAATTGTCGTCGTGTTGTTTGGCTGGGCGCTGTACAAACACAAACCACCAGCAATTATCTGGCCATGTCTTGTCACCACCATCGTCGGAGTCATACTCAGTGCGAGCGATGTTTCGGGTGGCCAAATGAAGGGCCTCATCTTTATTGTTGTTGGTGCATTTGCATACGCGTTTTATTCGGTGCTCGCTGGTGCGGTCATGCCACGAGCCGAACTCACAACAGGTTTGCTCCTCGTCTTTGCTGGCGCTGGATCTTCATTTTCCGTTGTATGGCTTCTCGATCCCCCCGGCTTACCAACCACCATGCCCTACGTTGCAGATGTATGGCTGCCCGCTCTCGAGATTGGACTTGTGGGCACGATCGGCGCAATGGGCGTGTTCTTTGCCGGAATGAATCGCATCGGCGCAAGCAAGAGTGCAGTGATCCAAACGTGGGAAGTATTGGTTGCTGGCCTCACGGGGATGATTTTCCTTAATCAAGATTTCACCCTCCGTCAGGTGTTTGGTGGCGTCCTGATTTTGGGTGGCGTGCTATTGCTCACTCGCGCCGAGATCAAACGGGGCGAAAACCTTCCGCAATCTGCACATGCCTAGAAGCCCCAAAGAACCCTTAGCCTTGTGGGTACATAGCAATTTGAGTATTTCTTGCAGGGTTGGGTGAAATCCCCTACCGGCGGTTAAAGCCCGCGAACCTCACGAGCAATCGTGGGGTTGATCTGGTGAAATTCCAGGGCCGACGGTCAGAGTCCGGATGGGAGCAAGAAGACGAAAGTTGTGTTTGCGCGTATCACGGAATGCTCTTGTGGCATTCCATTGATGCTGCGTACGCATTGCGCTCGTCGTCCTTGCCCTGCCCTGTCTGAGGTGCCTGAAGCGCAACGACGAAAGAGACGAGTGCAATGACCCTAGATGACGAACGCATGATGCGACTAGCAGTAGATACTGCTGTCGACGCGCGCTTGCGCAGTCGTCCAAACCCTTGGGTTGGTGCAGTCGTTGTTGCAACTGATGGACAAGTTTTTTGTGGCGCAACAATGCAGCCTGGTGAAGCACACGCCGAAATTGTGGCGCTTCAAGCAGCAGGTAACAACGCTCATGGCGCCACGTTGTACACCACACTCGAACCATGCAGCCATACCGGAAAAACCGGCCCGTGCACACAAGCAATTGTCTTGGCAAAAATTGCTCGTGTAGTGGTGGGTGTCATCGACCCCGACAAACATGTCGCAGGCAACGGCATCAAGCAGTTGCGAGATGCGGGCATCACTGTGGATGTTGGAATCGAGCAGACGCTCGTCGAACAACAACTAGCGCCGTATTTACATCACCGTCGTACTGGCCGGCCATATGTCATCTTGAAGATGGCCATGACGCTTGACGGTCGCGTCTCGATGCCCGATAGCTCGCAGTGGATTACTGGTGAGACTGCACGCAAACGTGTGCACCAACTGCGAGCAGAGAGCGACGCAATCTTGGTTGGCGCAGGCACAGTGCGCGCAGACAACCCGTCGCTTACAACTCGCGATGTCGACGGCCCGTCACCACGGCGCGTTGTGCTGGGCAACATCTCACCAACTGACAAAGTCAACCCATGTCTTGAATGGAAGGGGTCACTGCCCGATCTTCTCGACACACTTGGCAACGAAGGCGTGATTCAGTTGATGGTCGAAGGTGGACCGCGTGTGGCTACCTCGTTTCACAATGAACATTTAATTGATCAATACATACTGCATCTTGCACCAATCATTGCTGGCGGCGGCCAAACATCGAATGCACTGCTCGAATCAGCCGACATGTCGACAATGATGAACGGTCACATTGTTTCGACCCAAGTTCTCGATAACGACATCGAAATCATCCTCCAACCGACTTCTACTTACTGATATCAAACTGATTAATAAACAAGGAACAACTATGAACACCCCCAAACATTCACGCGACAACGGCATGGCCCCTATTGAAGACGTGATTGCCGCAATCGCCCGTGGCGAGATGATCGTGATGGTCGACGACGAAGATCGCGAAAACGAAGGCGACCTGATCATGGCTGCTCAGTTTGCTACCGCCGAAAAGATTGCGTTCATTGTGCGCCACACATCTGGAGTGGTTGTTGCTCCCCTTTCTGGTGAGCGCTGCGACGATTTGCGCCTGCCGCTCATGGTCGACCACAACACCGAGAGTCACCGCACCGCATTCACTATCTCGGTCGATCTCTTGGAAGGCACGACAACTGGCATCTCGGCAGCCGATCGTGCGGCAACATTGCGCGGCTTGGCCGACCCGACTATTACGCATGGGGCATTTGCTCGCCCTGGTCATATCTTTCCGCTGCGGGCTCGCGAAGGTGGTGTGCTCAAACGAGCAGGTCACACCGAAGCCGCTGTCGACTTGGCACGTATGGCTGGTTGCGAACCGGCCGGAATCATTTGTGAAATTCAAAACGACGATGGCACCATGTCGCGTCTGCCAGACCTGCGCAAGTTTGCCGCCAAACACAACTTGTTGCTGTCGTCCATTGCTGACTTGATTGATTACCGTCGCCACAACGAACGACTGGTCGAGCGCATGGGCTCGGCTGCTGTTCCAACCGAATGGGGCGGCTTCACATGCATCGCATACCGCAACACTGTTGACGATATCGAGCATCTTGCTTTTGTAAAAGGCACTGTTGATGACGGCAAGCCTGTGCTCACGCGAGTGCACAGCGAGTGTCTGACTGGTGACGTATTTGGTAGCAAGCGCTGCGACTGCGGCCCACAACTTGCCGCAGCGATGCAACAAATAGACGCAGAAGGTCGCGGCGTTGTTGTGTATTTGCGTGGCCACGAAGGACGTGGAATCGGCATTGGTCACAAGATTCGCGCATATTCATTGCAAGATCAGGGCTTCGACACTGTGGATGCAAACACTGAATTGGGTTTGCCTGTCGATAGTCGCGAGTATGGCATTGGCGCGCAAATTTTGGCCGATCTCGGAGTGCGTGAGTTGCGCCTGATGACCAACAACCCTGCAAAGTACGGCGGCATCGCTGGGTACGGACTCTCAATTGTCGAGCGAGTTTCGCTCAGCGTCTTAGAGACCCCAGAAAATGCTTCGTACTTGCGCACCAAGCGCGACCGCATGGGTCATGTGTTTGACGGATCAGATATTGATAAGCAAACAACGAAACAACCAAACGAGAAGAGTAAATCATGACCACATTTGAAGGTTCGCATGACGGAAAAGGAATGCGCGTTGGCATTGTGTGCTCGCGTTTCAACGAGTTCATCGTCACCGCTTTACTCGACGGTGCAAAGCGTGGGTTGAGCGCGCATGGTGTGAGTGAAAGCAACATTGATGTTGTGTGGGTGCCTGGTGCATTCGAAATTCCAATCGCCACAAAAGCCATGGCTACAAGCGGTCGATATGACACACTCGTCACGCTTGGCGCAGTTATCCGTGGCGAGACTGCGCACTTCGAATACGTTGCGGGCCCAGTTGCCGACTCGATCGCACAGATACAGCTCGAGACAGGCATGCCGATTGGTTTCGCTGTGCTCACTGTTGAAAATGTTGAGCAGGCAGTCGAGCGATCGGGTCCAGGCGCTGGCAATAAAGGTGAAGAGGCTGCAATCGGAGCCATCGAAATGGCCAATGTGTTGAAGGCACTGCGCTAAACATATTTTGCACAACCGCCACTTGTGCGGCACACATCAGTGCAACTCACAAGAAATCCCTTGTGAGTGAAAGGCGAACGTTATGGGCATTGTGCTCAGCATGCTCGTTGCGGTCACGAGCGTGTTGCCCGCCCAACTTCCCCTCGACACTCCCCTGGTTCCCGTGTTATCCAATGTTGATGCGGTGCGCCACATTGAGTTCGACCTCGACATCACCACATTTGCACGACAACGGTTTTCTCTGCGCCGTCAATACCCCACTCTCGATTGGACACATGATGGCTGCTCTGCACCGATCGTGGGAAGCGAAGGAAGATCATTCAACTTTCGAACGGCGTGTGATCGACATGACTTTGGCTATCGAAACTTTAAGGCCCTCGGGCTTTTTGACACCTCGACGCGATCACTGATTGATGAACAACTGCACCGCGACATGAATAGAGCATGTGACTCTCAGCGCCGCACGTTTAAGGTGCGATGTATTGCGTGGTCCGAATTCTTTTACACGATGGTGCGTGCAGCAGGTGGACCGTGATTAATCAGCAAGACCAATAGAGATGATCTGATACAACATCCGTCCAGTTGCTCCCCAAATCGTTTCATCATCCAGATGGAAAAAGTGGAAACGAAATTGATTTGGTGGTTCGCCCCATTGCTCCTCTGCATACGTATCGATGCGCACCAAGTCGGCAACCGGCACAGTAAAGACTCTGTCTACTTCGGCATTAATCGCGTGCAGCGAAGGTTTGTCTTTGAGAAAACCCACGATGGGCACAATGTGGCTCTTGCTGACATAGGTATTCAGCGGTGTTAATTGACCAATGATCTCTACATTCTTTGGATCGAGATCGATCTCTTCGCGAGCCTCGCGCAATGCAGCATCGAGTGCGCTCTCGCCACTGTCTAGTCGCCCACCCGGAAACGAGATCTCGCCTTTGTGATTGGTGAGATCTTGTGACCTGCGAGTAAACACCAGCTCTGGTCCAGACTCCCCATTGAACATCGGGATCAACACTGCCGACGCGCGCGCGTCTGATGCTGGTGGCACATGCGGCACCGTTGCAGAAAACTTTTTGATTCGTTTAACCAACATGTCGGTTGAGCGCAAAACCGAATGGTCAAGGCTGACAAATGGATTATTGGGCCGCACCCACACAGTTGTTGGGCGAGGAATTACTTGATCACCACCAGGTCGCATGGTGGAGTTGTTTATGCGGTTGGCTTCCAGCCAGTGGCAATGAGTTGCTTGAGTACTTCGTCAAGACCAGCAGTCTTCAGGTTGGCAAGTGTTTTTCCCGGCATCTCTTCGCCTTTTTCCCATGTTTGCCAAGCGAGCAACATCTTTTCCATATCTGGCTGTGGTTGTTCAAAACTCATGTTGTAGAGCCTAACGATGGCGTTTTGGATTGAGGCGTGGCGTGCGTGCTTCGCTTGGAGGCTTTTGGGCAAAGTTGGTGCCCAACACGATGATGCCTTCAACAATCCCGAGTGCGATGAGCGCAAGTCGTCCAATTGAGTCCAAATCTGCCACTGCCGCAGCCACAAAGCACAACACAATGATCAACCAGTCGATGTATCGGTGCACGCGTCGACTCACCCACTTAAATGCGCTGACGCCACCGTCTGCAATTGCGGCGTTGATCAGTAATGCGATGCCAAGTCCAACAGGTACTGCAGGCGATTGCGATTGGGCCGACATCATGATCAGACCGCCAGCAATGCCGTATTCAACAAGTTGATGAAGCCAGAAGCCTCTACCCTGCGCAGCCATGAATGATGACTCTAGTTGTTGGGGTGAAAATAAAAATGCCTCGGGTTTTCACCCGAGGCATTTTTGTAATTCTGTACAGCGTTGAGAAAATGACTTACATCATCCCCATGCCGCCGCCGGGCATGCCGCCGCCTGCTGGTGCGCCACCATTCTTTTCTGGCTTGTCAGCAACGAGGCACTCGGTCGTGATCACCAATGCTGCGATCGACGCTGCGTTTTGCAACGCTGCACGTGTCACCTTGGCTGGGTCGATGATGCCGGCCTTCACGAGGTCAACATATTCACCAGTTGCGGCATTGAGTCCGATTGAACCCTTTTCTGATTCGATGCGCTGGATGGCAACTGCGCCTTCCATGCCTGCGTTGTCAGCAATGTGACGAGCAGGTGCGGTCAACGAGTCGTACACGCTGCGTGCGCCAGTTGCTTCGTCACCTGTGAGCGACTCGACAACTTTGAGCACTGCTGGGCGTGAGCGGATGAGGGCAGTGCCGCCACCAGCGACAACACCTTCTTCAATCGCTGCACGAGTTGCAGAAACAGCATCCTCGATGCGGTGCTTCTTTTCCTTGAGCTCGACTTCAGTTGCTGCACCGACTTTGATCACTGCAACACCGCCAGCCAACTTGGCCAAACGCTCTTGCAACTTCTCTTTGTCCCAATCGGAATCGGTGTTGTCAATTTCGGCTTTGATCTGGTTGATACGTGCGGTGACGTCTGCTTTGTCGCCTGCTCCGTCAACAATTGTTGTGTTGTCCTTGGTGATGATGACGCGCTTTGCACGGCCCAACAAGTCGAGGGTTACGTTCTCAAGCTTGAGACCGACTTCCTCGCTGATGACCTGACCACCCGTGAGGGAAGCCATGTCTTGCAACATTGCCTTGCGACGATCGCCAAAGCCTGGGGCCTTGACTGCCGACGAATTGAATGTGCCACGGATCTTGTTGACAACGAGTGTTGCAAGTGCTTCACCCTCAACGTCTTCGGCGATGATCACCATTGGGCGACCAGTCTTCATCACTGCTTCAAGCACTGGCAACATTGACTGAACTGTTGCAATCTTGCCTGCATTGAACAAGATGTATGCGTCTTCAAGCACTGCTTCTTGACGGTCTGCGTCGGTCACGAAGTATGGCGACAAGTAACCCTTGTCAAACTGCATACCTTCGGTGAACTCGAGCTCGGTGCCAAACGTGTTGGACTCTTCAACGGTGACTACACCGTCTTTGCCAACTTTGTCGATTGCATCGGCGATGACTTTGCCGATTGAAGCGTCAGCCGCAGAGATGGTTGCAACGCTGGCGATGTCGCCTTTGTCGTCAACTTCTTTTGACTGGCTCTTGATCGACTCGACCGCGGCTGCAACAGCCTTTTCGATGCCGCGCTTCAAGCCCATTGGGTTGGCGCCAGCAGCGACGTTGCGCATGCCGTGTTGCACCATTGCCTGAGCAAGCACAGTTGCCGTTGTTGTTCCGTCACCGGCAACGTCGTTGGTCTTGGTTGCAACTTCTTTTACAAGTTGCGCACCCATGTTTTCGAATGGGTCTTCAAGTTCAACTTCTTTTGCAATCGAAACACCGTCATTGGTGATCGTTGGTGCACCGAACTTCTTGTCGAGAACAACGTTGCGACCTTTTGGTCCAAGCGTCACCTTGACAGCGTCGGCGAGTTTGTTAACGCCGGCTTCAAGAGCACGACGTGCCTCTTCATTAAATTTGAGTTGCTTTGCCATAGTGAAATGAATCCTTTGGGATGAGTTGAGGGGAAATTATTTGGAAACGACTGCGAGTACGTCGCGGCTGGTGAGGATCAAGAGATCGTCGCCCTTGTGCGAAACTTCGGTGCCGCCGTACTTGCTGTAGAGAACAACGTCGCCGACTTTGATGTCGAGTGCAAAATGCTTGCCACTGTCGTCGCTCCAGCGGCCTGGGCCTACTGCGAGAACGGTTCCTTGCTGCGGCTTTTCCTGAGCGGTGTCAGGGATGACGAGACCGGAAGCGGTGCGCTCTTCGGCTTCGCTTGGCTTGACAACAATGCGGTCGTCTAGGGGCTTGAGGTTCATATCGTTTTGTCCTCCGTAGAGCATGAAACACGATGTCGCATGCGGTTGAAACTTGGGTCTTTTACTTGCCACATAAGACTTGCGCTTGGTTAGCACTCGACCTCTGCGAGTGCTAATGATACGGGCCTAGGCCTCGTTTTTCCAACCACAATCCACCTGCACCAGCAGGTCGGACAAGAGGTCGAGGGGCAGGCCAATCACAGTGGTCAGGCTGCCCTCCACGCGCTCTACGAGGGCTCCACCATCGCCCTGAACGGCATAGGAACCCGCTTTACCCATCGATTCTCCGGTGGCCAGGTACCACTCCATTCTCTCGGGGGTGATCTCGAGCATCGAAACGCCAGCCGAATCGAGGCCGTGAGCTTGGCTCAACATCGTCCCGTCTTGGGCAAGGTGCACCACCGCAACCGCGGTGTGCACCTGATGCGTGCGACCGGAAAGTTCGCTCAGCATTGATCGAGCTTCATTCCCATCTGTTGGCTGTCCAAATATTTTGCCGTCCAGATCAACCGTTGTGTCGGCAGCAATAATGACCGCCGCATTGTTGTATCGCTCAGCGACTGCATGCGACTTTGCCACGGCAAGACGTTGCACGTGTGCGATTGGCGTTTCGCCTGTCAGTGCAGTCTCGTCAATGTTTGGTGGATCGATTGCAAACGTCACTACCCCTTCACCAAATTGGTGATCAAGTAATTGTGTCAACAAATCGACTCGGCGTGGCGACTTGGACGCGAGAACAATTTGTAGTGGCAACCTAATGTTCATCAACCACCGCTGAGTTGCATCACATGACCGTCGTCAGGAACAGTCATGTCGTCGAGATCATCGAGATAGCCATCTGGCAACACCACGCGAATTGGGCCGTTGGTGTGACCACGCGCAATTCGTTCTCCGCCATCA
>JAIOXC010000049.1 GCA_021741795.1 Ilumatobacteraceae bacterium | reverse complement strand
GTGATGTTGTGTTGCTCGAGCCACTGAGTTGGCAGTGCCGCCAAGTCATCGGGTGTATCGATGTCAAGCGCAAGTTCGTCGTCTTCAATTATTTCAATTACAAGCCCAAGTTTGGTTGCCTCGGCCATGTGGGCTGCAAAGCTTTTGGCACCGTAGTGGCACGTAAATCCCACACCTGAGGGGATGATCAACACGTTGGTTCCGTCGCGGTGTCGATCGGGCACGATCGTGACCGTGTTGCTCGCAACACCTGAGCCAAGCAACTGGCCAAGTCTGCTGGGCAAGGGCAGGTCGCCATGCACAATCATGACCCGCTCGTATTCGTGGGCAGCGCTGATGCCTTCTTGAACGGCGGCGTTTAATCCAGCGCCTGATTGATACACCACGGTGGCACCATGCGAAGTTGCCCACTGCGAAACTTCGGGATTGTCGCACACCACAAATACAGATGAGCCACGCACAGACTCGAGAACGCCAAGCGCAGTTGTGCGTGCGAGCAGGATGCGTTGATCTGCGCTGAGCACACTTGAGAGTCGGTCTTTTGCCTGCTCGAAAGCCTTGATGGGGATAACGACTGCAGTGAGGGATGCCGATTGCGCGAACGATTTGTGCGAATCGACCATTTTCGTAGCCTATTGGTGCTTGTGTCGATATAGCCGTGCTCGCCTAACCTTGGCGACTGTGACAACTCAAGTATGTGTGGTGGGCGCAGGATCTTGGGGCACCACAATCGCCACGCTGGTTTCACAAAACACTTCGACGTCCTTATGGACAAGGCGTGTGGATCTGGCCGAAGAGATCAATACTCAACACCGCAACAGCGCGTATCTGGGTAATTACATGTTGCCGGCCGGGTTGGTGGCATCGGTGAATCTTGAACAGTTGGTGAAACACGCAGATGTGATTGCGATGGCAGTGCCTGCGCAAGGTTTTCGTCATGTTGCACAGCAGGTTGCGAAGTATGTGGCTGCCGGTGTGCCGATTATGAGCCTGTCCAAGGGTCTCGAGAGTGAGACATTGTTGCGGATGAGTGAAGTGCTGGCGTCTGAGATGCCAAATAATCCTCGTGCGGTGCTGAGTGGACCAAATCTTGCTCACGAAATATTGCAAGGTCAACCAGCCGCCAGCGTTATCGCATGCGAAGACGATGCAGTTGCCTTAAAACTGCAGGAATTGTTTTCACGCCCAACATTTCGGTTGTACACAAATAGCGATGTGATCGGATGCGAAGTTGGTGGAGTAGTGAAAAACGTGATTGCGATTGCGGCAGGAATTTCCCAGGGTTTTGGCTTTGGCGACAATGCAAAAGCAACTCTGGTAACTCGCGGTTTGGCAGAAATGTCGCGACTTGGCGTTGCACTTGGCGCGCAGCCGCTTACTTTTTCTGGCCTCGCGGGCATGGGCGACATCATGGCTACGTGCGCCTCGATGCAGAGCCGTAATACCCAAGTGGGTGTGAGGTTGGGTAAAGGTGAATCAATCGCAGCAATCGTTGGCTCGATGAATATGGTTGCTGAGGGAGTAAAGAGCTCGTCTGCTGTTGTCAAACTTGCTCAACATCACGGAGTGGAAATGCCAATCGCCGAACAAGTTGCACTCGTATGTGAAGGAACCATGAGCGCCGAAGATTCTTTGCGAGCGTTGATGTCGAGATCAAGTAGGTCTGAATAATGTCAAATACGCAAGGTGTTATCTCGTCAATTTCGCTCAGTGCGCGCGTGCGACCAGCGGCCCATGTGCTGGGTATCAGGGGCGGCGGATGGAATGCAATTGTTAATGAGCGCGGCTCTATTCGACTTAATGATGGATCGCCAGTCCTCGACTGGCACATTGCGGCTGACGACCGCTGGCACGACCCGTCGACCGAGCCGAGCGTGCGACAGACACGGCGTGCCGGTGTGCCGGTTGTTGAAACTCGTCTACGAATTCCCGGCGGTGATGCAATTCAGCGTGTGTACGCCGTCGCAGATGCAGGTGGACTTGTCGTTATCGAGATCACAAACGAGTCGACATTGCCAATTGCGGTTGCGTTTACTCGATCAGATGTGATTTCGTCTCGAACTCCGAGCCCGCGTGGTGCGCAAGGCATTGAGTTGCCAGCTGGCAGCGTGGTGTTTCCCGTTGCGCATGGCAGCACATTGCGAGTTGCGTTATGTGCAGCATCGAATGTTGCAAACGAAATAACGAATGTCGATGTAGAACGCTTGCCATCATTCGAACAGCTGCAAAAGGGATGGCTCAAGGTAGTAGAGCAAGCCGGATATGTGATCGTGCCTGAAGGCGCAGTTGCCCCGCTTGTTGCACGATTACGTAGCGATGCGTTGGCGTTGAGTGGTCACGAAATTGAAGATTGGGGTATCGGTGCGGGTGGCGATTGTGCCAATGATCCGGTCGCATATATGTTGACGCTTCAAGAATTATTGCGAATGGGCGAGAAACTCACAGGCGATTCAGATCAAATCCGTGTTGATCACGCCGCGCGACTTGCCCAATGTGTAGAAACTTTGTTGAAAGATCATAAAAAGTCTTCCGTACTGCCGTGGGATGTGGAGCGTGCATTGTTTGCCGCCCAATTTGTATTTGCACGCATAGGCGAGAATCGTGCAGCCGATGATGTGGCTGCTGCACAGTTGCGTATGAGTAGTGCGGCCGAACCACCAAACGTCATGCCAACTGACATTCGCGCAATTGCGTGGGTTGAAGAAAAATTGGTTGCGGTGCAGCGCGATGGATCGGTGCAGATTTTTGGTCGTGGCATCCCTCGACTGTGGCTCGGAGCAAATTTGGAATGTCATCGAGTGGCTGCTGGCCCACTACATACGGTGAGTTTTGGTATTCGTTGGCATGGCGAAAAGCCTGCATTGTTGTGGGAAGTATCTGGACCTGCTGGAATCAAGCTGACCGCAGGCAAGTGTGATCCGACATGGACTTCTGTTGAAGCAACCGGCGAGACGCTGCTTCTAGGCTTTGTCTAGTGATTAACGAGTCGAGCAACGTGCCGAGCAATTCGCCGAGCAACTCTCCGAGCCTCTCGCCGTTGCGCCTCACTGAATGGACATCGTGTGGTGGATGCGCAGCCAAATGGGGCGCAACATTGCTCGCCGACTTAGTGAGCGACTTTCCTGCATCACTTGATCCCGCACTATTGGTAGGGCTTGCTCCTTTCGATGATGCGGCCGTGTACCAAGTATCCGATGATGTGGCCTTGGTGAGTACAACCGATTTTTTTCCGCCGCTCGTTGATGACCCAAGTGATTTTGGCGCGATTGCCGCAGCCAATGCATGCAGCGACGTGTTCGCAATGGGTGGCCGTGTGGTGATGGCTGTCAATATCGCTGCGTTTCCTGAGCACTTTCCTCCAACCGCTATCGCTCAAATATTTGCCGCAGCCGCACAGGTGGTTGCAGAAGCGGGCGGAAGTATTGCGGGCGGTCACACCATTCGTAATCCAGAACCGATCTTTGGTCTTGCCGTGCAAGGCGTCGTCAACCCACAACGTATTTTTCGCAAGAGTGGCGCACAAGTCGGCGACATTGCTGTGATGTCGAAGCCGCTTGGCACTGGGCTGGCACTTGCTGGTGGGTCAGCTGCCGATAAAGATGTAGCTATTGCCGGGATGCGCACGCTGAATCGTGTGGCGTCTGAGCAACTGCAAAGTTTTGGCGCTGGTGTGCACGCGGTAACCGATGTGACGGGCTATGGACTAGCAGGCCACGGCTGGGAGATGGCGGAGCGAAGTGCAGTAGCACTGGTCATAGAGGCCAATTCATTGCAGGCGTATCCAGGTGCGAGGGAAGCAGCGCAACGGGGTGTGCGAACGGGTGGAGACCCGCGTAACCGTGACTATGTAGAGGGCAACTTTGTAGATGCTGCAGACAATGATGCAGCGGCTGCATTGTGTTTTGACCCCCAAACTTCGGGCGGCTTGCTTGCTGCGGTAGATGCACCAACTGCAGCAGCGTTATTGCAAAGTGGCGCTTGGTGGCGCGCAGGCAGTTTCGTTGACGGTGCAGTGCAGATTTCATTGCAGTGAAAGAATTACCAACGACCCAAGTAGAGCGAGTGTTGTTGCGCAAGGGCTCGTCGCTTGTTATCGGAATAGATGAAGTGGGCAAAGGCGCATGGGCCGGCCCACTGATGATCGGTGCCGCTGTCTTGTCGCGCGACGTGATTGCAAGTGACGATGCATCGGCGCTCATGGGTGGTGCACGCGATTCGAAACAACTGTCTGAGATAAAGCGTGAAGAAATGTTTGATCATGTGGCCGCAACATGTGCAGCATGGTCGATTGGGTACGTGACTCACGCCGAATGCGATGCGTTGGGCATGAATGCTGCCCAACGATTGGCTACCAAACGGGCAATCGAAAGTTTGGCGAAACAGATTGATGTGAGCAAAGCAACGGCAGTGATAGATGGTCGATGGGACTTTGTGTCGCCACATATTTCGCAGGTGGTGACACAGGTAAAGGCTGACGCATCAGTGTTGTCGGTGTCGGCCGCTTCGGTGTTGGCAAAAGTTTCGCGAGACAGAATGATGCGCGAGTACGCAAACGACTATTCGTTGTGGAGCTTCGAGACCAATAAGGGCTACCCGTGCCCAAAACATCGCACTGCGCTGCAGGGATACGGACCTTCGGCGCTGCATCGCACGAGTTGGGCGTTTATGGAGAACTTTGTGCCGTGGTTGAGTCGCAATTCATCGAACCAGATAGTTCATTCGCAACACGAGCCGCAATCCCAACTGGAATTCCGATCCGCGTAAGTCGAGATTCCAACAAATCGGTGTCGTCGCCAGTTGTGATCAGCGCGTTTGCAACAAGTTTTGCTCGCTCAACAAGTTGTTGATGGTCGGTGGATTCAACTGGCCACGATGCAAGCGATTGCTTCAGTGAAACAGGGAAGCGTTGAATCTGACGACGCGAGACCGGTGGAAGTTTGATGCGCACAGCCAAGCCACCATGCACGCTTTGTGCAGCACCAAACCACTGACAACGACGCAATGCGCGACTAAATGGACAGTTGGCCCCTTGGGTGAATGACAGACCAACGGCGAGTGCGATTTCTTCCGTATCCATCTCGTAACCGCCAGGGAACTCGGCGAAACCCATCACAATGCGTCGCATGATCCACAGCGCACTTGGCCCCATGATGGGAAGCCAAAACATCTCGGTATACCGAGAGAACACATCGAACCCGACTTCATCGACAATCGGGTCTAGCCAGGGCACCACAACAAGGGTTTTTTCAACGTGTAATTCGTTCATGCCCATTTGTGTGCGCGAGTTTGGCAAGATGGCAGTGTGATAGACGAAGAATTACAAGAAAAAATACATCAGGCACGGGTCATTCTGCAGGCGTCCAAGCGCATCACCGTGTTGACAGGTGCGGGCATTTCGACAGATTCTGGTATTCCAGATTTTCGTGGACCAAACGGATTATGGACAAAGGATCCGGATGCAGAACGCGCAGCAACCCTGACTCATTATTTGGAAGATGATGAACTGCGCCAAAAATCGTGGAGCAACAGGGTGCGTTGGATTGATAATGATCCTCAACCGAACGCAGGACATGTGGCATTACTTGAACTGGAGCGCCGTGGTGCCCTGATTGCAATCATTACGCAAAACGTGGACGAACTGCATCAACGTGCAGGACATGATCCGATGAATGTTCTGGAAGTGCATGGCACTATTCATCGCACATGTTGTTGGGGATGCAAGGATCGCAGACCGATGGTGGATGCTTTGGCGCGAGTGATCGCGGGCGATGTGGATCCGAGGTGTGAGTTGTGCGGTGGCATTCTAAAAAGCGACACGATTTTATTTGGTCAGCCGCTCGAACCCGATGTGATTGGTAGAGCACTGAATGCGAGCGAAGAGTGTGATGTGCTGCTGGCTGTAGGAACCTCGCTGTCGGTCTACCCAGCCGCCAACGCGGTGCCGAGGGCCAAGGCCGCAGGAGCGGCATTGATCATTGTCAATGGTCAGCCGACCGAGATGGACGATCGAGCCGATGTAGTGATCAATGCTGGTATTTCGGAAGTGTTGCCCCTGCTGTGCCAATCACCCTGAGCATCAAAACCCGACTAGAACGGTAGGGTATTAGGCGGAGGATTTGTCACCTATATGGCTGGTTTTAGAGACCTACTTGCACAAGCAAAATCACAAATTGTTGAGGTAGACACTGCCGATGCCGCTGCGCGTTTGGCAACTGGAACAACCCTGGCTCTTGATGTGCGCGAACCCGACGAATTTGAGCAAGGTACATTGCCGCTGTCGATCCACATTCCGCGTGGTCACCTCGAAGCACAGATCGAGAGCAAGATCACCGATAAGGACGCCCCAATTGTGGTGTATTGCGCGGGCGGAGTGCGTAGCGCATTTGCTGCCAAGACTTTGCAAGAGCTTGGCTACACCAACGTTGTCTCGATGGCTGGTGGTTTTGGAAAGTGGAAAGACGAAGGTCGACAGTGGGGTACTCCCGCCTCGTTGACTGCCGAGCAGCGCAATCGTTATCAGCGACATATTTTGTTGCCAGAAGTTGGTGTTGAAGGTCAGGCAAAACTGCTTGCAAGCAAAGTGTTGTTGCTCGGTGCGGGTGGGCTTGGAAGCCCTGCTGCTTTATACCTGGCTGCCGCCGGTGTGGGCACAATCGGCATTGTTGACATGGACGAAGTAGATGCCAGCAACTTGCAGCGGCAGATCTTGCACAACATTGATCGCATTGGTGATCGCAAGGTTGACTCGGCAAAAAAGACACTGACGATGCTCAATCCAGATGTTGATGTAGTCACGTATGACACGCGGCTAGACGCGAGCAACATCATGGAGATCATTGCTGGATACGACGTGATCGTGGATGGCGCCGACAACTTTCCAAGTCGCTATGTGCTCAACGACGCAAGCGTCAAGCTTGGTATTCCAGTCGTGCACGGATCGATTTTCAGGTTTGAAGGCATGGTCACGGTGTTCGATCCACAGCATGGTCCGACATATCGCGACATGGTGCCAGAGCCTCCTCCAGCCGAACTTGCGCCAAGTTGCGCAGAGGCCGGTGTGCTTGGGGTATTGCCAGGAATTGTTGGTTCAATTCAGGCGCTCGAGACCATCAAGTTGCTGCTCAGCCTCGGCGAGTCGTTGGTCGGACGCATACTTGCGATCGATACGACAGAAATGGAATTTCGCACATTCAAATTGCGCGCGGATCCAAGCAACCAAGTGACATATGCCAACCGTGATCGCATCGAAGTACGCGATCTGGACGGTCTCTGTGCACCTTGGCTCTCGCACTAATTGCGTAGTATTTAAGGCGTGCTAGCGCGATCGTTTGCCATTGTTGGCGCAGGCTTTTCAGGTGCCGTGGTGGCCAGACAACTGGCCGAGGCAGGCCATAGCGCAACCGTTTTTGACACTCGTGATCACGTGGCGGGCAACTGTCATACCGAGCGCCACGAAACAGGCGTCATGGTGCACACGTACGGGCCACACATTTTCCATACGCAACATGAGCATGTGTGGGAGTTCATTACGCGCTTTGGTGTGATGATGCCATATCGCCACAGGGTGCGAGCAATGGTGGGCGACAGAGCATTTCAGATGCCAATGAACCTGACATTGATCAACGAGTTTTTTGGCACCGATTTTTCGCCAGCCGAAGCCGAAGCATTTATTGCCACAAAAGCAGACTCGACAATTACAAACCCAGTTTCGTTTGAAGATCAAGGGCTGCGATTTGTGGGTCGCGAACTGTACGACGCTTTTTTTGCGGGCTACACCAAAAAGCAGTGGGGTGTAGATCCAACCGAGTTGCCCGCAAGCATCCTCGCACGACTACCGCTTCGGTTTACCGCTGACGACTCATACTTCAATCATCCGTATCAGGGAATCCCTGAGCACGGATACACGCCGATCGTGCAGGCAATTCTTGATCATCCGAGCATCGCTGTGCATTTGTCGACGCGTTTTGAGCGAGCACAGTCGAGCAACTATGACCACGTGGTGTGGACTGGCCCGATCGATGCGTATTTTGGTTTTGAACACGGGCGGCTTGCATATCGCACGCTCGACTTTGAGCAACATGTGTCTGACGGAGATTTTCAGGGTTGTCCAGTATTGAATTATTGCGACGAGCAAGTGCCGTACACACGCATTACCGAACACAAACATTTTGCGCCATGGGAAAACCATGACAGCACTGTGACCTACACCGAGTTTTCTCGTCTTTGTGGAGAGAACGACACTCCGTATTATCCGATTCGGTTGGTGAAAGAGACCGATCAATTAGTCAACTACGTGCAGCAGGCTCGCGCCCAGAAGGGTGTCACTTTCTTGGGTCGCCTCGGCACCTATCGTTATCTCGACATGGACGTCACTATTCACGAAGCATTGGCTGCAGCGACAGCAATGTTAAAAGCGCTCGATGACGGCACGGACATCCCGCCATTCTTTACCGACCCGTTGGGCGGGGCTAAGCACTAATGCAAACATCAAACTTGGTGCAACGTCTTGTGTTGCCAACGCCATCAACGCCAGAGCCGCTGTTGTATGCGCGCACGAGCGGCGATGTGCGCATCGTCGACAACGGGGCAGTGCTTGCAGACGGTGGCACGCTCAGTTTTGATACAACGTTTGGTGTGTTTGCCGCCGGCCGTTGGCGCCGAGTGAGTCATGTCAACAACTTGAGTGTCAGCGTGCGCGCTTCCGGTGTAGGTATTGCCGAAGTTGTGGCGGTAAAGGGCAAGAAAGAATCGGTTGTGGCAACAGCGCAATTGCCACGCGGCGAAGGGTCACCCACGAGCGTGATGCTCAGCGTGCCCGAGCTACAGACGTCAACAGATGGCACATATTTCGTGCGGGTGACTGCAATTGGTGGCGAAGTGTGCATGACGGGCGGAGAGTGGGTTACCCAGGATGCTCCTCGACACGAAGTGCGCATGTCGTTGTCGATCACTACGTTTAATCGTCAAGAATATGTGCGCAAGACCGTGCACAACGTGCTCGATTTGGTGAGCAACTCGGATGCTCTCAATGGAAAAGTGCGAGTGCTCGTAGTTGATAACGCTCAAAATGTGACGTTTGATGCGGCGACAGATGCCCCGCTCACGGTAATCCCAAACGGCAATCTGGGTGGCGCTGGTGGTTTTGCACGCGGCTTAATCGAACTGCGTAAGGCGGGCTGGGCAACTCACGTGTTGTTTATGGACGACGACATCACGCTCGAGCCAGAGGCGATTGTGCGCACGATATCGCTGTTTGCCTACGCCAAAGATGCGCGACTCTGCGTGCACGGAGCAATGCTTTCTGAAGAGCGTCCGTGGCTGCAGTTCGAGGCTGGGTCACAGTATTCGTGGCGCTCTATATATCCATTGCAGGCACTCGGTCGCGAAGATGACATGCGTGAGCGATCGGTTGCTGTGCAAGATGCACCCGAAGTTCCGTTTGACTACACCGCGTGGTGGTACACCGCGTTTCCGATCAACATCACCAACGAAAATCCGTTACCTGTGTTTGTGCGCGGAGACGATGTTGCGTTTGGTCTGATGCACACAGGCAAGCACTCGATCACGCTCAACGGCGTGATTGTGTGGCACGCTGACTTTGGATTAAAAAACAATCCATCGTCATTGTTTTATGAATCGCGCAACTTGGCACTTGTCGACACGCTGGTGTTCGACAAACACACGTGGTGGAACTTGGCATATCGATTTTCATCGTTCGGATTTCGCAACCTCTTTTCGATGCGCTACGCATCGACCGAATACATGTTGCGTGGACTCAACGCATATTTGGCTGGTCCGGCCGAGTGGATGAAGATCGATCACGCGGCATTACATGATGAATTGCGTGTGTGCGCTGAAGAAAAGCCAGCGCCATTGTCGGCCGAGTTGGCAGCAATAAAGCCTCGCCAACCACGGCATAAGGCGTTGCGCGCATTTGGGTTCTTGTTTGCCATCGTG
>JAIOXC010000048.1 GCA_021741795.1 Ilumatobacteraceae bacterium | reverse complement strand
CGCACCGTGTTTCAGCACTTCGACGACATGGAAGGTTTGTACGCCGAAATTTTGCGCCGTCAATCTGAACGAATCGCACCATTTCTTGCGCCACTCGACCCACACAGATCTACTGCTGACAAAGTGCGCGCGCTTGTAGAGATGCGCGACAGCATGTATGCACTTGCTGCGCCACTTCGCCGTGGAATGATGCGAGTAGAAGCCGCTGCAAAATCAAAAACGTTCAACATTGCGCTCGAAGAATTGCGCCGCGTAATGACTCAACAAATTCAACAAGGATTTGTAAAAGAACTTCACCTCAACACCGACCCATACGATGTATTGCCACGCATTGAGGCAATCACGTCATTCGAGATGTGGGACCACTTCATCCAAATTCAGGGTGCTTCTCGCACTGCCGTTCGTTTGCACATGACCGCAATGGTGATGCGCGAGCTTCAGCCAACTGGCTAGCCAAAGCCACCCTGTGTTGAGTGCTCTGAACACGCGCCATTCGGCGTAGCCTTATCCCGTCCTACATCTACTGGATTTACCGGAGACCACATGTCTACAAAGAAACCAACTATTGCCCCAGCAGAAGGCAAGCTCGGTGTACTCACCGTCGGCCTCGGCGCGGTGGCTTCAACCTTGATCGCCGGCGTCGAACTCGCCAAGCGCGGTCTTGGTGCACCAATCGGCTCACTCACCCAAATGGACACCATCCGTCTTGGCAAGCGCACCGATGGTCGCAACCCAATGATCAAAGATTTCGTCCCACTCGCCCGCATCGAAGACATCGTGTGGGGTTCGTGGGATCCGTTTCCGGATGATGCATACGTAGCAGCACAGCGCGCTGGCGTTTTAGAAAGCGGCAAGCACCTCGAGGCGATCTCGGATGCATTGCGTGACGTGCGCCCAATGAAGGCTGCTTTCGAGCGCAACTATGTCAAGAACATCGATGCCGACAACACCATGGGCAAAATCTCGAAGCGCGAGATGCTCAACGGTATTCGCGCCGACATCAATAAGTTTAAGGATGAAAAGAAAGTCGATCGTCTGGTGATGATCTGGTGTGCGTCAACGGAAATCTTTATCGAGCCAGGACCACAACACGAAGATATCGAATCATTTGAAAAAGCAATTGATGCAAACGATCCGATGATCGCGCCAAGCATGTTGTACGCATACGCAGCAATTTTGGAAGGCGTTCCGTTTGCGAACGGCGCACCAAACCTTGCAGTCGATACACCCGTGTTGCGCAAGCTCGCAACCGAGCGCAAAGTTGCTATTTCGGGCAAAGACTTCAAGACAGGTCAGACCCTGATGAAGACCGTGCTTGCACCAATGTTGAAGGCTCGCATGCTCGGACTTGCTGGTTGGTACTCCACCAACATTCTTGGCAACCGTGACGGCGAAGTGCTCGACGATCCAGACAACTTCAAGACCAAAGAAGAATCAAAGTTGGGCGTACTCGAAGACATCTTGCAGCCAAGTTTGTTTCCAGACTTGTACGGCGATGTGTATCACTCGGTCAAGATCAACTACTACCCACCTCGTGGTGACAACAAAGAAGGCTGGGACAACATCGACATCTTCGGATGGTTGGGTTACCCAATGCAGATCAAAGTCAACTTCTTGTGCCGCGACAGCATTCTTGCTGCGCCGCTCGCGCTCGACTTGGTGTTGTTCACCGATCTCGCACAACGCGCAGGCATCGGTGGCATTCAGGAGTGGTTGTCGTTCTATTACAAGAGCCCTCAAGTTGCACCTGGCCTCAAGCCAGAGCACGACTTGTTTGTGCAGTTGGCCAAGCTCAAGAACACGCTTCGCTGGATGATGGGCGAAGACCAGATCACGCACCTGGGCCGCGAGTATTACGACGAGGCCTAACAACCGTCACGCTGTTTTTACAGCGTGTGTCGACATCATCTCGGTGGTGTTGTTCGTTGCTATTGGACGACGTAACCACGACGAGGGCACAGCCATTGATGGCATTGCCACTGTTGCTGCCCCGTTTCTGATTGCCCTGGCTATTGCATGGCTTTCGTCTCGAGCATGGCGTACGCCTGGCTCAATGCGCACGAGTGTGATCGTGTGGCTGGTAACAGTTTTTGGTGGGCTCGAGTTGCGCCACTTTGTGTTTGATCGCGGCACTGCCACACCACTTGTGATTGTGGCAACGCTTGTGCTCGGTGCGTTTATTGTTGGCGGCCGCTTCGTTCTCAACTTGCGACTTCGGCACTGACTACGGCCAATACCCGTTCGGCTAAGGCAATTGAATAGGACAGCCGATCGTTGCTTGGACTTCGATCAGCATCAATCGGATATTCAATAGCATTTCGAAGTTGACGAAGATCATTGATCTCTGAATACAACTGGCCGATTGAAGAAGATATTTCTCCTGCACAATTGATCAGTGCGAAATGCCCACCCCTACTTGTGACTCGCAGCCCATGATATGCCAGCAGTGCAGCACACGATTTGCGAGTCGAGTCATAGGCGAGTTGAAATGCCCCATTTACATCATCTGATTTCTGTAAGAGAACCGCGCTATGCAAGTGTTGGCGTGCATCCTTCAGCAGAAATGCTTCAAGTGTTTTCATTTTTCCGATTCTTTCAAGACGACCGCTTGCGAGAAGCGCTTGTATATTTTCGGACATACCAACTTGTGTAAGTCAGATGGTCAGATAAGGACGCCTTTTCATCTCTTTTTTTAGAGGATCTGTTGATTTGTTTGTCCACCAAGACATACCTCTGTCAATTGCATTGATTTGTTTGCCGATGCGGCCTTGAGCACGTGCGCATGCCTCGCTGAGTTGGGAGTAGTTGGGCTTGCCAAGTATCAAAACATCAATGTCATTCGGTGCCAGGCCAACAACTCCCGCGTACCGAGCTGCCCATGATCCAAAGATGATGATCTGCTCGATTCCCTTCACGTGGGCGAATTCTTCGGCAATAACTTGTTTGGGTCCGAATGATCTCAACAACAGTTCGGCCAAGAGTTCGGCATCTCGCGACTCTGCAGACTTGACCAGCCGCACATTTCCGACGCGTCGCGACACCACAAGGCCGGCTTGTTCGCTTCGTTCTACTTCGCGTTGCACCGTGGCCAACGAAACACCAGTGCGTTGAGCCAATTCAGTCAGACTGCGCTCGGTCGGTGCAGACCACAACACAAGCCCAAGTATTTCAGCCTGTGCACGCGACCTAAATATGGGCAAGAGTGGCGGTGACAGAGTTTTCATTAAATGCAATATATCTTGCGTTTAATGCAATATAGGTGTCCAGTTTTTGAAGTTTTTACTGTTGGTGGCCGCTTTGTACTGCGTCTGCGACCACGTTTGCATTATGTCGCTAACTCACGACCACAAACTCGACGCCAAGGTCTTTGCATCTCATCAGTTTTTCATCGAGCGTGATAATTGGTTGCCCGAGGCTCTTCGCCAAAACTACATAGTGTGCGTCGTAACTACTGATCTTGGTCGAGACATCCCACAGTTGAGACTGATAATTGGAGACTGTGAGAAATGTCAGTGGCATCTGTCCAACAAGTGCTGCCGAAATTTTTGCATCACGCGAAGTGATTTGTTTGAGCACTGTCATGCGTTTGAGTACATGAAATACCTCAGCCAAGAAAATGTCTGGAGCATGCAGATTGTCGTCGAGAAGTTGAATAGCTCGCTGACCCAAAGGAGTTTTTCTGACGATCTCTACCCCAACACTCGCATCAACGATCACTTGGCCGTGTCCCGCATTCGCCTGATTTCATCAATCACAAATTGAGTATCAATTGCTGCACCCGGCTTGCCGAGCATGTCTAACTTCCATTTGGCGACAGATGGCCTGAGTAGATCGGCGCGAATGAGTCGCATTACATATTCACCAAGAGTGCAATTTGATTCTTTGGCTCGTTCACGCAATTGCTCGTGGATTTCCTCAGACACATCTTTGATTTGGATTGCCGACATGGGAAAATCGTAGCATGCTAAGAGCATGCTTGATTCGGGTTGGCGTGAAGTGAAAGTAATTATTCGATGACGTTGGTGATTGCGCCGGTCTCGGCACCCTGCACCAATTTGGCGTACTTGGCCAACACGCCACTCGTATAACGCGCAGGGTTTGGTTTCCAACCCTTGCGGCGTTCGGCCAACACTTTTTCGTCTACCAACAAGTCAAGGGTTTTTGTTGGCACGTCGATGCGCACAATGTCGCCGTCGTGTGCAAATGCAATTGGTCCGCCATCTGTTGCTTCTGGTGCAACGTGACCAATACAGAAGCCCCACGTGCCACCGCTGAAGCGACCGTCGGTGATGAGTGCGCAATCTGATCCGCGACCAACACCTTTGAGTGCGCCAGTGATTGCGAGCATCTCGCGCATACCTGGGCCACCCTTTGGTCCTTCGTAACGAATGATGATCACTGTGCCGGGCTTGATATCGCCCGCTATCACCGCAGCCATCGCACCGTCTTCGCCGTCGAACACGCGAGCAGGGCCCTCAAACGTCATTTGATCTTTTGTGAGACCAGCAACTTTGACAACGGCACCGCGAGGTGCCAGCGAACCACTCAGAATATTGATGCCACCCTCTGCGTGAATTGGATTGCTCAATGGATGCACGACATCACCATCTGGTGCTGGCGGATTGATCTCGGCCAAATTTTCGGCCATGGTTTTACCCGTACACGTCAGTACGTCGCCATGCAGAAGACCTGCATCAAGCAAATGCTTCATCACAACTGGCACACCACCGATGCGATCGATGTCGGTCATGTGGTACTTGCCGCCCGGCTTGGTGTCGGCAATGTGCGGAACTTTTGCTGCAATGCGATTGAAATCTTCCAGATCAAGGGCAACGCCTGCCTCGTTGGCAATAGCCAACAAGTGCAACACCGCATTGGTTGAGCCACCGAGTGCATTGACCATTGCGATCGCGTTTTCGAAAGCCTTTTTGGTCATGATGTCGCGCGGATAAATGCCGAGACGAACAAGATTCATCACGGCCGCACCCGCACGCTCGGCGTCAGACTCACGACGCTTGTCAATTGCTGGTGGCGATGCAGTGCCAGGCAGGCTCATACCGAGAGCTTCTGCAATCGAACTCATGGTGTTGGCGGTAAACATGCCGCCGCACGCACCTTCGCCAGGGCATGCTGCACGCTCGATCTCGCCAAGTTCTTCTTGGCTCATGTTTCCTGCTGCACAAGCACCAATGGCTTCGAACACTGTGGTGATGTCGATGTTTTTGCCATTGTGCACACCTGGCAACGTGCTGCCGTTGTACACAAACACGCTTGGCAAATTGAGACGAGCAGCGGCCATCAACATGC
Source organism: Ilumatobacteraceae bacterium (assembly GCA_021741795.1). Taxonomy (GTDB): domain Bacteria; phylum Actinomycetota; class Acidimicrobiia; order Acidimicrobiales; family Ilumatobacteraceae; genus UBA3006. The sequence continues at coordinate 4,703 of JAIOXC010000048.1, read as the reverse complement.
CAGGAATGCTCTTGTCACAACCAGCGAGCCCAACGAAACCATCGAAACGCTCGGCGTGCACAACTGTTTCGACCGAGTCACAAATAACTTCGCGACTTACAAGCGAAGCGCGCATGCCTTCATGACCCATCGAGATGCCGTCACTGACGGTAATAGTGCCGAACTCGAGAGCGACACCGCCATTTGTGCGAACGCCAACTTTTGCCGAGTCGGCAAGACGACGTAGCGATGCGTTGCAGGGTGTTACTTCATTCCACGACGAGGCAATACCGATCTGTGGTTTTACCCAGTCGTCATCGGTTAAACCAACAGCGCGCAACATTGCGCGGGCTGCGGCCTTTTGATTGCCGTCGGTGACATCCCGACTGCGAGGCTTGATATCAACGGGGGTTTCTGAAGGCCTTGTCATATCAATCAAGGCTACTTGCGCAAGCTATGCGGCTGACTTCACCGGCTTACGTAGATAGAAATAGAGCGTTGGGGCAAGGAATGCGAAGTAGGTGATGACGCGAATATTCTCGGCACCCTTATGCCAGCCGAAGAAACCTTTCATGAAGTCGTAGAAGGTTCCCGATGACCACATTCCGCTTTCAAACGTCCATGCCGACTGTACGAGCCAGCCATTTTCCCAACCAATGAGTTCGCGATATTCGTGTATTGACTTGCCAGCGAGGCCAGCGGCGAACAAAATTAGTAACACCGCAGTCACATTGAAAAACATTTTCAGGTTAATTTTTTGGCCACCCGCGAATATTGCGACGCCTAATACAACAGCCCCAACGAGCCCAAGCAAGCCACCAAATACAACTGAGCTGCCAGATGATGATGTGGTTTCGGCACTCAGCAAGAACAGCACCGTTTCCAAACCTTCACGCACCACGGCAACAAATGCGATGGTGAACAATGCTGTTTTTGCCGACTTGTCTACTTTGGCTCGCAGTTCAACACTGAGGTTTTGAGAATTCCTGCGCATCCAGAAAATCATTTGTGTGAGCACTGCAGCTGCAACGAGTGCAATCGTTCCTTCTGTTGCCATCTCAACTTTGCCGTTGAGCCCATCAACTGCAAGATAGACAATGGTGCCTGCGACAAGACACGAAAGAATTGCTACAGCAGTGCCCCACCAGACATAACGTACGTCGGCTTTACGGTCAGTCTTTGTGAGATACGTCAGCAAGATCGCGACGATCAGTGATGCTTCGAGACCTTCGCGCAGGGTGATGAGGAATGAGGTGGTCATGGCAATATGTTAGGCAAGCCTAACTACTCCTGTCAAATGGTCATAATCCATCGATTTATCCACGCTTTTTCTGCAAAAGTGCGGTCACTACCTTGCCGTCGGCTTTGCCCTGGGACGACTTCATGATTGCGCCAACCAAAGCGCCCATCGCCTTTTCTTCGCCGGCGCAATACTTGGCCCACGCATCTGGCTGGGCTGCAATTGCTGCATCGACCATCGCTTCAACAGCAGATGTGTCGAGAGCTTCGAAACCTTTTGCCGCTGCAATTGCAACTGCATCGCCGCCGCCATTGGCAACGATCTCGGCAAGAATTGTTTTTGCTTGCGTTGCAGTGACCTTTGCATCGCGTTCGAGCAGCGTGAGTGCGGCCAAATCTTTGGCAGGCACAACAGGGTTTGCACCTGCTTCAGAAAATGCTTGTTGCACATACACGAGTGCGCGCGCTGGTTCGCCACCGGCATCGGCAACGAGTTGCACGAAGTCATCTTGGCCGCGTTCGACGATGACGTACACGGCTTCGCTTTCTTTGTCGGCACCAGTGAGTTGCGACAATCGCGCACGACGCGCTGCAGGCAACATCGGTAGTGATGCGCGAATTGATTCGACCCATTCGGTGCCCGGGTCGAGCAGCACGAGATCGGGCTCAAGAAAATATCTGTAATCGTCGGCGTCTTCTTTGACGCGCAGTGTGTGCGTGCGCCCCTCAGCGTCGTCCCAGTGGCGGGTCTCTTGGCGGATTGTGCCGCCGGACTCGAGCACATCTACTTGGCGACGAGCTTCGTAGTCAATGGCCTTGCCAACTGCACGAATGGAGTTGACGTTTTTAATTTCGCAACGAGTACCAAACGGCTCGCCTGCTTTGCGCACCGAGACGTTGACGTCGCAGCGCATCGAACCCTCTTCCATTTTGGCATCGCTTGCGCCAACCGCAAGCAAGATGCTGCGCAACTCTGAAACATATTGGCGCGCCTGATCGGCGTTGCGAATGTCGGGACGAGAAACAATTTCGACAAGTGGAACACCTGCGCGGTTGAAGTCGACAAGTGAGTAGTCGCTGCCGTGAATACGGCCGCTTGTGCCACCAAAGTGTGTTGACTTGCCGGTGTCTTCTTCAAGATGCGCGCGCTCGATGCCAATGCGCACGTCGCCCGGCAACATCATGAACCCATCAATGTTGATCGGTTGGTCATACTGCGTAATTTGATACGCCTTTGCGAGGTCTTGGTAAAAATAATTTTTGCGGTGAAATGTGCTCGCCTGCACGGTGCAATTAAGTGCTAGGCCAAGGCGTATTGCAAGCTCAACCGCGCGACGGTTGATTACAGGAAGCGCACCAGGCAAACCGAGTGTGACGGGATCGATGTTGGTGTTTGGTTCGTCGCCGAAATGGTTTGGACTTGCCGAGAACAATTTGGTTTTGGTGTCTAACTCGACGTGAACTTCGAGACCAATCACCATTTCCCAGCCGTTTGGCAAAACAGTTGCGTGTGATGGAGCAGATGATGCGTTACTCATGAAGCGCGCTCCAATTCGGCTGCAACACGGAACATGGTTGGTTCGCCAAGTGCTGGCGCAAGAATCTGCACGCCAACTGGCATCGAATGCGCGCCAGTTCCGAAAGGCACGCTCATTGCTGCGTGACCAGCAAGGTTTGTAGGAATCGTAAAGATGTCGCACAGATACATGGTCAGTGGGTCACTCGTTTTTTCACCGATCGGAAACGCAACCGTTGGAGATGTTGGAGTCAAGATCACATCGCACGATTGGTATGCAGCGGCAAAATCATTGGCAATAAGCCTGCGAACCTTAAGCGCCTTGCCGTAATACGCGTCGTAGTAGCCGGCCGACAACGCATATGTGCCCAACATGATGCGGCGTTTTACTTCTGCGCCAAAACCTGCTGCGCGAGTGGCGCCATACATGCTGATGAGGTCTGCTGATTCGACACGCAAGCCGTAGCGCACTCCGTCGTATCGAGCGAGGTTGCTTGATGCCTCTGCAGGAGCAACCAAGTAATACGCAGTGAGGCAATATGAAAGCGATGGCAATGCAATGTCGACGATGGTTGCCCCTGCGGCCTTGAGAGCAGCAAAAGCAGCATCGAGTCGAGCGAGCACTTCTGGCTCGCAGCCATCTGGCATGTCGGCAAGTCTGCCAATGCGCATTCCCTTCACGCCCTGACCAAGCACTGCAGTGAGCGAAGGAACTGGCTGATTGAGTGAAGTTGAGTCGAGCGGATCATGCCCGCCAATAACTTCCATCAGCAACGCCGCGTCTGCAACTGTGTGCGTGAACGGACCAATTTGATCGAGGCTGCTTGCAAACGCAACGAGGCCTTGTCGGCTCACCATGCCATATGTTGGTTTGACACCAACGACGCCGCAGAGCGCTGCCGGTTGACGAATGCTGCCGCCGGTGTCACTACCCAAACTTGCGGCAGCAAAACCTGCGGCAACTGCTGCAGCACTGCCGCCGCTTGAACCACCAGGAACACGTGAAGCATCAAGTGGATTTCGTGTTGGGCCGAACGCAGAGTTTTCTGTGGATGAGCCCATTGCAAATTCGTCCAAGTTGGTCTTGCCAACGATGACTGCGCCCGCCTGCTGCAAACGCGTCACAACTGTTGCGTCGTATGGCGGCTTCCAACCTTCCAAAATTTTGGACGAACATGTAGTTGGAACACCACGAGTGCACATGTTGTCTTTGAGCGCGATTGGTACTCCAGCGAGAGGACCGCGCTCTTTGCCAGCCTTCAAGTCGGCGTCAATACTCGCGGCATTGGCCCGAGCAGACTCTGCCATCACGTGATTGAACGCATGAATTTCGGTCTCGCGCTTGTCAATGCGGGCGAGATGTTGCTCGAGCACATCGGATGCAGTTGTTTTGCCCTCACGGATTGAGCCGACGATGTCGACTACAGAAACAAACTCACTCGTCATGACTCAGAACCGTTCGATGGCGGAACGCGAAAACGACCGTCTTGTGGAGCAGGTGCGTTATCGAGAACCTCTTGGCGATCTAGGCCAGGTACAACAACATCTTCGCGATACACATTTTTGATCGGGAATGGTTGCGCCATTGGCGCCACAGCCGACAAATCGAGTTTGTCGATGTCGCCGAAATGGTCGAGCATCCCTGTCAACTGCGTGGTCATCAGGGCCAGTTCTGCTTCAGTCAGGTCGAGCCTGGCCAAGTGCGCCACCTTGGCCACCACTTGGGCAGTGATTTTTGGAGTTGTCTTTGCGTCGGAAGAAGGGCTCACAGGCCTTAAGCCTATTGGCTCTTCAAGTAGATAAGAACTGCGGATTCGGGGAACAGCATTGGTGGTTGGATGCCAACGCGTCCAAGTTGATCGCCAGTCATCGAAAGTGATGCGTGTTCTTTTGAATCGCCGAGAGGCACATATGTAACCGTGTATTCAACGTCACTCAATAGTCCATGGATTTTCCATAGCGACGGTAC
>JAIOXC010000047.1 GCA_021741795.1 Ilumatobacteraceae bacterium | reverse complement strand
CCAGATGCTGACTTTGACAAAGTTGGTGCGCTGCAAGCAGACCTTGAAGCAAAAATTCAGGCAGCCGACGCTTGGGCGCTCGAACGCAACGTCGAAATAGCGATGGATGCACTGCGGTGCCCACCCAATGATGCTGATGTAACCAAACTTTCTGGTGGAGAACGACGGCGAGTTGCACTCTGCCGCTTGTTGCTGAGCCGCCCCGACTTGTTGCTCTTAGACGAACCAACCAACCATTTAGATGCTGAGAGTGTTGATTGGCTCGAGCGTTTCTTGCAGGAATATCCAGGCACTGTCGTGGCTATTACCCACGACCGCTACTTCCTCGACAACGTAGCCAAATGGATCTTGGAATTAGACCGCGGACGCGGAATTCCATTTTCTGGTAACTACACCAGTTGGCTCGAACAAAAACAAGAGCGTCTTGGTCGCGAAGAAAAATCTAACGACGCACGCAAGCGCACGTTGCAACGCGAACTCGAATGGGTTCGCATGGCACCAAAGGCTCGCCAATCAAAAGGTAAGGCACGACTTGCCGCGTACGACAAGCTGCATGCCGAAGCACAAGCGGCCGACAACGGCCCAGACAAACTCGAGATCGCAATTCCTGCAGGTCCACGCCTGGGTGGCACCGTTATCGAAGTGAAAGATCTGAGCAAAGGTTTTGGCGATCGACTGTTGATTGAGAGTCTTTCGTTCTCACTTCCACCTGCTGGCATCGTCGGCATCATCGGACCAAACGGTGCAGGCAAGACAACACTGTTCAACATGTTGAGCGGCCAAGAAGCACCAGACTCCGGCACGATCACTATTGGCGACACCGTTCAGATGAGCTATGTCGATCAAAGTCGCGACACACTCAACGCAGACGCATCGGTGTATGAAGAGATCACCGACGGTGCCGAAACGCTCAAAGTTGGTGGACGTGAGATTCACGGTCGTGCTTATGTTGCGAGTTTCAACTTCAAGGGCTCTGACCAACAGAAGCGCGTTGGTGACTTGTCGGGTGGCGAGCGCAATCGTGTGCACTTGGCAAAAATGCTCAAGAAGGCTGGAAACTTGCTGCTACTAGACGAACCAACAAACGATCTCGACGTCGACACATTGCGTGCCCTCGAGATCGCACTCGAATCGTTTCCTGGTTGCGTTGTGGTGATTTCTCACGATCGCTGGTTTCTTGACCGAATTGCGACACACGTGTTGGCCTTCGAGGGCGATAGCCAAGTGCGTTGGTTTGAAGGCAACTTCACCGACTACGAGGCATGGCGCAAAAAAGAATTGGGTGGAGCAGCCGATCAGCCGAGACGTATTAAGTACAAGCCACTTTCGCGATAACGCAATACGATAGAAACAGTATGAATACCGCACTGAAGCGCATCCGCATTTTGTGTGCTGTGATCTTCGTAGCGGGTATTGCTGGCATCATCGTGACAAGCATTGTTTCCAATAACAACGGTGGCATCATCGGTATCGGCCTTGTCACTTCGATCGCAGCAATCGTGCTCCTCACCGCATCTACCATCGCAACCAACAAGCGCATCGATGCTTTTGATGAAGTAGCAGCCGAACAACTTGAGCGCCAAGTTTCTGCACTCGTTGTATCTGGAGCAAACGAAGATGCCGTACGTGAAGCAGTTCGCGCAGCGATTGATCTTGGACGCAGTATTTCGTGAAGTTCGACGATCACGAACTCGCTCATTATCTAGCAGAAGAAACCGGCAAGCGTCTGCTCGCGGTGCGCGAGCGTCTGTATAACGACGGTGCATCAACGTGGTTGGCCAAAGATGTTGGTGACGCTGCAGCACAACGGTTTTTAGATGAAGCATTTGCCGAGCACCGACCAAACGATGCGATTCTTTCCGAAGAAGCTGCCGACGACTCCAATCGATTGACTGCAGATCGGGTGTGGATCATTGACCCACTCGATGGCACACAGGAATATTCGGAGTTTGATCGAGCAGATTGGGCCGTGCATATCGCACTGTGGGAGCGCAAAGATTCAAGTGGTGCTCCATCGAATGAGGGCATGCTCACCGCGGGCGCAGTTGCGCTTCCCGCTTTCAACATGGTTCTCTCAACAGGCACACCACCGCCAACACCACCTCGGCATGAAGGCAAGCCCCGACTCGTTGTCTCGCGAAATCGGGCGACTGATGCCGCAATCATTGTGGCCCAGGCTCTTGACTGCGAAGTTGCACGACTTGGTTCGGCTGGTGCAAAGGCAATGGCCGTGGTGCTTGGAGAAACCGATATTTATGTGCACGAGGGCGGAATGCACCAATGGGACTCTGCTGCGCCAATGGTGGTTGCTCAAGCAGCCGGACTGTTTACGAGTCGCATTGACGGAACACCTCTTATATACAACATGCGTGACACTTGGCTCCCCGACTTCATCGTCTGCCAACAACATTTGGCACACCAAGTTGTAGATGCGCTTCGCGCGGGCAGAATTGACGGGTGACTTTTACTCCCGACACTGACTGGGGCGCGTTTGACCAAAACCCACCTTGGGTTTTGCAACACGACAGCATCAAGTGGCAAAAAACCGCAGTCGCTTTGCGCGCCGAAGCCCAACGCGAAGTACCAGTGCTCACGAAACCAACAAAGATTCCTCCGCTCGCCAGATTGATCACTGTTGTATTTGTTCTCAGCAAGGCTCTGTTGCCTTGGTTTGTTAAGAAGAAGCGAAATAAGTTTGAGACTCCTGAAGCATCACGCGCATTTATTTCTTTGCGAATGCGTAAGGCTGTTGAGCGCCTTGGCTCTACCTACATCAAGCTTGGTCAGATCATTTCAAGTGGCGAAGGATTGTTCCCAGTCGAACTCGTCAACGAATTTAAACTTTGCCGGGATCAAGTTCCACCATTTTCATTTGAAGAGGCACAGCGTGTAGTCGAACAAGATCTTGGAGCCCGCCTCACCGATGTTTTCAGCAATTTTGAAACCACCCCACTTGCTGCGGCGTCAATTGCTCAGGTGCACTTGGCTACGTTGATTACCGGTGAGGAAGTCGTTGTCAAAGTACAAAGACCAACCGTTTCGGCACTCGTGCGTAAAGATTTGCGTGTCATGGCGTGGCTTGCCCCACACATGATTGGTCGCATCAAGATCAGCGCACTTGCCAACCCACCCGCATTGGTTGAACTTTTTGCCGAGACGATTGTCGAAGAACTTGACTTTCGCATCGAAGCCGACAACATGCTTGATGTTGCCAAGATGCTGCACGAGTTGCATCAAGACGGATACATTGTGCCGCGTCCACATCCGAGCCTCGTTGCTCGGCGTGTGCTCGTGATGCAACGCCTTGAAGGATTCAAGTTTGATGATGCAGTTGGTATGCAAGCGGCTGGCATCGACACGGTAAAAGTCATCCGCACAGGAATGATCGCGTTTATGGAAGGCGCGATGATTCATGGTGTCTTCCACGGTGACTTGCACGGTGGCAATTTGTTCGTGATGAAAGATGGCCGCACTGCATTACTCGACTTTGGCATCGTTGGTCGCCTCACCGGTTCACGTCGCATGGCATTCTTGCGACTCATGCTCAATGCAACAACCAACAATGTTGTTGGACAGATTGAGGCATTGCGAGACCTCGGAGCACTTCCATTCGATACCGACATTCAGGCTGTGATCAAAGATCTCAATCTCGATCAGCCTGTAGTCGACCCAACAACTTTGTCGGGCGAAGAACTCGTCAACGAAATACAACGCATCGTCAAGGCAATGATGGGCTACGGCGCACGCATGCCGAAAGAACTCATGTTGTACGTCAAAAACATGGTCTTTCTGGATGGCGCGATTGCGCGCTTGGCACCCGACCTCGACATCATTCAAGAAGTGACAGCAATCTCGATGCTGTTTGCAGAGCGCCACGGCGAGCGCCTTGGCCGCGAACTCGGCATTGACCATCTAGCGGTGCAAATCAATATGGACAGTATTAAGGCAGGTCTTGGCGTCGAGACTTCGGTCGACACATTGACATACCGAGATTTGCAAGCGCGTCGCAACTTGATCCAAAAGAGAATGCGCGAACACGTCGGTCGTTGATCTAGTTTCTACACGCATGAGACTTGTAGTTGCGCGCTGCAGCGTCGTGTACGAAGGCCGACTCGATGCGTCGCTCCCTGAAGCAAACCGATTGCTCATGCGCAAAGCAGATGGATGCATCGCGATTCATGCCGATGGCGGCGCATATAAACCTCTCAACTGGATGAACGCTCCCAACACTGTTGTCGAACACGACGACAAGTGGGTTGTCACTAATCCAAAAGGTGAAACGTTGACTATCTATTTGCACGAAGTGTTTAGCGACTCGTCACACGAACTTGGCGAAGACCCAGGACTCACAAAAGACGGAGTTGAAGCGCACCTGCAAGAACTACTTGCGGCACTCCCCGAGTCGATCGAGCCTGGTCTCACGCTGATTCGCCGTGAATACCCAACAGCAGTTGGCCCTGTTGATTTATTGTGCCGTGACGCATCAGGTCAAACGGTTGCAGTCGAGATCAAGCGACGCGGCGAGATTGACGGAGTCGAACAGCTCACCCGCTACATCGACTGCTTGCATGCCGATACTTCACTCGGAAGCATTCGTGGCATCTTTGTCGCTCAGTCGATCAAGCCTCAGGCTCGTGTACTTGCCGAAAGCCGCGGAATGGGTTGGTGCGAGGTTGACTACGACGAACTGCGCGGCAAGCGAACTGACGAGTTGCGGCTCTTTTAAAGGTCGCAACCCGCCAACTCGACTTAACTCAATTTTTAGTGACCGCCTAATGCGCTCGTGTCTACGTCGCCCACTGCAAAGAAACCCAATGCACCCTTGCCTACGTTGGCAAATTTGTGAGTAACAAACGGGTACAGACCATCTTCTGCAAATGTGAACTCCACGAAGCCACCCTGAGCAGGTTGTAGATCAAGTACTTGAGAGCCACCAGTTCGAGCGTCTGGCTGCAATAAGTATGTTCCTTCTCTAAAAATTGTGTCAAAAATTGTCCCAACAATATGGAACGCAGAGTTTTCATTTGGACCTTCATCTAACACCCAAATGCGGTACCGCTTATTTGCCTCAACATGTATCGATCCAAACTTATATTGATTCACATAGCCGTTAAAGACAACTGCGTCCCACTTCTCATTCATCATCTTGGTCAAGTCACCAGGTTGACCATCTGGTCCTAGGTACAACTCACTTTGCAGCAACACAAATTCTTTCTCGACTGGAGCAAGTACTGGTGGATCGATGATCAATGCTCCGTACATTCCGTTTCCAATGTGATGCAGTGCTGGTGCAGTACCACAGTGGTACATGAAGATTCCAGAGAACTCAGCGACGAACGTGTAAACAAGCGACTCGCCTGGCGCAATCGCACGCATTTCATCACTCCAAGCAACTTTGCTCGCATGAAAATCTATGGAGTGTGTCATTTTGCCTTTATTGACAACCGTGACCGTAAAAGTGTCACCAACTTTGCCGCGTAATGTCGGCCCCGGCACCTGGCCATTGAACGTCCACATCTCTTGCATCACCCCAGGGGCAACTTCTACCTGCACCTCAGACATTTCGAATGTGACAGCGTGAGCAGTATCTGTTGTTGCACTTGGAAGAATTGGATCTCTAGGATTCCAGCTCGCTGCTGGCGTTGCCGCAGGATCGATAACTGCATTGTTGTTTGCCTCTACCGCGGGTGCGGCCGCGACCGGTGCTGCAGCAGTAGCAACTTTTGTGGTGCCACTCTCCATCGCACGAATGCCGAGTACTCCAACAACAAGTACCACCGAAATAAACAAGCACAGCACTAACGAAAAAACTGTTGCTTCACTTATTTTATTGTGACTTAATTTCTCATTCATGCGAGCGACCTTTCACAGTCTTCCAGGAAGGATTCCTGTACTCAACATATGACCGATTGAGAAGTCGGTGTTAATTTTTGTGCGATTAGTTTGATGACATGTGCCATACGTGCCCCACTTTATTTCGTGTGGCTCGCCTTACGGCTGAGTGGACTGCCTAACAAATATCTCCTGCAAATTATTTATGCAGTGAACCAAGAACATCCGAAAGTGCATCAAGTGTCGACGCCATCTGGTCATCGGTGTGTGCGAGCCCCAAATTCATCATTCCGCGTGTCGCGATGTACACACCGCGTTGTAGTAATCCAAAAAATAAAAGTTCTTGCAAAACTGGATCTCTAGAAATGAGATCTGACGGACGTTGAGGCGCAGTAGCAAGTGCATGAAGCGACATCATTGACCCAAATCCGCTCACCGAGACTCCAACATTGTGCTTTGCGATCACGGAAGCAACTGCCTGGCGAAACTCGTCGCCTCGTTTGGTATGTACCTCTGCAACATCTGCCGTAAACACCTCGCCCAATACAGCGCATCCGGCCGTCATGGTCGACAGATTGTTATTGAACGTGCCGCCATGAGCAATTGGTGACGCTCGCCCCGACTCCGGGCTCGTATCAAACTGATCAAGGAACTCGGCTTTGCCGCCAAACGCACCAAAAGAAAAACCGCCACCGATGTACTTGCCAAAGGCCGTGATGTCGGCTTCGACGCCGAGCAGTTGCATCATGCCACTACGACCATGACGCGACGTCATGACTTCGTCAGCGATACATACTGCGCCAACTTTGCGAGCAGCGTCAAACACTGCCGAAAAAAACACAGGGTCGCCAGGAATGCATCCTCCCGAGCCAAGCATTGGCTCTACAACAACAGCGGCAAGTGTTGCGGCGTTGTCATTGATCGCTTGCAGCGCAGCAGAAGTGTCGTTATACGGAGCAAGAACAAAATCAAAAGGCGCATTCCACTTTGCACTTCCGTTTGCAAAATAAAACACGCTGCCGTGGTATCCGCCGTCAAAGACCAAAATCTTTTTCCTGCCGGTAGCAACGACTGCAGTCGTCATCGCCAACAAGTTCGCTTCAGTGCCAGAGTTAGTAAATCGCACGCGATCTATACCAAACCGCTCACACATTAACTTGCCAAGTGTTGCTTCGGCCGGGTGCACACCACCAACACTTGTGTTGTGCGACAGCGCCAGGACCACGCGGTCTAGCACTCGCCTTTCGCTATGACCAAGTAAACCTGCTGTGTAGTCACCAAGAAAATCGATGTACGTGTGACCATCTACATCGGTGAGAGTCGCTCCTTGGCCCGATGCAAAGGCAAGAGGAAACGGAGCGTGTGTGAGAACAGAACGGGTCTGTCCACCAGGTAAGAATTTGCGGGCCTCGTCATAGTGACGTCGGCTCTGTGGATTGCGATCCGCAAAATCGCTGTGTGCCTTGGCAAGTTGAGTGTTCAATATGCCGGCGAATTCAACTATTTACTCGGTTGTGGTTGTGGCCACGAGCCGTCTCTGCCGTCCATGCCGGCATTAAGACGAGCCTTGGTCATCAGTTCTTCAACAATTGGCCCAAGCATTGCTGCATCGTCAACTGGTTCGTGAGTTGGGCCACGATGCCATCCTTCGGCAATTGCCAATACTCGACCACTCGCTTCAAACACACGACCAGTGATCGCCTTTGACTCTTCTGAAGCAAGCCACGTCACGATCGGTGCAATCCAACGAGGCGAACCGAGTTCGCGTTCTTCGTCGGTTGGAGGAGTTGGCGAGAGATTTTCGGTCATGCGCGTGAGCGCGACTGGTGCAACTGCGTTAACCGTGACGCCATAGCGAGCGAGTTCGAGCGATGCGATGGTGGTAAACGCAGCGATGCCGGCTTTTGCGGCTCCGTAGTTTGTTTGACCGACGTTGCCGTAGATACCCGACACCGATGAAGTGTTGATGATGCGACCATCAACTGGTTTTCCAGCCTTGCTTTGATCGCGCCAATAGGCAGCGGCAAAACGCGATGGTGCAAACGTGCCCTTGAGGTGCACTTTGATGACGGCGTCCCATTCTTCTTCCGACATGTTGGCCATCATGCGGTCGCGCAAGATTCCGGCGTTATTAACAACTGCATGTAAGTCGCCAAACGTGTCGACTGCTGTCTGGATTAGACGCTCTGCGCCAGCCCAAGTTGAAATGTCGTCACCATTGGCAACAGCACGGCCACCCATGGCCTCGATCTCATTGACAACACTTTGTGCTGGCGAAATATCGCCTGCCGAACCATCGACACCGCCGCCTAGGTCGTTGACAACGACCAGTGCGCCGTGCTTGGCAAGACTTAAAGCATGTTCGCGACCAATACCGCGTCCCGAACCAGTGACAACAACTACTCGACCTTCACATAAGCGGCTCATGGGCAACGACTCTAGTCTGAATACCGTGTCTTTTACCAAGTCGAACAACAGTGCAGGCGATTTAGCATGCGATGTTCTAGTTGTCGGAGCAGGGCCAAGCGGTATTGCTGCGGCGCTCACATTACGTGCCAACAATTTCGACGTAATAGTTATTGATAAGGCATTTTTTCCGCGCGACAAGTGTTGTGGAGACGGTTTGACCACTGGTGCACTTCGCATTTTGGATGAACTCGGCTTTGACCCCAAAACCGTGCCCAATTGGACAGTGTGCAGCGACGTATGGTTGCGCTCACCGAGTGGTAACGAAATGCAGTTTGCACTTCCCACACGCGGCCAGTTTGCCGCAATCGCACCACGAATTGAACTTGACAATGCGCTTGTCCAACTTGCCAAGTCGCGCGATATTCGTGTGCTCGAGGGTCACGAATTTGTTTCCGTTCGCGAACAAACCCCAGATCACATCACGATCGATATCATCAGCGACGCTAATAGCAATAAAAATGAAACTGTCCGATCAAAGTTTGTGATCGCATCAGATGGTATGTGGTCACCAGTACGCAAATCTCTTGGCATGTCAACACCCGGTTACCTCGGCGAATGGCACGCATTTCGTCAATACGCCAACAACGTCACAGGTTCTGCAAAAGATCGCTTGCATGTGTGGTTCGAAAAAGATTTGTTGCCCGGCTACGCGTGGTCGTTTCCGCTGCAAGATGGCCGTGTCAACATCGGATTCGGAATCTTGCGCGGTGGCAAGTACTCGGTGCAACAAATGAAAGACCTCTGGCCAAATTTGTTGGCTCGCAAACATATTGCATCAGCACTTGGCTCAGGCGTCGTCATGGAAGATCGACACACCGCGTGGCCTATTCCGGCTCGCATCACATCTGCCCCACTTTCAAGTGGCCGCGTGCTGTTTATTGGTGATGCCGCATGTGTCACCGACTCACTCACCGGTGAAGGTATCGGCCAGGCACTGCTCTCTGGACAACTCAGCGCACAAGCAATTGTCGCGGGCTTTAGCCGTGAAGCTTCGGTCACTCGCAATAAGTATGAGCAACTTGTCAAGCAGAACTTCTTTGCAGATCACCGCATGTCTATGGCTCTTGGAACAATTTTGAAATCATCTCTTCGCGCCCGAGCAGCACTACGTGTTGCCAACCTCACTCCATGGACGAGGCGCAATTTCGTGCGCTGGATGTTTGAAGATGAACCTCGGGCAGCGATTTTTACCCCGTCTCGATGGCACCGCAATTTCTTGCGTCGTGACGGCGCCTACGTAACTCACGATCAAACCAAGTAAGTTGGAACGCATGCGCACACGACTGACCGAACTTCTCGACATCGAATTCCCCATCATGCTTGCAGGTATGGGCGGTGTGAGTTACCACCATCTCGTTGCAGCAGTTTCGGAGGCTGGCGGTCTTGGAACATTGGGTGCATCGACCATGCAAGATGGCGAATTGGCTCGGGAAATTGATGGAGTCAAAAGCCTGACCCAAAAACCATTTGGCGTCGATTTGTTAACCGCGCTTCCACACACACTTGAGCGCGATGTTGATCTGATTATCAAGAGTGGTGCGCGAGTTTTTGTTGCAGGACTTGGAGTACCGCGCGACATTATTGAACGATTGCATAGTCACGGTGTGATTGTTGGTTCAATGTGCGGAAAAGTTCGCCACGCAATCGCAGCAGTTGAAAGCGGTTGCGACTTTGTGGTTGCTCAAGGCACCGAAGGTGGAGGTCATACGGGCACCGTTGCCACCATGGCACTCGTTCCCCAAGTGGTCGATGCAGTTGGCAAAAAAGTTGTGGTGGTTGCTGCCGGTGGTTTGTACGACGGCCGCGGTCTCGCTGCATCATTAGCCCTTGGCGCAGACGGGGTGTGGATCGGCACACGCTTTATTGCAACACCAGAAGCGCGCGCAGTTGACGGCTACAAAGAAAAGCTCATTGCCACGAG
>JAIOXC010000046.1 GCA_021741795.1 Ilumatobacteraceae bacterium | reverse complement strand
ACAATGGTCACGGTGACAGGCATACCCACCATCTTGGCTGATCGGTAGGGTTTTAACCAATGGACAAAAAAGTTGACGCCGGTGCCCCAGGGAATTTGGGGCAGGTTGAGATACGGATTGCGCATACTGCTGCGGATTCAGCATTGATTGCGGACCTGTTTGACAAGGTTTGGGATGTGAAATCGATGGTTTCGCCAGAGATTATGACGGCAAGTTTGCACAACGGCGGCTACGGCAGTGTCATCTATATAGCTAATACAACGAGCGGCAACATATTCAGGCCAGTTGGGGCGGCCTTTGCTCTTGTGGGTAGGGCTTTGCCGGGATGCATGGGTCCAAACCTGCATTCGCATGCCACGGGAGTGTTGCCCGAATTTGTTGGAAAGGGCATTGGCGAACTGATTAAGAGACATCAATGGCACTGGGCAAAAGAAAACGGTTTTGACACCATCACCTGGACCTTTGATCCACTTGTGCGACGTAACGCGCATTTCAACCTTGTCAAACTGGGTGCGAGAGTGCTTGGGTATCACCAAAATTTTTATGGAGAACTCGATGACGGCATTAATGCGGGAGAGCAAAGCGATCGGGTGCTGGTGCGATGGGATGTAGCAGGGGTCGATGTGCCACTTGGGAAAAGTTTTGTCAATCCAATCTCGAATTCGATTGTGATTGAAACACCTGTCCACATTGAGCAGTTGCGCAAGACTGATCGGGTGCAGTCTGATGGGTGGAGAACCAGGCAACGAGCCGAGTTTGAGTCTGCGCAATTGAGTGGCTTACAGGTCGTTGGACTCACCAACGATTTTTCGTATGTACTAGATATACGAGATGAAACAAATGAAACACATGAGGCATTGTGACAATCCAACATATTGAAATTAGGCGCGCACACATCAATCTCGTTTCACCGTTTCGAACTTCTTTTGGTGTGGAGGTCGACCGTGAACTTTTGTATGTGCATGTTGTTGGCAACGACGAAGAGGGGTGGGGCGAGTGTGTGGCGATGGCCGCGCCGTTGTATTCGTCTGAATATGTTGATGGCTGCGATGAAGTGATCACGAGATACTTGTTGCCGATGATCACTCCGAATATGACGGCTCAAGAGTTTGTCTTGGCGGCCTCAAGCATTCGGGGCAACTTCATGGCCAAAGCCGCAGTAGAAACCGCACTTCTTGATTATCAATTGCGCCGCGACAAGATGTCGCTTGCTACTTTTTTGGGAGCAACCCAAACACGCGTTGCGTCTGGTGTTTCGGTAGGTATTCAGTCAACGACTGAAGAACTCTTGGAAACGGTCAGCGGGTATCTCGAGCAAGGGTATGTGCGTATCAAACTCAAAATTGAGCCGGGCCTGGATATTGAGCGCGTGCGTGCCGTGCGCGAAGCGTTTGGGGATGACATGTTGTTGCAAGTGGATGCCAACTCGGCATACACCATTGCTGACGCATCGCACCTCGCAAAACTCGATGAATTCAACTTGCTGTTGATTGAGCAACCATTACCTGAAGAAGATTTGATTGGTCATGTTGAGTTGAGCAAAAAGGTAGGGACGCCGATTTGTTTGGATGAGTCGATCACAACTTTTGATGTTGCTCGTGGTGCAATTGATATTGGTGCCTGTTCGATCATCAACATCAAGCCAGGGCGCGTTGGCGGATATTTGGAATCGAAAAAAATTCACGACTTGTGTGTGTCGCGTGGTGTGCCCGTGTGGTGTGGGGGAATGCTAGAAACCGGCATTGGTCGCGCTGCAAACCTGGCACTCGCGGCATTGCCGGGATTTACGTTGCCAGGTGACACGTCGGCTTCGTCTCGTTACTTCACTCAGGATGTGACAGATCCATTTGTATTGCGTGACGGCTACATCGATGTTCCAAATACGGCAGGGATTGGCGTGCGACCAATAGCCGACGTGCTCGATGCAATGTCGTCGAAGTTGACGAAGTATTCAGTTGTCCGCTGAATATTTATGGCGTGATTTTGAGAATCACTGCAGCTTCAGGAAGCCCTTTTGATTTTCCGAAACGGGAAGTAAACCACAAGTAGATTGAAAACACTTTGTAGGTCAGTCCATACTTGTGGGCAATTGCATCTCGCACTTGTTCGGCTCGTTCGTGCAAAACGACCGATGCCTGACAGTTGTAGATGGTTGCACCAGACGTGATGACACCCTTGACATTGCAAGCTTGAATAGTGGCGCGAGAAGTGTGGGCGAGTCGCTTCGCTTTACCCGACGTGCTTTCAATGGTGAAGCCGTATCCATCTTCGAACGGTGCGATCCACACCGGGGTGGCAACTGCTTGGCCAGACTTTCGATACGAGACAAACGAAACGTATTTGGCGTTGTTGATCTCGGGGTTGTGTGCTTGAGGTGTCATGGCTATTAATAAATTACTTTGTCGGGGAGGGGGGACTTGAACCCCCGGCCTCCTGGTCCCAAACCAGGCACGCTACCAACTGCGCCACTCCCCGGACTTTTGTAATCCTAGCGATGTGAACTAGTGATGAGACGCGAGCGAAGTCACAACTTGCAGTAATCGCGAAACATCGTCGCTGTTGACGTATCTCGTGATTCCTGCACGCACAACGCCACCACTTTCGGTCAGTCCGAGCTGATCTACGGCTTCAACTGCATACGAACTGCCAGACCACACTGCGATGCGAGCGTCGGCAAGCACTTGAGCAACATGGTCGGGATGGTGACCGTCGATGGTGAAAGAGACAGTAGGTGTTCTTCCTTCGAGAGTGGGAATACCCCATACCTTGACGTTGTCGATTGCCAGTAATCCTGAAAGCAGCGGCTCAAAAATATCGTTCTCGTAGGTCATGATTTTCTGCATGTCTTCTTCGAGCAAGAAGCGCGCAGCAGCCTCGACTGCAGCGATACCTTCAAAGTTTGGCGTACCAGTCTCGAACCTGCGCGGTCCAACGTTTTCGGCCGGACGAACTTTGGCGACTGGCAGTGAATTGAGTAGGTCCGGATTTACGCAAAGAACTCCTGCGTGAGGGCCATACCACTTGTATGGCGAAGTGGCCAGCACGTCACAGCCAAGTTGAGCAACATTGATTGGCTGGTGTACGGCCAGGTGAACTGCATCTACAAAGACTCGTGCACCGACATTGTGGGCTGCATCGATGATCGGCTTGAGATGTGGCGCAGTGCCGAGCAGGTTGGATGCGCCAGTAATTGCAACCCACTTGGTGTTGGGGGTAATCATTTTGAGCATTGCTTCAGTGTCGAGCAAGAACGTTGTGGTGCTGAATGGCGCGAGAACGTGTTCGGCACCAGACAGTTCGCATGCAATGCGCCACGGTGAAACGTTGGCATCGTGGTCGAGTTTGGTTCCAACAATTCTGTCGCCAGGCTTGAGCGTGCGTGCAACTGCCCGAGTGAACGCCATCGTCATCGTGGTCATGTTTGCGCCGAAGCAAATGCCCTCTGGGTCTGCACCAAACAATGTGCCAACAACTTGGCGTGTGCGGTCGAGTAGGGCGTCGCAATCCTGAGCAGAAGAAAAATATCCACCAGTGTTTGCATTTGATCCGCCAGCAGCAAAGTCGCTCATCGCGCGAACCGCCGAGTCAACCATCTGCGTGCCTGCTGGCCCGTCGAAGCGGGCCCAATCATTGCGTGCGCCAGGAAATCGGTTGCGAAGATCGTTCGGAGATGTCATAGCGCGAACGGTACTACGAGTCGCGAAAATGCTGTGTTTTATGAAGCGCGCTTGGCGGCGCGTTCAAGACGGCGAGCAGTTTTGCCGATCGGAGCGATGCTGCGGTGGTCAAGATCGCCAATTTCGGTGCCATTAGCAAAACGCACGCGATAGCGCAACCAATTGAAACCGTTGGCCAAAATGACTTTGCCCTCGCTGCCTACAGGTAGTCCATCTCGCTCGACCGTGAGCTGTACTTTGTCGCCGTTTTTGAGGTCGATCTGGCCGGCGTGCGGCGTTGCAAGTGAATGTGGTTTCCATGAGGCTGTCACAACTGAAAAGGGTACACTTTGCGCTCTGTGAAAAGCATCATTGAAACCCTCGAGGGCAACAAAGTCAAACTGTCAGTGGAAATTGACGAGGTCGAATTCGATCGAAACATCGATAAAGCCTTCCGCAAAATCGCAAATGAGATCCGTATTCCAGGGTTTCGCCAGGGCAAGGCTCCGCGACAATTGTTGCAAGCCCAGATCGGACTTGGCGCCGCAAGGTCGCAGGCGATTCAAGATTCCATCCCAGAGTATTTGGCACAAGCCGTGCGTGAACATGATGTTGATCTGATTGCGACACCGCAGATTGAAGTGACAAAGGGTGAAGAAGATGGCATCGTCAGTTTTGATGCAACGTGTGAAGTACGACCAATTGTGACTGTGCCTGGTTACAACGGTTTGCGCATCGAACTTCCAGCGCTGATCGTTAAAGAAGAAGACGTTGACGATGCAATGAAGTCTGAGCGTTCACGACATGGTGTGCTCAAAGACGTAGATGCCAGTCGCGCGATTGCAAAAGGCGACCATGTGTCGCTCGACTTGAGCGGAACTCGCGAAGGTACTCCGGTGCCAGGACTCAACGTTGAAGATTGGGCATACGAAGTTGGCAAGGGGTGGGTGTCGGCAAGCTTCGATGAGAAATTGATCGGCGAAAAGTTGGGCTCGACTATTTCCTACTCTGAAGCACCAAATGGAACGACCGACATTGCTGAGTTGACTGTTGTTGTGAAAAAAGTGCAAGAGATGGTGCTCGATGACTTGACTGATGAGTGGGTTGCTGAGCACGTTTCAGAGTTTGAAACAGTTGACGCATGGAAGGCTTCGTTGCGCAAGCGACTCGAGGAGATCAAACTCAATCAAACACGGAGCGTGTTTGTGGAGCGCACGACTGCTGCTTTGGCAGAACTCGTGACGATCGAAATTCCTGAAGCAATGATTGCCAGTGATTTGCAGGCAAGAGTGCGCAACACGGTCGAACAGTTTCAGTCGCAAGGTGTTTCGATTGATCAATGGTTGTCTGCGACTGGTCAAACCACAGAGAGTTTCATCGAAAATTTGCGCAACGAGTCGCAAAAAGCAGTGAGGGTTGATCTTGCACTACGTGCAGTAGCTGTTGCCCAAGCGATTACCGCCAGCGAAGATGACATTGAACAAGAAATTGAGCGCATTGCGCTACAAGTTGGCCGCAAGGTCAATCAAGTGCGTAAGGCCTATCAAGACAATGATGCATTGACCGAACTGGCTGCCCAAATTCACAAATCGCAAGCCGTCGATTGGTTGTTGCGCAATTCGACCCTGGTGGACCCAGAGGGCAACGCAATCAATGCAGACGACCTCTTTGGTGATGAGTCACAAGGGAATTCCACCGAATAAGCAAGCCGTGCAACTACTATTTAGTTTCTAGGAATGAGACAAGCGGCAGTGCAGTTGGCTACCGACTAGGAACCTTGCAGGGAGACGGCATTATGCGTGAAGAAAATGTGATGCGGAACTATTACGTTCCTAATGTCACTGAGCAGACCAGTCGTGGAGAGCGCACGTCCGACTTGTACAGCAGATTGCTCAAAGAGAACATTATTTTTCTAGGCACTCCAATTGACGACACGATTGCCAACCTCATTTGTGCAC
Source organism: Ilumatobacteraceae bacterium (assembly GCA_021741795.1). Lineage (GTDB taxonomy): Bacteria > Actinomycetota > Acidimicrobiia > Acidimicrobiales > Ilumatobacteraceae > UBA3006. The sequence continues at coordinate 4,740 of JAIOXC010000046.1, read as the reverse complement.
AGTTGATTCACCTCGAGAGCGAAAACCCCGACAAGGACATCAACATCTACATCAATAGCCCTGGTGGTGACATCACGGCTCTTTTTGCTATCTATGACACCATGCAATTCATCAAAAATGACATTGCAACTATTTGTCTTGGTCAGGCTGCGTCTGCTGCCGCTGTATTGCTTGCCGCTGGCACAAAAGGCAAGCGCCTGGCATTGCCACACTCACGTGTTTTGTTGCATCAGCCATATGGCCAGGTTGGCTACAGCCAAGTAACCGACCTCGAGTTGGCTGCTCGCGAGATTTTGCGGATGCGCGAGTTGCTCGAAGGAATTTTGTCAGAGCACACCGGTCAGTCGGTCGAGCGCGTGCACAACGACACCGATCGCGATTTTGTTCTTGAAGCGCCTGCCGCTCTCGAGTACGGAGTGATTGACGAGATCATCACTGCTCGCACACATGCCGATCGCACTGGCCCGATTCGCTGAGTAACGGAAACTGACTCATGGCAAAATTTGGTGATACAGCCGAACTGATTAAGTGTGCTTTTTGTGGCAAGTCACAAAAGCAAGTCAAAAAACTTATTGCCGGCCCAGGAGTACACATCTGTGATGAGTGCATCGAGTTGTGCAACGAGATTGTTGATGAAGAGTTTGGTCAAGCTGCTGAAGTTGGTCTAGAAGAACTTCCGATCCCGCGTGACATTCGCGCATTTTTGGACGAGTACGTTGTCGGTCAAGAACAAGCCAAAAAAGTTTTGGCCGTTGCGGTGTTCAATCACTACCGCCGTATTAAATACAAAAATTCGGGCAATGCTCGTCGTGACGAAGTCGAACTGCAAAAGAGCAATATCTTGCTGCTTGGTCCAACCGGTTGTGGCAAGACACACATGGCTCAGACACTTGCCAGATTGCTCAACGTTCCATTTGCTATTGCCGATGCCACTGCACTGACCGAGGCCGGCTATGTGGGTGAAGACGTTGAGAACATTTTGCTCAAGTTGCTGCAAGCGGCCGATTTTGATGTCAAGCGTGCCGAGATGGGCATCGTATATATAGATGAAATTGACAAGGTCGCGCGCAAGAGCGAGAACCCTTCAATCACCCGCGATGTCTCTGGTGAAGGAGTTCAACAAGCATTGCTCAAGATTCTTGAAGGCACGGTTGCTTCGGTGCCACCTCAAGGTGGTCGCAAGCACCCACACCAAGAGTTCATCCAAATAGATACGACCAACGTGTTGTTTATCGTTGGCGGTGCGTTCGCTGGGCTCGATACGATCATCGAAAACCGCATTGGTCACAAGGGTGTTGGTTTCCATGCTGAGGTGCGCTCGAAAGCAGAGAAGGATCCTGGGCAGTTGTTTGCGCAGGTATTGCCAGAAGACTTACTGAAGTTTGGAATGATTCCAGAATTCATTGGTCGATTGCCGATGGTTGGTGCAGTACACAGTCTGGATAAAGCAGCGTTGATCTCTATTTTGACGGAGCCAAAGAATGCACTGCTCAAGCAGTACCAAAAGTTCTTTGAATTTGAAGATATTGAACTTGAAATAACACCAGATGCACTTATAGCGATTGCCGAACAAGCGTTGCATCGAGGCACTGGTGCTCGCGGGTTGCGCGCGATTTTGGAAGAAGTATTGCTCAACACGATGTACGAAATACCTGGTCGCACCGACGTTGCACGTGTGGTGTTTGATGAAAAGTCAATAACTGCGAAGTCAAGTCCTGAACTGGTGATGCGAAACACTCGTGTCACTCGTCAGCGCCGCGCTGCTTCCTAAGAACTAGCCTGCGCACCATGCAATACGGCGAGGCACTCAGCTATTTAGACGAGCACGCCAGTTACGAAAAAACTGGTCGCGTTGAGTCTCCATCACTCGACAACATCAACACCTTTATGGATTTGATGGGTCAGCCGCACTTGAGCTATCCAGTAATCCATATCACTGGCACAAATGGCAAAGGTTCAACAACACAGATCATTACGCAGTTGTTAATTGCTCATGGCCTGCAAGTTGGCACATATACAAGCCCACATTTGGAAGCATTAACCGAGCGAATTTCGCGCAACAACGAACCAATTAGCGAGCAAGATTTTGCTGATTGCGTTGCCGCTATCGCCGACATTGAAGTGATCGGCGGCGTGCGACCTTCGTATTTTGAAATCATGACCGCGGCAGCCTTTCGGTATTTTGCCGACACCGCTGTTGATGTTGCAGTGATTGAAGTAGGGATGCTTGGTCGATGGGATGCAACCAACGTTGTCAATTCGTCTGTTGCAGTGATTACCAACATTGCGCTGGACCATCAAGAATTTGCTGGACCGCGACTGGAGGATATTGCTTCTGAAAAAGTTGGCATCTCCAAATCGGGAAGTGTGCTCGTCGTAGGCGACACAAACGAAGATTTACGTGAAATTTGGAGTGCCGCCGAATCTGCTGCTGTGTTGCTTCGAGGCAACGACTTTGAAATTTCAGAAAACGAGTTGGCTGTTGGTGGGCGCATGATCGATGTGCGAACAGAGCGCGCTGTATATAAAGAGTTGCCGCTGCCGCTGCACGGTCAGCATCAAGGAGACAACGCTTCGATTGCATTGACGGCGGTAGAGGAATTTTTTGGCAATGTGCTGGACATCGAAGTGGTACGCGAAGGTTTTGCGGCAGTAAAGATGCCCGGCCGATTTGAAGTGCTTGGCCGCGGGCCGCTCATCGTGATTGATGGCGCACATAATCCGGCAGGTGCCGACGTGTGTGCTCAAGTATTTTTTGACGATTTTTCTCCAGAAGGAAAACGAATCTTGGTAGTCGGTGCCTTAAAGGGACGAGATCCGCAGATGTTGCTTTCGGCATTGCGTGCAGATGAGTTTGACGTGGTGATTTGCTGCACAGCGCCATCGCCGCGCGGACTTGGCGCGAATGATCTGGGGAAAGCTGCAAAACAAATGGGTTGTGAACAGGTTGTGGTGTGCGAGACGGTCGAGGTTGCGTGCGATAAAGCATTGAATATCGCTCGCGTAGAAGATGCTGTGCTTGTGGCGGGAAGTTTGTATGTCGTAGGTAGTGCTCGGACCTTCCTGCGCCGTAAACTGTAGGGATGAGCACTAAAACACTTGTCCTACTCAAGCCAGATGCAGTCGAGCGCGGTCTCGTTGGAAGCATTCTCTCAAGGTTTGAAACCAAAGGTCTGAAGATCGTGGCGATGGAGTTGCGCACACTGAATGCTGCAATTTTGGAGCGTCACTATGAAGAGCACAAAGGTAAGGGTTTCTATCCAGAGCTTGTTGCCTTCATGTCTCGCGGCCCAGTAGTGGCACTTGTTGTTGAAGGACCAGAAGATGCGTGGGAAGTGTTGCGCACGATGATGGGTGCAACGAATCCGAAGGCAGCAACACCAGGCACGATCCGTGGCGATTACGGCACGATGTTTACCGAAAACCTGATTCATGGAAGTGACTCTGCAGCCTCTGCGGCGCGAGAAATTGGGATCTTCTTTCCAAATCTGTAGAACCTGCTTAATCAACACGGTTGGGTAGGATTTGAGTATTAACCGCGTGCACAGCATTGGTGTTGGCGCGCTAAGGAGACCAAAGCATGGCTGGTGGAGGCGCACTTTCGTTAGGACGTGACATCGCCATCGACTTGGGCACCGCCAACACACTTGTGTATGTAAAGGGCGAAGGAGTCGTGCTCAATGAACCTTCGTCGGTGGCTGTGGACAGCAGGTCGGGCGAACTCGTTGCTGTTGGCTTTGAGGCGAAGAGAATGTGGGGACGTGCTCCACAAAACATTCGTCTAGTGCGCCCGCTGCAAGACGGCGTGATTGCCGATTTTGATGCGTGTGAGAAGATGCTTCGCTATTTCATTCAACAAGTACACACGAGTCGATGGAACAAGCCACGCATGATCATCTGTGTGCCTTCGGAAATTACTGGCGTCGAAAGGCGTGCAGTACAAGAGGCTGCAGAGTTTGCTGGTGCGCGACGTCCGGTGTACATCATCGAAGAGCCAATGGCCGCGGCGATTGGTGCTGGATTACCCGTGCATCTTCCGAGCGCAAGTTTGATCGTTGATATTGGTGGCGGTACAACAGAAGTTGCAGTGATCTCGATGGGTGGCATCGTGACTGCATATTCGGCACGTGTTGCTGGCGACGAACTCAATCAAGCCATTGTCGAGATGTTTAGAACTGAATTTTCGTTGGACGTGGGCGAGAACACTGCTGAAGAAGTAAAACTGCAACTCGGTTCGGCATGGCCTCTTGCTGAAGAGCTGACAGCCGACGTGGGTGGAAGAGACACGTTGACGGGTTTGCCGCGCACTCAAGTAGTGACGAGCGAAGATGTTCGTAGCGCCATTAATGAAAGTGTGACGGCGATAGTCGATGCAATCAAGACAACGCTTGAGCGCACCCCGCCAGAATTGGCAGCCGACATCATTGGGCACGGACTGACGCTGTCGGGTGGTGGGGCATTGCTGACTGGGCTCGCCGAGCGCGTCACATACGACACTGGCATCCACGCGTTTTTGGCACCCGAGCCATTGTTTTCGGTGGTGCTGGGTTGCGGCATGACTCTTGACAACATCGAAGCCATGAAAGGTCTGACTGCTCAGACCTCCTTCGAGTAGGTCTGCGTAGGGTTTCCTAGTGGCTGTTCGGTCAATGAAGTCCAGGCGGAACATGGCGCTGCTTGTTTTGACGACGATTATCTTGGTGACACTCGATCTGCAGGGAAGTGCGGCAACAAAGTCGC
>JAIOXC010000045.1 GCA_021741795.1 Ilumatobacteraceae bacterium | reverse complement strand
TTCGCACGAGCACTCCAATACCGATAAATGTCAATAGATACGCCAAGTAATCGCGCGATGACGAGCCGTAATGCAACTTGACGGTGTTGCTCGTGGGAATCACCACCATCATGTTTGGAGCAACACGAAATGGACCAGTCGCACCATCTACTTTCCAGTTTGGAAAGTAACTCACGCGAACTAGTACAGGTACTCCGATTTTGTCGACACTAAAAGAAACGTCACTTTGACCCATCTCAACATTGCTCACGGCAACAGGTGGCAATGCAACCGGTTCTATTGCTTGAGCTGGAGTCACGATGTCAACTCGTCTGCCCGATGCGCCGGGCTCGCCCTCACGACGAGTCAGATCAATTTTTGCGTCAATGTGTTGCCACTCTTGTGGGCCAGCGTCAGCTGGCAGTGCTGCCCATTCATCGGCATGTTGAAACCAACTGGTACCAATTTCAAGCCAACGCTCTCGTGGGTCTCCACTTGCCATCGAGACAACAACGGGTTGCACTGTGAGAGGTACAACCAAATCACTTTCAGTGACACGGAAAATCACCCATGGACCTGATTGCGCAACTTTTATGAGTCCAGGTTGTGCCGAAGCTGCCGTAACTGCCTCTGGCGTAAAACCCATGAAGTATTTGACGCCGAGTGCACGCATGTAGGCAACACCCTTGGCTGCATCGTTATTGTCGTAGCGCAACTCGCGTACTGGGTTGCTGCTCTGTTTTGACATCGCTGCTGCAGTGATGAAGTGGTACGGGGTCGTGCCTGCAGCCTCGAAAAACAAACCTTCCATCGAGCTGATGCACCCGTTTGTCCAAAACGGTAGGAGCATGAGTCCCATAGTCGTTCCGTATTTATTGAGTTCGCCATTGTTTTCCCATACGGCCCTGCCACAGCCTTGAGATGGGTCTGCACCCAACGACTTCATCGTCGCAACTACATCGTGGTATTCGCCATATGCCGACTTGCCCTCGTATCCAGTGAAATTCCATCGAGCCCAACCATCAACGAAGCCGTCATTGGACGACGCACCGCGAATTGGACCCCAAACATATTCCGATTTGCCAGCAGCATTGGTCTTCAGACTTCCAAATGGCAATTCTTGAAAGCGAAATCCGACCACAACAAATGTGGCAACAACGAATGCGACCAGAACGCCCAAGTTAAATGACACCTTGGTGCGAGCAGATGAAATTTGAGCGAACTGCGCCTCATCATCCGATCCATTCCGAGACAGCGCTTGTCGCGCCACTCGCTCGAGCGACAACACTCGCGCCGCAAATGCCACAACCTCATAGATGCCAATGGCAAAAAGAAAATAGCGCAGTAAGTAAAAGAACGGGAGTATTCGCGGGTTCCACAACAAGCCGATGACCGGCAACCCACCTCGCGCAAAGTACACGCCAGCGGCAAGCACCACACCGTATGTGCCCATCCACATACCAACCTTGTGTCGACGCACAATTTGACTGGCCAGACCGAGCAGCGCGAGCGAAATAATAATGGTGTCCCACAGCGTGCTGAGCGGAAAATACATGCTCCAAAACGAATCGCTCGAACCACTTGGTCGCGGCTCGTATTTCATATCAGTCATATACGCATGACTCGTAACAAAAGGAATTACCCAAAATGCCGAAAGAAGTATGGCAAGTCCAATGATCTTGACGCCGAAAACTACTGATGTGTTGTCTCTGCGACCATCAATTTTCTGTGGGATCCAAAACAGCAACATCAATGCAACTCCACCAAACACAAACAACAACACAATGCCGTGACTTAAGGCTGATAACGCAACAACAATTGATCCGGTAGCCAGATATTTGCCGGTCTCGAGGCCGCGAGCCACCAATGCAAAACCCAGGATGCTCAGTGAGAGTGCAATCGAAAATGAAAATTCACCAGCCATTGTTGACGCAATGTTTCCGCCATAGATCGTGAAGCTTTCGTCATACAAAAAGATCGTCGCCGCAATCGCCAACATCTCGGGGATTGGGTATGCGAACCGAGCGAACCTTCCAAAGAGCCACGCGCAATATGGCAACGTCAAAATTCCGATGACAGCTGCAATTTTGATTGCGATGCCGTACGGCAAAACAAGATTGAGCCCAACGATGAACAGTGCGGGAACCACCATGTAATAGCGATACACGGGCAACCCCGCATACCAGTCCATGCTCCATCCCGCTAAGCGGAAATGATTGAGCAAGTGATCGCGCAAAAACGCAGGACCCCACACGTGCGCACCCATGTCACCACCCGTTGGGGTGTTGTTACGGAAAATCAGATCTGGATGCAATGTGAGCAACAAAAATATTGTTGCGCCACCCACCACGAGGATTGCCGACAGGCGCTTCCAGTAGTCGGCGTTCAATTCGAATTGATTTGACCAACGGCGCAACATAGTTGAGCGTTCAATCATGTCGTCGTGGTTCATACTTTCAATATCTTAGGAGAGTACTACGAGCAACAATCCCGTTGCATTAAACGCCAAGTGGGTAACCATCGAGAGACCCACTCTCTGAGTGCGTCGATAACACAGACCAAGCACAAGGGCGAAAGCAAACAGCCCAGGAAATTCGATTGGCTCAAGGTGCACGACGGTAAACCATGCTGCGGTAATGATCAGCGCCCACGTCGAACCAATTCGCGACTGCAATCCACCTTGGATAAATCCGCGATACACCAACTCTTCAACCAGCGGTGCGCCAACGACAACTACAACAAACAAAACAATGAACCATGCACCATGTGCGGCGTCGACCATGTCACGTGCGCGAGTTTCGATGCGCTGCGGATTGAACGTGTCGGGGAACCACTTGTTGAGCGGCCAATTGACAACATTCATCAGTACAACTTGACAAAAAATTCCGAGAGGAATTCCTAACCAGTCAGTGGTTGCAAACCTCATTCCAAAATATTGACGGAAGTCGGTACCTGCGCGACGAGCCACCCAACGCAACATAAAAACAAACGGCAGCCAGAGCCCAAGAGCCGAGAGTGCCAAGACCCACGTAGTCGGAGAATCGGTTGCCGCGTCACTGCTCGTACCACTTGTACTAGTAGAACCAGTTATTGACATCACAGCAACGCTGAGCACTACCGCTGCGAGATAGCAGCCAACCCACAGCAGCAATATTGAAAGTAGCGAGCGTTTAGGTTTGTGTTCAACGCTTGGCGGCGGCCAAGGTGCCTGAGTCATCCCGCTAGACGATTTGGAATCACCATCGTGAAACGGTCACGGCGGTCTTCGAGACGCCAACCAGTTGGCACCACAAACCGCTGCGAGTGACGGAGACACAGGTCATAGGCATGAGGATCGCGATCCAAAGCCAAGTCGTCAAGCCACACGAGTGCGCGACCATATTGGTATGTCAGCGTTACTACTGCAGATTGCGAACATGTAGAACGAGAACAGTGACGAGCCATGTGCCCACAATAATCGTGCAACTGCGCAGTTTGGTGGACTGTTCAACACTGCTACATGTGCCCGTATCATTGCCTCATGAGCAAATTGCCACCCCCTCCTCCACCATCCAATCAACCTGGTTCATCAAAGCCACGTCAACAGCGTCAGTTGCGAAAAGGCATGCCAGGCAAGTCACAAAAAAACGGAGCTTCACCAACTGGTAAGGACAAACCATCGATGCCAAGGTGGGCTGTGTGGGCACTCATCGCAGTTGCAGCAGCACTCATTGTTGGACCGCGTTTTATTCCTACAACAACGGCAACAAAATTTACCTACACCGAATTCCTCGAGGCAGTTTCTAACGGCCAAGTCACTTCTGTCAAGATCAACAACCTCTCCAACACCATCAGTGGTGAGTTGACAAGTGGTGACACGTTCACGACAACTGGTGCGGTCACTCTCTCTGATGCAGATGAGCAATTGCTGAAGTCAAAGAATGTTGATTACGACTATTCAACGCCGCAGGGCAACTTTTTCACGAGCCTGATTCCAATCTTGTTGCCCTTCTTATTGATCATGGGCTTTTTCATCTGGATGCAGCGTCGCGCTATGGGCCAAGCCGGCAGCATTATGTCTATTGGCCGTAGCCGTGCCAAAAATTTCAACGCAGACAAACCCGTTACCACGTTTGCCGATGTTGCTGGTTATGAAGGTGTCAAGCAAGAGATCAAGGAAGTTGTTGACTTCTTGCGCACTCCAGAGCGCTTCAAAGAAATCGGTGCACGCGTCCCCAAGGGCATCTTGCTCGTTGGGCCTCCGGGCACGGGCAAGACATTGTTTGCTCGTGCGGTTGCAGGCGAAGCAGGAGTCGGTTTCTTGTCGGTCACCGGCTCTGACTTCATGGAGATGTTTGTTGGCGTCGGTGCAAGCCGCGTGCGCGACCTCTTTCAACAAGCAGCAAAGATGGGTCGAGCAATTATTTTTGTCGACGAAATCGACTCGATCGGTCGCAAGCGCGGCGCAGGTCTTGGCGGTGGACATGACGAGCGCGAGCAGACACTCAACCAAATGCTCGCCGAGATGGACGGCTTCGAAGCCACAGAAGGAATTGTCGTATTGGCTGCCACCAACCGCCCCGACATCTTGGATGCTGCACTGTTGCGACCAGGTCGCTTTGATCGCCAGATCATCGTGCCACTTCCCGAATCAGATGAACGATTGGCCATTCTCAAAGTGCACTCAATCGGTAAGCGCATGGGTCAAGATGTCGATCTGGACACGATGGCCAAAGCAACTCCTGGCATGAGTGGTGCCGACTTGGCCAACTTGGTCAACGAGGCAGCACTCTTTGCTGTGCGTCGAGGTTCGACACACATCGAACGCATTGACTTTGAAAATGCGCGTGACCGCGTGGTGTTAGGCGCAAGCCGCGAAAGCCTTGTGTTAAACGCAGAAGAAAAACGCGCTACCGCATATCACGAAGGCGGGCACGCAGTGCTTGCAACAGTTTTGCCACACAGCGACCCGCTGCATAAAGTGACAATTCTCCCCCGCGGTATGGCGCTTGGCGTCACCTGGACTCTGCCAGCAGAACGACACACATATTCACGTGAGTTTTTCGAAGACGTAATCTGCAAAGCCATGGGTGGCCGAGTTGCCGAAATGATGGTATTTGGCTCGCTCAATAGTGGCGCCGCAAATGATCTTGAGCAGGCCACAGGCATTGCACGCCGAATGGTGCGCGAATGGGGCATGAGCGATGCAGTTGGCCCAATGGCCTGGTCTGGTCAGCAACAAGTTTTCCTTGGCGAAGACTTGATGACAAGCGGTCGGGAATATTCGGATGAGACAGCACGCAAAATTGACGAAGAGATCGGTCGCATTCTGCTCGAGCAAGAAAAGCGCGCACGCGTGATGCTCGAAAAGCATCGCGCAGGCCTCGATCTTGTTGCTCAGTCGCTACTCGACAACGAAACGATTGATGGTGCAATGGTTTCGAGATTGGTCCAACAAGGTCTCGGTCAGCCAACACGCCGCACCGAAAACGAATCATCACACGATTCGCCAACTCAACTACACGACTGAGTCGCGCACCCTCGCCAACGCAGCCCACAGATCTGTAGCCGATACTGGTCCCAAAAAGTTGGCCCGCACTACTCCACTTGCATCCGCCATCAGCACGGCAGGAACTGCATCGATTTTGTAGCGCTTGTGCAATTCGCGCTCTGCCGTGTATTCCAATATCTGGATTGCAACACTGCTTGTTTCGAGCACTCGCACTTTGCGCTCAATGTCAGAGCATGTCTGGCACGTTGCAGAAGTAAAAGCCAAAACAATCCATGAGGCGTCTGGTCTTACAAAGTCTGACCGGTCAATCTGAGACGGAACCTCACTCGCACCTTGAGTTGGTGCATCAACTTGTCGCTTACGTTGCCACAAGTTGGCTAACAACGCAACCACAACTACAACCCCAACGATCACGAACCGAATCACGGTGCCGACTCACTCAAAAAATTATCAGGAGATGGCAAGTGAGGCAGTGCAAGAACGGCACTTCGACCGATCAGATCATGACCTCGCAACAACAACCGCTGCACCACCACGGCCACACTTGCTTGGACAATGATTTGCGCATCGGGAAGCCCTGGAGGAACGCCAATGGAGAGCACTCCACCGGCCGGCAAGACGAGCGACTCGAGCCCACCCAACACCACTGCGCCAGCAGGCCCAACTTGCAGCACACTCACAGTCGCTTCCTGCGAAGTTGTATTCATAATCTGCAGCGCATCTTCGCTAGCAGTGACTCCACTTGGCGCACTCCACATTGTTGACCCAGAATTGTGTGGTGCACCCAAAACAACAGAAGTACCTACCGTATTGCCGTCACGACGGTTGATGACCTGCTCAACAACAATGCCCAGCGAATCACCCATGTCTTGATCGTTGGTTGACACGATGATTCCATATCTGCCAACAGGAAGACCCGGGATGGTGCCTGTATCAATAGTGATCACACGATGCGCGGGTGCCGTGATGAGGAGCGGTTCGATGCTGTTCGCCGAATCACTTCCATTCACAAACACCACACTGAGCGAACGATCACGACTGCTCGGGTTGTAGATCACAAGATTTTCTGTGTTGCCACCAATTTTTTCGCCGTTGCTAAACCACCACTGTGTGCTCATTGCCGAAGCACCAAGGCTCATTGAAAAACCAAGGCGACCCTGACCCAAGTAATGTTGTACGCGACCAGCCACCAAGCGGCCAGACGACGCGTGGATTGACACCGCCAAAATCGGTTCATTGCGTGCACCCTGTTGGTCCATTGACAATGCCACAACCGAGTTGGCAGGCAATACAAAGCCCTGCAATTGCTCAGGGCTGCGCTCTGCATCGGCTGTAACAAAAGTGATGTCAACAACGGTCGCATCCACATATGGATTAGTCATCACTATTTGCTCAATTGAATCTGCTCCGGTAAAACCGTCTGCAAAATACCAATCAGTTCCTGGCTGCGTGGCACACAAGACAACCGCATCGCCTGCGGGGTGTCTCACAATTTGTTCAACCGATCCCTGAGACCCCACCATCTCTACAACCGCACTCACGAACGGCGAAGTAATGCCGCCACGAGCGTCGAGCGTGATGTGCGACCGTGCGGGAATAGATACAGCGTTGACCACCGGGGTCTGATCAAAGCTCAGCAATGTCACCGTTGCCGAAATATCTGTTTCGGAAGCGTTTGAGATCACCAAACTGCTCGAGATGATTTCGTCGTTGGCGGGCACGCCTGGACAAAACCAATTAGTCGTCATCGAGTTGTTAGCCGAGATAAATGGCATTGCAGAGAGTGTCGATACTTCTGCAAAATTCATGACGTTGTCAATATTCGCATTGCTATTGCCGTAGCTGTTCGCGTTGTTGTCCACAACAAATAGAGCCGCACCAGTAGCCACCACGATGGCAACCATTACTAATTGACGCACCGTCATATGCGATGGCGTTTGGGATCTAAAAAAATTTGTGCCGAGTTTCATTGCGAGCCAGCACCGTCTGGTTTGTTAAACGTAAGCAACGAATCACTCAACTCGCCAAGCACAACCGGCTTCTCACGACGCACACCTATCCGGGACTTTATTCGCTTCAGATTAAACGTTGCCGAAATCACCAAGACCCACAAAATCAATTGCACCAAAAGCAGCACAACATGATTCCACGGTGTCCTAAAGTCAAGCGTGGCCGTTCCCGCCACAGGTGAATCAAACGCCGTTGTGCCACCAAAGGCAACTCGTGGAATTACGTCAGAGTTGTCAACACGTAATACCAAACGATCATTAAAGGGTGCGACCAAATGAATAGTGCCTACCTCAACTGGTGTTGGACGACTTGCAATATCGCCAATACGCGGAAGCACCTGCATGACTTGCAACTGCGATGACAGTAAAGCATCGGTACCCGCCTGCTGACTCAGCACCGCAGATGCCTCATCCAGTTTTGTCAGCGAAGGCGCGTAAGCCATATTTTCAAAGATGACTAAATCATTTGCTGTGTATACGCGCCGAAAATCTAGTTGTAGTGACAAACCTTCGAGCAGACCAATCGGTGCCTCAAGTGGTTGGTCAACAGTCGACGAAGCACCATCAATAATTGGCACAACCAGATAACGAACACCAAGACTTGCCAGCAATCGCCCACAACGAACTGTCTGTTGAGAGATCGCGGCGTCCAGAGCTTGAGCCACCGAATCAGTGAGCGCATTGGTCGGAGCCAACCAATGATCGCGCAATGTCAACTCTCCATCATCTGCAACAGCAAACGCAGTTTGGTCATTGAGACGCATTGCAGGTAATGGCAACACCTCACTTCGTCCCACGTACACAACGTTGTAGTCGCCCGATGCTGGATCGGTTGGCAGCTGCACCACCAACTGGGCGAGTGAAACTTTTGGCTGACCCCACCGTCCGTTTGAACAAAGTACGAGCGCGGGCAGAACACCTACCACTATGCACGCGAGCGCGACACTCGCAAGTGGCTTCCACCATCGATAACTATTGATGGCTTGATCATCAAAAATAAAACTCGCCATTGTGGCTGTCGCCAATGACAGACCGCATCCAACCACGACGAACAAAATTCCGTATTCGGGCATCGCCACATCCACATAACCGGCATTCGACAGTGCCACAGCGATGAGTGAAAAGAGTACGAGCGACGCAGAGCGCGCAGCCCACACCAATTTGTCACCACGCACTATCAATAGACCAATGATCACAGGAACATACAAACCAAGCGCCAATATCGAGATTGCAATCACGCCACTGTCCATACGCGCAAGAGTTGCAAGGCCAACATGACCACTTCGCATTGTTTGCACGCCGACCAACTGCTGCCACCACTCCGATGTGATGAATCCGCCAGACCACGGGAAGTTAAGAACAATGATTCCCACAACAAGCACAAACATCAACTGCAGCACTGCAACAATTGCCTGCCATCGCACGCGCGACACAAGATCTGCTGTCATCCACGCTGCGCTCGCAAAGAGCGCGACAATCACAAAAATCGGCGCGAATGCAGCGACCGAAGCACCAAATAAAACAGCCAATGCCCACACCTGGGTTTTTTGAACGCCGACCGGACGCTGACCAACGCGCACGAACAATCGCAGCAGCCACGGCAATGCTGCATAACAAGTCAATACTCCAAAACGCCCCTGAGCGATTGCTACGTACGGTGCTGGCACTGCTGCATACACCAAGAACCCAACAATGCGCGCTCGCGAACTAAAAAAACCACTCGCTACTTGCCACATACCCACGCAGCCAACGACTAATGCACCAACCACCGAAAGCATTTGCAATGCTCCGAGTCTGCCCAGCACGCCGACACCGGCAATCGCGAGCAAAACAATTCCTGTTGGGTTTGCGCTCGCCTGACCAAAACCCGCCTGCCACCAACCACTCACGACCGACGAAATCAATGCTGTTGGCGATTCGGTTGCGCTCCTCAGTGGCAAGAAATCGCCAACTGATGCAACCCCACCACCGATCAATCCCCGACTACCAATAACAATCAGTGCAATCACGGTGAGGGCAGTAATCCCCACAAACCTCGACTTTGGAGAACTCAGACTCTTGGCACTCAAACCGGAAATCTCTTGCACTCGGGTTTGTCGTTTGCGAATGAAAGCCCACAGACGAGCACTCCCACGACTCTGTAGACCATGAATTTCGGAGGCTGAAACCCGACGATATGGTCGCACCTCTGCTCTGCGCCGGACAATGTATCGAACATCAAAAATAACGGCGATTGATGCACGTAGAGATACTTGTGCTTGCCGAAATGTTCCATTAAATACGCCAATTACGACACGTGCAATAGCCATCACAATTAATTGCATCAAAACAATGGGCAACTGAATTCGGCTCGACAACGTGGCCACTGTGCGCACTCGATGTCGTGCCTCGAGTGCGCTCATCGTCGAGACAGATCGTGAGACACTCATCTCTTTGCGATGTCTGGCACGTGCGGCTGGCACCACCAGAACACGCGCGCCACTCAAGTGAGTGCGCCAACAAAAGTCTAGGTCTTCACCAAACAGCGGGATGTCGGGAGAAAAACCACCGATCTCACGAAACAAGTCGGCACGCACCAACATGCATGCAGACGGAAGCAAAAACACATCGCGCACTGCGTCGTGTTGTTCTTGGTCTTTCTCGCCTTGCGCAACAATCGAATCGATATCGCCAATTCGATCAGCGCCTAGCCCCACACTTTGCAACACCGTAATGTCATCCCACATCACAAACTTGGGTCCGACGACTCCAGCATTTGATCTAAACATTTCTTCGATCATGGTCGAGATTGCATTGCTCTCCAATGCAACGTCATCGTGCATAAAGCAAAAGAAGCCGCTTTCGCCTTCAACCAAACGACCAACTTCGTTCATCAGCGGCCCATACCCAGGGTTGCCCTC
>JAIOXC010000044.1 GCA_021741795.1 Ilumatobacteraceae bacterium | reverse complement strand
AACCACTGTTGCAGTCGATTGATTTGCCTGGCTCGTTCGATCGCCCCTGGCGCGTGGTCGAGGGGGAGCGTCATTGCGAGACGCCACAGTGTGTAGAGACCTGAAATCAGTGCCAATTCTGTGCACCAAGCAATAATGACGCTGCGGAGCTTGTTGTGCGAGAACTGGCGGAGCGCGAAAACGGTAAAGAGGCAAGCGATTGCGGCGATCGTTGCCTGATCCCACGTCACCCACTTCATCGAGGTATTCACCGTGTAAAACCGTAATGCGTTTATTACGGTATGTAAGTGATGAGACTTCTTGAGGGCAAGGTTGCAGTCGTTACTGGTGCTGGCAGTGGTCTTGGGCGTGAGTATGCAATCGCTTTTGCCCTCAATGGCGCAGCAGTGATTGTTAACGACTTCGGCGCAAGCGTGGACGGCGAACGAATGGAGTCAAGCTCTGCTGATCGGGTTGTTGATGAAATAATCTCACTCGGCGGAGAAGCAGTAGCGAACACCGCAAGCGTCGCTGACTGGGACGGTGCAAAGTCGATAATTGAAACAGCGACACAGCATTTTGGTCGTCTTGACATTGTTGTTAATAACGCCGGCAACAATCGGCCTTCGTCTCTTGTGGATCTCACTGAACAAGACGTTGATTCGCAAATCGGTGTGCACTTAAAAGGCACATTGGCAGTCAGTCATTTTGCTGCGGCTTATTGGAATGAGGTTGGTGCAGAGGCTCATCGAGCGATTGTCAATACAACGTCGGCAGCTGGTCTGCACCCGACTACTGGTGCTGGTGTGTATGGCGCAACTAAGTCGGCAATTGCTGCACTCACTGTGAGCCATGCACAAGAACTTGCTCGACTTGGTGTGCGTGTAAATGCAGTTGCGCCTTGTGCACGAACAAGGATGGTGAACGAATCACCAACAGTTCTTGCGATGATGCCGAAAGTCGAAGGGTTTGATCGACACGCACCCGAACACGTTGCGCCACTCGTGGTGTATCTGGCAAGTTCATTGTGTCGGTTCACGGGTCGAGTATTTGCTATTGAAGGCCCAGATGTGGCGATCTATCGGTCATTCAGCGTTGAGCAAGATTGGACAACACACGAAGCCTGGACGCCAGAAGAATTGGAGCAAACATTTGCCGAAATCAATGAACGTTCTGACACTCAAGCATTTTTCCCGGGGGGAGTTGTGCGGCAAAGTGTTCCATCGGGGAGCACGCTCAAGGCTTTAAACAAAGTGGTGCGCTCGGACGGACTCGAACCGCCAACCCTCTGATCCGAAGACAAGTCAGCAGCGAATGTTGATGTATGTGAAGTTTGTATAGGCAGTCGGTGTATGGGATGGTGTCGGTAGCACTGCTACCGGATGTCACTCAGTCTGTGTGGTTTGTGACCCCGTTGTGACCTCAGACGGAATTCATTCATAATCATCTGGTCACAAGGTCAACAAAATCGGCTCTTTGAGCAGAGCCCTGGATTATCTGTCCGTTCGCATTCGGAATCTTGATCGCAATGTTGTTGCTTGTGAAATTGATAGAGGTGATCTCTGTGTTGGCAATGATAGATAACACAATCTGACCGAGGATAAGAAGTTGCTCATCGCCTGCTAGCTCTGTGAAAGATTCACTCAAGTCAATAGTTGCTTCCGACTCAGTGGCTGAGACGCTAGTGATCAAATCCGAGGACTCATAAAAGCCGGTTCGCAAACCCCGCGCCGTTACATTTTCATCAAACGGTCCATTAAGCGCAGTAATCACGGTTTCGGCGGTGATTGGTGATGGAACAATCAGGGATTGAGTTCGCAAACCAGAGCCCGAAATGAGATAGACGACGACGCTTTCCTGTAATTGATTTGGCGGTGAGTTCGTTGATGGGGGCGAGGAGATTGAAATTGAGTAATTCGCTTCATCAAGAAGTTCGACTGACGAATTCGCGTTAAACCCACACGAAGATAGGAAAACTGCAGCAAGGAAGAAGCTAGATTTGTTCACGAATTGTCCTTCGGTCGCCGAAGATGCAAGCTGAATCGAGCGCCACCGTCTGGACTCTTCGAGACAACTAAGTCGCCGCCCATGATGTTGGCATGTTCTTTAGAAATAGTGAGGCCGAGCCCGGAACCCGGATGTGCAGAATGTTGGGGTGCTCGAAAGAACGGATCAAAAATCACATGCTCAATGTCGTTAGAAATACCAATACCTGAGTCGTCAAAGTGAATAACGATTTTCTCTTCCATTTCTTCAATTCTGATTGCACTTAGACCATGTGCGTAGGCGTCAGCATTTGCTACAAGGTTCTCAAATATTTGCTGAAATCGCTTTGAGTCGACAAGAACAATTGAGTGTTTGGTGGTGCTTGAGTCAATGAGTCGAATTTCGGCGCGCTGATTTCGATTAAGCAAAGCATTGAGCAGTGGTTGAATTGCTAACTCTTCCAAGTTCGCCTGCACGGTGCCTGATTCATATCGTGAAATTTCAATCAGGTCATTCAAGATTCTCTCAAAGTAACGCACCCTCTCGCTAAGAATGTCAATGCTGAGCGTTGCCTTTTTCGGTAACTCACTACGCATACCATCCAAGAGATCAGTTGCTCCGCGGATTGCAGTGAGTGGTGACTTAAGTTCGTGGCTTACAACAGCTCCAAATCGCGCTTCTCGTGCTATCCGATTTTGCAGCGACTTGGTCATAAAATTAAACGTGTCGGCAATATTTTTAAGGTCTGGCTCGGATGGGGTGGCGATTTGCATGGTTAAATCCCCAAAGGCAATTCGTTGCGCCGCTTCACTGACATCGTGAAGTGGTTCAGAGACGCGACGCGATAGCCAGAATCCTACGAATACTCCGCCAACAGATGAGAAGGTGACGCCTGCGAGTAAGACGTTTTGTAGCAGGCTGAGAGTTCGTTGCAGTTCAAGAGTCGGCACCACACCAACGAATTGGTACTTGGCTACATCGTTAATCGAGATAGGAATTCCAATTGCAATTGCAGGGTTTTCTCCGAACATGATTATTGATCTAGCTGGACTGCCTTGGGTGACAAGACTGATGACCTCATCAGGTATTTCTTCAATGTCAAATCCTGCTTTTGACACAAACCATTCATCGTTTTGACGGATTGCGGTTTGGGAATTTGGGAACGTGTTTGATGCAGTGAGAAGCGAATCCAGTGGGGTATTGCCATCGTAAATTGCCTGCGCAACCAGGCGTGAAGCGACTGAGACCTGGCTTGTTGCGATTGCAATTCTTTGATTAGTCAAATAAGACTCTGCAATCTGAAAGATTGCTAGTGAAGTGACTGTCGAGATTGAGAGTGCAATTATCAACCCTGTCAGTACTGCTTTTGTTCTTAACGTTGCCCGATTCAGGGCGTTCTTGATCAAATTATTTAGCAAGTTTGAATCCATGTCCGCGAACCGTGATGAGGTGGTCCTTCAGCCCGTACTTGGCTAGCTTGCCGCGAAGACGATATATCTGCATATCAATCAATCGGGAGTCTCCTAAGTAGTCGTAGCCCCAAACTTTTTCAAGTAAATCTTGGCGAGTTGCGGCATTTGGGCTGATTCTCATCAGCTCAAGCAACACAAGGAATTCAGTGTTGGTGATTTCTAATAACTGGCCATCAATTGATGCTTCGCGCCGAAGAGGAGAAAGCACCAAATTCTCGTATCGAAATTCACTCGTTTCAGTTGTTTCATTTATTGGTGGGCGATTCCGGCGAAGAACGGCGCGAATTCTGGCGGCAAGCTCCTTGTTCGCGATTGGTTTACTGAGGAAGTCATCGGCACCTGCTTCCAGTGCTGCAACGACGTCGTGGGAGTCTCCAAAAGCAGTCAGTATGACAAGTGGTGCATGCGTCATTGGCCTAATGGTTCGGACAACTTCTAACCCGTTGATGCCAGGGAGTCGAAGATCTATGATCGCGACATCAGGTTCAATGTGGGTAATTTCGGCGATGGCACTTTCGCCGTCTGGAAATTGGTGCACAACGTATCCTTCAATTTCGAGTGCTGCAGAAATCACCTGTCGAATCGATGGATCATCTTCAATGAATAACACTTTGTAAGACACGCGTTAAGTCTGCCATCAATCGCATGTCGCGTGGGTGGCTGTTTTGACTGAATCAACAAACTCGTGTCAATTTCGTTACAGAGTGTGATGCTTTAGTGGGAGTTATTGACACGTTAAGTTGCCAAACTCGCCATATGAACTCATCAGCGAACAACTCACGAACAATTTGTATACCAGCTCGGAATGAGGCCAAGACAATTGGCTCGGTTGTATTGTCTCTGAAGAAAGCGATAAATCAGAGGCCCAATTTTGATTGTCAAGTTTTAGTGATTGACGACCGGTCGGATGATCGAACTGCCGAAATCGCACAAGAGTGTGGTGCAAACGTAGTGTCGACTCGCACACTGTGCCAAAAATTTGGTGGGAGTAATGGCAAGGGGGATGCAATTTATGCTTCACTTGTGTCGTGTGCCAGCGATTTGATCGCATGGGTTGATGGCGACCTTGGCGAGATGGAACCAGCAAAGATCCTGCAAATGTTTGATCCTCTTGAAACAGAACCCAGAGTGCAACTGGTCAAGGGTGGTTTTGTGAGGTGGGTGAATGGCAGTGAAGGTGAAGAGGGAAGAGTGACAGCGCTGACCGCTCGGCCGTTGCTCGATCTCCTTCACCCATCATTCAATTTTTTGTCGCAACCGCTGTCTGGCATGTTCGCTGCGAGAAGAAATGTTGTTGGTGACCTGTGGCTTGACTGCGACTACGGAGTCGACATTGGAATTGCGCTCGATATTTTTCAGATGTACGGGTCAAGTTCAGTCACCGAGGTAGATCTTGGTCATATCAGTCATCGGCAACGCCCAATTGCTCAGCTTGCAATCACCGCGTCCAATGTTGCACGAGCCATCGTTTCTCGTGCAGGAATCTCAAATTCGGTGGTGCGTGACTTTGAGTTTCGTCGCAGTCCGGCGCTGGGACGCTCTGCAATTAGTGAAATAAAGCAATTTGTCACAATTTCGTAACAACGCATGCATGACATTTTTTGCCAACCTAAGTTGATTGAACCCCCTGATTGGAGAGTCATATGCGAAAGAAATTACTTCGAGTTATTGCACTGGTCGGTTTGACATCTTTGGTAGTTGCTCTTCCTGTGGCAACCAGCTCTGTTGGTGCAGCCCCATCGCTTGCCCCGGCCGCGCAAACCGCAACGGTTTCGGTGGGTGAGGCAATGACCGCAACTACCGCGCTCGTGTCAACCGAAATTGCTGGCACCAAAACCTTCACCATTACGCCTGCACTTCCTGTGGGTCTATCAATAAATTCCACAACAGGTGTAGTCAGTGGCACGCCAACTGTTTCATTGGCTGCAACGACGTTTTCAATCGTTGCCTCCGATGGGGCGTCCTCGGCGATGGCAACGCTGACACTCACGGTCACCGAAGTAACCAGTCAAAGTGTTGCCGTAACTCCTGCTTCTCAATCAGTAAGCGGGAAAGTGGGCACGGCGCTTACTGCATCGACGGCACTAACAGCCGCTCTCATTACGGGAACAAAGTATTTTTCAGTTACTCCAAAACTGCCTGATGGCGTATCAATGAATACTGCAACTGGTGTGATCTCGGGAACGCCAGTTAATGCAGCAAGCTCGGGTGTCTACATCATCACGGTTTCAGATGGTGCAAAGTATGGCTTTTCGACGATTCGTATTGTGGTGGAAGGTCCATTGAAGTTGACACCAGCTACACAAACAGTGAATGGGCAAGTGGGTAAAGCAATTGTTGAAACCGCCATTCTTACTTCAAGTTCCTTAGCAGCGAGCAAGGCATTCACTGTTAGCCCAGTGCTTCCCTCCGGTCTTGTTCTTCATCCGACGAAAGGGATTATCTACGGAACTCCAACGGTTTCACTCTCGTCAACAGTGTTTACCGTGACTGCAAACGACGGTACGAAGACAGCAACGGCAACAGTAACATTGGCGATAGCAACTACTGGCGGCACGGTGCCAACGAGTGGAAGTAGTGCGAGTTGTGTGGCTGCGACTATTGGTGGTCGACTTGTGCAGTCGGTTAAGGCGACAAACTCACAACTACCTACTGCAACTTTTGGGTGTGAGGTTCACGTAGGAGTGCGCGCAAAGGGAATGACTGTTGCTGTTTCAACTGCAGGAATTTCTGCAAGCCCCGATGTTCGTCTGTATCAGGTAGTAGCCAGCCGAGTTGGTGGTGGAAGCATTAGCAAGTCAATGCTTGCGCCAACTTCTGCCGGAGTAGTTCGTAGCCAGTTCACCAACCTGAGAAAGGGCGTATGGACAGTCGCGGTGAAGGCAGTCTCTGCAACAGGAACCGACTTGGGCACCTGGACGTCGGCGCAGTTCGGTATCTGAATTTACTGTGGGGCCTTCGGAGCGACCCGAAACACCAATCCTCTCTTTCAAAGTCAATTCGGAAGGGAGCTATTGGTTCTGGGCAACCTTGTAGGAACTCGCAGTCAGTTACCGCACTAAAACATCCGAATATACGGGTGCCATTTGGGATTAGGAAGCGGCTGGTCGTTTTCGAGTGATTCGTCCAAATTCAATGCTCTTTCTTCAGCAGCACTTAATTCGTGTCGAAGAATCATTCTGTAGATGAAAAAGGCGATGATTAACCACCCGATAAGTAACAGTGAAACGAGGAACATGAGGTCACATTAAGAACTGTTGTCTCACTGTTACGTAGAAAAATATCCACAAATTTGTAACAAACTTCTACCTGCAGGAATTGGCGCGCTCGGAGGGACTCGAACCCCCAACCCTCTGATCCGAAGTCAGATGCTCTATCCATTGAGCTACGAACGCTTGTGCACTACATATTAGTGGTGCGTTGCCGCAGTGACTACGGCCGTATTTCGTAGAAGGCGTTGACCGAATGGTCGATATCAAGTTTGCGGAAGTGCGAAAAACCTGCAGCTTTTGCCATTGATTCGGCATTGGTTGCCGAGAGGCCGAGTGTGCCGAGACCTGCACCGCCAGGTGCCGACATGGCAGACGACATGCATGACAAGACACTGATGCCATACATCAGGGGAGCCATTGGGTTCTTTTGCATGTTGAGTGCAAACGTGTCGTGAGCTTTGATGTCGACAAGCAACCATGTACCGTTTGGTTTGAGTGCCGCACGAATGGCATGCATCATTTCGGCGGGGTGTGTCATGTCGTGAATGCAATCAAACGTGGTGATGAAGTCGACTGAGTGGTCGGCAGGAAGTGGGTTTGTGCGAGCGTCATTAAAACTTGCGTTGATAAGTTTTGAATCTTTTAGTTTTTGAGCTGCGCGATCGAGTGCGTACTGACTGATTTCATAGCCAGTGAATGAGCTATTTGGAAATGCTTTGGCCATGAGCAGCACTGCACCGCCAGCGCCACAACCAACGTCGGCGATAGTTGCGCCAGCATCAAGCATTTTTTCTACGCCGTCGAGTGCGGGAAGCACGGCCGAGATGAGATTTGCATTTGTCCACGGCTCGAAGCTGCGCTCGATGCCAACTGCGCCCTCGGGGCCGTGGCTGTCATAGTTATGGCCGATGCCAGTGCGAAAGCTTTCGGGCATGCGCTTGAGTGACTCCATTGTTTGCGGTAGTCGATGAAACATTCCCATGCCGAATGCTGGGTGGTTGTCGGTGGCAAGCACTGCGGTTTGCTCTGGCGACAAATAGAACGTGTCGTCATCAATCGCAGGTCCTGATGTTGTTGACTTGTTGATCGTGGAAATCATTTTGGCAGCAGCCTGGTTGTATGACCACTCACGTACCCATCGCTCATTGAGTTGTGTTGCGTGCGCAAGTTGTGCAGTGGTGAGTGGTTGTTGCGCAGCCGCGAGCGCCTTATACAAACCAAGTTGGTCACCCAAATGCACCATGCCCGAGGTAACGGCTCCTTCAAGCTTGCTGAAAAGCAGGAAAGAAAAGAGTTTTAACTTGTCGGGATCGAGTTGTTCCATAGGGCAGACTGTAGTTATGAAAACACTCCCCAAAGTGATCGCAGTTGTAGGTGTCGTGGCTATTGGTGTGATATCCCTTGCGGGCTGTGGCGGCAGAGACCGTGAAGACCACACGATGGTCGTGCAGGCATCAACCGACAGGGGCGTAACCGTGCAGGCGACAGGCACGATCAAAGTCGTACCGGACGGCGTTTCATTCAATTTCTCAGTAACGGCTCTCACCGACTCGACGTCAACTGCAGTGTCGCAAACGAGTGATGCGGCTGCAAAGGTGCGCGAAGCATTGGATGCTCAAGGCGTGGCAAAAGACGACATTGCGACTCAGAACGCAACGGTGTACCCGGAATACAACTATCTCGCTGATGGCACGACGTCGTTGAAGGGGTATCGCGGTCAGCAAGTGTTTGTGGTGACACTGCGCGACGCAGCAAAGGCTGGCGAAGTGGTGGATGCAGTTGTTGCTGCTGGTGGCAATGCGTTGCAGATCAGTTCGGTGACACCCACACTGCTCGATACCGATGCGGCTGCAGCCGACGCGCGCGACAGGGCAGTGTCAATTGCCAAGACCAAAGCCGAGGCATATGCCAAATTGCTTGATGTTGATTTAGGCGATGTGGTCTACGTAACAGAAGTATCTGCACCAGCAAACTTTGTGCCAACGTTGATGACCGACAAAGTGATGGACGCAGCCGAGAGTGCACCTACTCAGATTGATCTTGGTCTACAAGAAGTATCGGTGACGATTGAAGTGCGCTGGAGCCTGAAGTAACGCTTCTTTAAATTAGATCGCGTTGCGCATCACGACATGTTTGATGTCGTTGAGCAGCGTGTCGCGTGTATACGTCCATCCTCTTTTTTCGTACCACTGTTGTTGGTGGTCGGTGTAGAGAAACATCTCTGCGTAGCCAAGTTCTCGTGAACGATTTACAACGTGATCGATGAGTGCTGAACCAACCCCGAGTTTGCGGGCTTCGGGTACAACAAAAACGGCTGCAAGCCACGGGCCAGGTTCGGTGGCACCAGGGAGTCCATCGTCGTCTACGAGCGTTGCTAGGCCGAGCAGCTCATTTGCTTGGTTGATAGCAGCAAAGACTTCGACAAAGCGACCGGCGTAAGTGCCGCTGACATTGAACATGTCCAGGTAGGTCTGAGTCGTATCTTCGGGGAAGTCGAGCTTCCATGCAACTCGAGACATCTCTGCTGCCTGTTGATGGAGATGTGGAACGTGTTTGACATGGGTGATGGAGAATGCGGTGAGTTGAATTGGCAGATCGAACGAGCCGTTGGGGTTTGAAGGGAAGTCGGTCACTTGGCTAACGGCGTCGAGATTGATCACACCATATATATGTGGGAACAATGGCTCGTCGGGGAGCGAAGGTGAGCCGTCAATGTGTGCAGGGGGTTCCCACTTGAGAGGGCTCGCGAGCGCAGCTGGATCAATGTGCACCAACACCATGTCGGTTGCACCGCGGTAGTACTTGTTGGCAACATCGCGCATTTGATACTCGGTGGAGCAGTGAATGAAACCTTCAGCGGCAAGTGAGGGCGCTGTGAGGAAGCCTTGCTGCTGCGCCTCAATCCAGTTTGCCGAATTGGTCAAATGCAATATCACACAGTCGCTCTCTTTCTCTTTCCTCGCGGCGATCGGCCATCAGTAACTCGAGCATGCCCGAATTAGGAAATCTCCCCTTCAATGTAGTCGTATGGTCGACGTCATCTTCTGGGGTTTGGTCATCATCAATATTGGTCATGTGCGCACAGTACAGACAGCCAAGCTGGAGTTGTCAAGCCATTATTTAACTGCTGTGGTAGTTGGGAGCCTCGTGAGTGATGGTCACATCATGTGGGTGGCTTTCTTCGCGGCCAGCAGTGGTCACACGCATAAAGCGGGCACGCTGATGCAATTCGGGCAACGTGGCAGCACCTGCATAACCCATGCCCGAGCGCAGACCACCCACGAGTTGGTAGATCACATCGGCAAGAGACCCTGCATATGCAACACGACCTTCGATGCCCTCTGGTACGAGTTTGTTGCGCTTTGCTCCATCGCCTTGAGCAGAACCGTAACGGTCGGCACCAAGACCTTGCATGGCACCGAGTGAGCCCATACCGCGGTAACTCTTGTAGCGACGACCCTCAAACAACTCGACTTCACCAGGTGCTTCATCGGTACCAGCGAGCAAACTGCCGAGCATCACGACGGTGGCGCCAGCAGAAAATGCTTTAACGAGATCACCCGAATACGTGACGCCGCCATCGGCGATCAACGGCACGCCGAGTTTGTGTGCGCGTTGCGCAGTGAAGTGAATGGCCGACAACTGCGGCATGCCTGCACCTGCAATAACGCGAGTGGTGCAGATTGATCCGGCACCGACACCAACTTTGACTGCGTCGACTCCTGCCTTATGTAGAGCATCGACGCCTTCTTCTGTGACGATGTTGCCAGCA
>JAIOXC010000043.1 GCA_021741795.1 Ilumatobacteraceae bacterium | reverse complement strand
ATCTTGGTGACACTCGATCTGCAGGGAAGTGCGGCAACAAAGTCGCTGCGGTCGATTTTTGGAACAGTGTTTAGACCAGTTGAAAGCGTGGCGCGGGTAGTGACGCGTCCTGCAACAAATGCGTGGTATGGAATTATGCATTACAACGACGTGACCGCAGAGAATGAACTGCTGCGAGAAAAGATTGCGCAGCAAGAAGGCGCTGCAGTTGCGGCTGCGGCCTCGGTGCGTTTGTCACAAGAGCTGCTAGCGCTCAACGGATTGCCAACATTGGCAGGTATCAACTCGGTGAGTGCGCAAGTGATTGGTGACTCTCCGTCTAATTTTGTGCAAAGTGTTGAGATAGATCAAGGCACGGAGAGCGGCATCAAAGTGGGGATGCCTGTGCTCAATGCTGCTGGTCTTGTGGGCAAGATCACACAGGTGTTTGCAAACCGCGCAGTTGTGATGTTGATCACCGACCCGCAATATGCGTTGTCTGTCAAGATCATCAACGCGCCAAAGACATTAGTGACGACAGTTACAACAGTTGCAAATCAAGACCCGGCATCTGCGGTGACGATTGTTTCGGTGCCCGTGACGATCGACCCACTGATAACTGTTCCAACCGTGCCAGCAACTTCAAACATTGCTGGCTTTACTCCGGGATCAATCGTCGCGCCACGGACTCCCATCATCTCTTCATCGTTAACAATTCCGCCTGGCAGCAATGTGTCGGTTC
The DNA here is from genome assembly GCA_021741795.1 of Ilumatobacteraceae bacterium. Taxonomy (GTDB): domain Bacteria; phylum Actinomycetota; class Acidimicrobiia; order Acidimicrobiales; family Ilumatobacteraceae; genus UBA3006. Next base: position 9,780 of record JAIOXC010000043.1, on the reverse strand, counting down.
GTGAGACCGGAATATTGGAAGGACGCGGTGCGGGGCGAGTACCAACAGTGCGTTTTGTCGACGCTGCTCAACGCTTTGGTGTTGTGCAAGCTGGGTCACCAATTGTGACGGCAGGTGGTTCGCTGAGTCTTGCTCCGCCAGACATTGTGGTGGGAACTGTGTCTCGAGTGAAAGAGAGACTCGGAACAGCAGGACCATTGTTGGAGATCGACATCGTTGCAGACTTGAGTAACTTAAGTTTCGTTCGCATCTTGTTGTATCAACCGATCACTGAGCGAACGGCACCGTGAGCGAAAGACTGTTGCGATTAATGGCCAGTCGTTGGACACGGTTGGTGTTGGTGTCGTTGATTTTGCTCGGTTTGCAAACCACGTTGTTGAATGACATGCGACCATTCGGTGTGATGATCCCCGTGATGCTGCTATTTGCAGTGTCTGCGGGAACAATCTATGGGTCAGAGATTGGAGCAATCTCTGGTCTGATCATTGGTGTGATGTATGACTTCGTGTTGTCAACGCCACTTGGCCTTGCGTCGTTGGTATTTGGCTTAGCCGCATACGTGGCTGGCCTCTTGCCATTTTTTGTTCGAGAGCCAACGTGGTGGACGAGAGTCATTACCATCGGAATTGTCGGAGCAGTGGGAGAGTTGGCGTTTCCGCTTGCGCAGTCGATGGTGGGTTTCGGCGGACAGTTTCAACCACACGTTGTCGCGGTGGTTGCGTTTGTAGTGGTCGCTGGAATGATTGTTGCGCCGCTGCTCTTGCCGGTGTGTCGTTGGACCCTTAAAGAATCGCTTGTTGGGTAGCCGCAATGGCAATAAATAATCGCTCACGAAGACTGACCGCGCTTGGATTGGCGGCGGTCGTGCTGTTGAGTTCGTTGTCGGTGCGAATGTGGTTTATGCAAGCGGTTCAGGCCAAAGACAATGAGTTGGTGGTGCTGGCTGTGCGTACACGAACGATTCGTCTGTTGCCAGAGCGCGGACGGATTTTTGATGCAAAGGGTCGGGTGGTTGCCGATAACAAACGTATTTTGACAGTGACGATTGATCGTGAAGTGCTAAAAGATCCGATTGATCGTTTGGAGATGTTTCAGCGACTATCCGGTCCATTGGTGATGCCAATTGAAATGTTGTTTAAGAGGTATGAAGATAAGCGCTTTGGGCCGCTTGAAGCATTGCCGTTGAAGGAAGACGTCTCGGAGGAAACAGCATTATTTTTGGCAGAGCGGATCGAGGATTATCCAGGTATTTACGTGCGCGAGGAATGGAAGCGTAATTATCCATTCGGCGCTATTGGGAGTCATGTCGTTGGATATATCGGCGCAATTTTGCCAAAGACTCTCGCGTATTACAAGTCGATTGGATACGACCCAAATGAACGGGTGGGTGGATACGGAGTTGAGCAATCGTATGAACCCATCTTGCGCGGGACGCCAGGTTATGTGCGTTATGAAGTAAATGCGCAAGGAAAATTGTTGCGGCTCATTGAGCGAGTTGAGCCGATTGTTGGCAACGACTTGCACTTGTCTATTGACATGGGTCTACAACAATTTGCCGAGCAGGCTCTTGAAACTCAACTTGTACTTCGTCGTCGTGTTGAAGCAGGAAACGTGCGGTTGCCTGACGGCACGCTCGATCCGCTATTTCCAGATGCTGTTTACTACAAGGCTCCTGCTGGGTCGGTTGTGGTGATGAATCATGACACCGGTCAAGTGATTGCGATGGCCTCGTATCCGAGATTTGATAATCGTTGGTTCACCGGGGGAGTGTCGAGCAATAAATTTGCTCAAGTGTTTCCGCAAACGGATGACCCCGACTTGTCGGTATTGGTCAACCGCGCAATTTCTGGTCGCTACAACTTGGGGTCGTCGTTTAAACCATTCGTTGCATATGCGGCACTGAACACTGGGCAATTGCCGGGCAATGCTGCATACGTGTTTGACGATCGAGGTACCTACAAGTTGGAGAGTATTCCAAGCGACAGATGTCAACAGGGTGTGAAGTGTGTATTTAGAAACGCCGTGTGTCGAGCAACAGGCTCGCCATGCAGATTTGGAAACGTAACAGTTGAAGACGCGCTCGCGGTTTCGAGTGACGCGTTTTTTTACAAAATTGGCGAGCAGATCTTGACTGAGCGCGGATATAAGCCAATTCTTGAAGAGCAGGTGCGACTGTTTGGTTTTGGTTCGCCGACGAATATTGACTTACCAAACGAATTTGCTGGAACGATTCCGAGTAAGGCATTGAAGAAACGAATGGCCGATATTGGCGCCATTTCGCAAGAATCAGGCAAGGCGTACTATGTCGGCGATCAGGTGTTGTTTTCAATCGGTCAGGGTTTGTTGTCGGCAACTCCGCTACAAGTAGCAGCCGCATATGGCGTGCTTGGCAATGGAGGCAAATTGTTTACACCTCACGTCGTACAACAAGTGCTTGCACCAGGAACCCCCGACAAAACACCGGGAGTTGCAGACCTCACATTGTCGAGTGTCGTTGAGCGATTTGATGCCCAAGAGCCTGTGAGCACCGTAGACATGACTGGCGATCGACTTGCCCCAATTGTGCGCGGAATGGCGCGAGTAATCACTGGTCCGGGAGTAAATTTTGATTACTACCACAAGACAACAGGCGAGCTGTTGTTTAAGGGGTACCCGTACGACGTGCTTCCGATTGCTGGCAAAACCGGCACAGCGCAGGGCTTTGGCAACTTGCCATGGAATGACTCATCGGCGTTTGGTGCATTCAGCCTTGATCCATTGCAGCCATATTCGGCATTTGCATATTTGGAGAAATCCGGATACGGGTCGCAGGCTGCTGCACCTGTAGTGAAATGTATTTTTACAGCACTGGCACAGCGATACAAATTGGACGGCGTGATCGCTGCTGATCCACTGAATATTCAGAGTGGAATTGCCGCGCCACCGTCGTACCTGCGTAATCCGTCGTGCTTGGCTGGCGGGCGATCGGATAGTCGGGACTGATGTCGCTGCAAACATTGAAACGCAAGTTTGGTCAGCCAACCAACAGTGGCGCGTTTGGATTTAGTGGAAGCTATGCAGACCCAATTCGCAACATCGACTGGATTTTAATTGCGGTCGTAGCGTTGCAGTCGATCATCGGCTTGTTCAACGTTTTTTCGACCACACACTTGCGGTTGCTCGATCAAGAATTTGATCCATATTTTTATACACAACGCCAGGCTGGTTACATCATTGCTGCTGCTGCGGCTGCCGCGATCGTGATGGCTCTTGGCCATGAGTGGTTTAGAACACAAGTTGGCGCGCTGTACGGCGGATTGATGTTGCTGCTTGTTTTGGTGCTCGTGTACGGAGCCGTGCGGGGCGGCGCGCGTTTGTCATTTAATGTGCCGATTGTTTCCTTTTCGCTCCAACCAGCCGAGTTTGTGAAGCCCGTCATTCTCATTTTGATTGCCAGCTATTTCAGTGAAGCGAGCGATACCAAGATTGATTGGCATCACTTTGTGATGTCGCTGTATATCGTCGGTGCGCCTGTTGCGCTCATTTTAATACAACCTGACCTTGGGTCGGCAACGGTAATTGTGGCTGGTGTTGTTGGCATCTTGCTCGTTGCTGGTGCGCGTCGCCGATATTTGTTAATGATCACCGGGCTCTCGATCGCAACTATGGGCACGGTAATGGTCAATGGATTTATCGGTACGTATCAATTGCGACGTTTAGTTTCATGGCTGAACCAAGACTCGCGCGACAAAGCTCTTGAGTCTGTGGTGTTGCAAGTGCGGTTTGCAAAACGTGCAGTGTCGACAGGTGGTTTTTTCGGTAAAGGATATTTGGATGGTCCATTAACAAATGGCAAATACATCCCCGTGCAGTTCACCGATTTTCCATTTTCGGCGATTGCCGAGCAATTTGGAATGTTGGGTGGAGGAGTAGTAATTGCGCTATTTGCTGTGATGTTGTGGCGAGTGTGGCGCATTGCCCAGATGGCGAGAGACCGCTTTAGTTTTTATATGACATGCGGAATTTTTACCCTGATGACATTCACAATTTTCCAGAACATTGGCATGACCCTTGGATTGACCCCCGTAAGCGGTCTACCGCTCCCATTTATTTCGTATGGGGGGTCGCACATGTTGGCGATGGGGATCATGGTGGGTCTTGTGCAGAGCGTGCATATGAGGCGCCTGGAATAGACAGGCCAACAAAGCCCCAAATGTGCCGCATTTGGTAAGGGGTCAGGGGGTAGCCTTGAGAGATAGGACGGGCGATTTGCCCATCCAAAGGTCGATCACGCGATAGCGATCCGAAAGTGCGAAGACGAGTCTTCCTCTTTCGAAGCGCTGGACCGCGACGATATTGCACGTGGACGGCAACGCTGCCACCTCGGTGCGATATCTCATCAAGGAAACGAGCAAGACATGAGTGAAGTAGTTCCAGGGGCACCTGCGTCCGAGTATTCAGGCAATTCAGCTGACAATGCACCGACTGTTGATACGTCAACTGACGACGCACCAGCGCAGCGTCCTGCCCTCAGCCCAGAGTCAACTGCGGCGATTGCTGCTGCCAAAAAGCGCCGTCGTGGTCGCCGCGGAGGTCGAAATCGCAATCGCACAAGTGCCAGTGGCACACGAACTCAAGCAGTAAATACCAACACAGTGCACAACGACTCAGACGATTACGACGAAAATGACACAGATGATCTTCGCGGCGATAACGAGAGCGAGACGCCGACCGCTGTTCGTGCCCAGCAACCACCTCGAGTTCAGCGCCAGCCGCTTGAGCTTCCAGACCCGCCCCAAGAAGGTCGCATGATGTCGGCCGAAGTGGCAGGCGAGGCTTTGGTGCGAAAACCCCAGATTGGCGACACTCGTCCAGCACCACCAAGCGCTCAATCGACATCGCCCGCAGTGCAGACTGCAAAGCAATCGAAGCAGGGTGCTCAACAAAGCGACAACACCGACAAATCACAAGAATCTGGCGAGCGCAATAAGAGCCGTCGCGGGGGCAAACGAGGTGGACGTAACCGCCGTGGTCGAAGCAATCGCTCAGATGACCGTGAAACGACACCGGGCACCGATGCAGAATTGATGGAGCGCCGTAAGGGCAAAGAGCGCAATGGCAAGGCTGTTGGTCGTTACCTCATGTGTGTTCAAGTGCGACCAGATTTCACGCAAGTTGCAATGCTTGAGGGCAGAAGCCTGATTGAGCATTACGTATCTCGACCAGCTGATGACGACTCGCAGATTCACGGAAACATTTATCTTGGTCGCGTGCAAAATGTGTTGCCAGGTATGGAGGCCGCATTCGTTGATATCGGCACGCCAAAAAATGCCGTGTTGTATCGCGGCGATGTGCAGTTTGATAAAGAAGATGTTGTTGAACAGGGCGCAGACCCACGCATTGAGCAAGTGCTCAAAGCACGACAGTTGATTTTGTGTCAAGTAACCAAGAATCCAATCGCTGCAAAGGGCGGTCGCCTAACGCAAGAAGTGTCGTTGCCAGGACGTTTTGTAGTTCTGATTCCAGACTCGCGAACGTATGGAATTTCGAAGCGATTGCCAGAAGGCGAGCGTCGTCGATTGCGTGGAATTCTTGATCGAATCAAGCCAGAGCAGCACGGAATTATCGTGCGTACGGCTGCGGAGAACGCGACAGAGCATGAACTCACCACCGACATGACCAGATTGCTTGCGCAGTGGGATGCCATTCGTAGTGCGGCAGAGAAAGCCAACTCACCAACGTTGTTGTACCGCGAGCCGCCATTGGCAGTGCGCGTAATTCGTGAAGAATTTACAAGCGAGTATCGCGGCGTTGTAATTGACGACCCAGTGTTGTTTGCTGAAGTGCGCGATTACATTCAGGCGTTTAATCCAGAGTTTGCCGATCGTGTCGAGTTGTACAACCCTGCAGCCGACGAACTTCCGTTGTTTGAGCAATATCGCGTGCACGAGCAATTGCTCAAGGCGCTCGACAAGAAAGTGTGGCTACCTTCTGGTGGATCGCTGATCATTGAGCACACCGAAGCACTCACGGTGATCGACGTGAATACGGGCAAAAACGTTGGTAAGTCAAACCTGGAAGAGACTGTTTTCTATAACAACCTTGAAGCCGCAGAAGAAATCGCTCGACAATTGCGCCTGCGCGATATTGGTGGCATCATCGTCATTGACTTCATCGACATGGAGATCAGGGAAAATCGTCGCAAGGTTTTGGAGTCATTTAAGGACGCACTTGCGCGAGATAAGACTCGCACCCAAGTGTTTGAAATATCGGAGCTTGGCCTTGTGGAGATGACCCGCAAACGTATTGGAGAAGGATTGTTGACGAGTTTTGCTGATGCCTGCGCAGTTTGTGACAGTCGCGGATTTACGCTCGATCTGTCAATGCTGGACTAAATAACCCCCAACCGGTGGTTGGGTTACTGGTAACCAAAGGGATAGGGTAAGAACTTCTTATGTACGCAATTATCGCATCCGGAGGCAAGCAAGAGAAGGTCGCCAAGGGCCAACAGGTCCATGTCGAACTGCTCGATGCTCAAGAGGGCTCAGAGGTGAAGTTCACCCCAATCATGCTCGTGGACGGTTCAACCATCTTGACCACTCCTGCACAACTCGCTAAATCGTCGGTGACCGCAAAGGTCATGGGCATTGCTGCTGGCCCAAAGATCGACGGCTTTACTTACAAGCGTCGTACCAACCAGCGTCGTCGTTTTGGTCATCGTCAAAAGTACTCGGTGATTGAAATCACCAGCATTCAGAAAGGCTAACTCTCATGTCGAAAACCAAGGGTGGCGGTTCAACCCGCAACGGTCGCGATTCGAACGCGCAACGTCTCGGCGTCAAAGTATTTGACGGCACAAAGATCACAGCAGGAACAATTTTGATTCGTCAACGCGGCACAAAAGTGCACCCAGGTAACAACGTGGGCATTGGCAAAGACGACACGCTGTTTGCGCTTTCGCATGGCAGTGTCAAGTTTGGTGAGCGTCGCGGCCGCAAGGTTGTCGACGTCGTTCCAAACAACTAATTCGTATCGATTCCCTGAGGGAGTCTGCTCGCGTCCCAACCAAGAAGTGCTGTGCCTTGTCGGCAGGCAAACCTGTCCGTCATTCCTCCAACGTATGCAACTGCGTGATGCAGTGCTTCAGTTGAATGTGCGGGTGCAATGTGTTTTGCAAGGCTCGCATCTTGATCGCTGTCGGTGAGCATCAAATGTGGATGACTCGCATAGTGCTCGACGAGTGCTTGCAGAAGATCGATAACTGATTTCGCTTGATTGCGAGATGCATCGCGCATATAAATGTTGTCGTAGTTGAAGCGACGAAACTCTGCGAGAGCGTCGGCTTGTTGCGGTTGCATGCCGATACGGCCGGTTGCAGCAGTTGCTGCGATCATTGACGAAATGAATGAGCGAAGTTGTTGAGAGCGAGCGGTGCCGCAATGTGTGCGTACTTGTTCTGGAAGTTGGTTGAAGGTGACAATTCCGGTTGCTGCGGCATCTTCAAAGTCGTGACACACATAGGCGATGCGATCTGCCCACGAAACGACTTCGCCTTCAGGTGTCATTGGTGCAGGACGCGACCACGAGTGATTGCGAATGCCGTCGAGGGTTTCGACACACAAATTGAGTGGGACCAAGGTGACGTCGGCGCCCCAAACGGCGTGATCAAAACCCTGGGGAACAAACGGACTTAAAGCATCTTCGGATGCATGGCCACCCGGACCATGACCGCAGTCGTGACCGAGTGCAATTGCTTCGGTGAGTGCAACGTTGAGCCCAAGTGCGCGTGCAACCGACGTTGCGACTTGGGCAACTTCGAGAGCATGCGTGAGGCGAGTGCGTTGATGGTCTTGTGGAAACACAAACACTTGAGTTTTGCCTGCAAGACGCCGAAATGCAGAAGCATGCAAGATGCGGTCGCGGTCACGCTCGAAACAGGTGCGAAATGGGTCTGCTTCTACAGCATGCGCACGATTGCCAGCACCGAATGCACGTGTCGCCAGCGGTGCAAGAACTGAGTCTTCCCGTGACTCGCGCTCGGCGCGATCAATGATTTGCCTTTGGCCAGGACCCGACCACGAGTCTTTGTGAGCGAAACGAATTTGATCGTCTGACGCAAAGCCATCCATTGTTTGAGCCCATGTCACGCTGCGCGAAATTGGTTCAGATGTCATATATCTACACGATACGTGGAGGGTGTACTAGTAGGATTGATAGCCCCTATGAGTGCCTTTGTCGATGAAGCCCAATTAAACGTCCGCGGTGGCGACGGTGGTGCAGGCTGTGTCAGTTTCAGGCGCGAAGGCCCAGTTGCTTTTGGAGGCCCAAACGGCGGTGATGGTGGCGACGGCGGATCTGTGTGGCTCGTGGCCGACCACAACGTTGCTTCGTTGTTGGCTTTTCGGGATCACCCCCACAGACGGGCGGGCGATGGCGTGCACGGAATGGGCAAGGACCTGCACGGTCGCCGTGGCGAAGAGATGATCATCAAAGTTCCTGAAGGCACCGTTGTGCGCGATATGTACACAGGTGAAATTTTGGCCGATTTGGCTGTCAACGGCACTCGTTGGCAATCTGCAAAAGGTGGTCAGGGCGGACGAGGCAATGCGCGCTTTTTGTCGAACCGCAGGCGCGCACCAAAGTTTGCGGAACAAGGCGAGCATGGCAAAGACCGCTGGCTAAAACTTGAACTCAAATTGATGGCCGACGTAGCGCTTGTTGGTTTTCCAAACGCGGGTAAATCAACATTTATTAGTTCAGTGAGCGCAGCAAAACCAAAAATTGCTAACTATCCATTTACCACGCTTGAGCCACACCTTGGCGTCGTGCGCATGGGCGGTTCGAGTGAATTCATTATCGCCGATATTCCAGGAATTATTGAGGGTGCCAGCGAAGGTCGCGGACTCGGGCACCAGTTTTTGCGCCACATCGAGCGTGCTCGCGTGTTGTGTGTGCTTGTCGACCTTGCGCCGATGGACGAAGTGTCTGCCGATGAGCAAGAACGAATTTTGTTGCAAGAGTTGCAGGCCTATCAGCCAGAGTTGCTCGAGCGACCACGAATTGTTGTTGGAACCAAAACAGATGCAGCAACCGAAGAAGTGATGCTTGCATGGAAGGGCCAACGGATGTCGGCTGTGACTGGTGATGGAGTGCGACCAATATTGGGAGCACTTGCAGAGTTGGTGCAACGCGCACGCACGCTCGTGCCGTCCCAAGAGTCATCGGTCGTAATTCGCCCAGAACCAGAGGGCACACATATTGAACGCATGGGCGACAATGAATTTAGATTGATTGGTCGCGATGTTGAGCGGTCGGTTGCCTTAAGTGATGTGTCGACGCCCGACGCACTTAACTACATTGATGAGCGACTGAAGCGACTGGGCGTGGCACGTCTGTTGTCGCGAGCCGGAGCAAGTGATGGAGCAGTTGTGCATATTGGGGCCTTTAGTTTCGAGTACACACCGGAGACGTAGAGATGCGAATCGTTGTAAAAATTGGAACATCATCAGTAACTGATGAGCATGGCGCTATCAAGAACGAAGCGATTCGTGCATTGTGTGAGCAGGTGGCCCGCGTGCGTAACGAGGGCAACGAAGTGATCGTCGTTACGTCTGGGGCAATCGCAGGTGGTGTAGGTGCACTTGGTTTGGCTCAGCGCCCAACCGACACTCAGACTCTGCAGGCGCTTGCTGCTGTTGGACAAAGTCAGTTGATGAATAAGTACAACGAACATTTGGCCGCGCATAGTTTGGTTGGCGCACAGGTGTTGCTGGTGCCAAACGATTTCATTGACCGCACGCA
>JAIOXC010000042.1 GCA_021741795.1 Ilumatobacteraceae bacterium | reverse complement strand
AAGCAGCGATACAGGTGGCCATTGCCAGCATCAACTAACTCTGGGTGTTGATCGTGGCACTTTTGCTGTGCGTAGGGGCAACGAGCCGCAAATGCGCAACCGGTATGGTTGGTCGTCGGATCTGGTGGCATGCCTTCGATTGCGGCGAGGCTTGAGCCACGCTTACGGTCGATGCGTGGAATTGCGTTCATGAGAGCTTCGGTATATGGCATCTTGGTGTTGGCAAACAAGTCGGTGGTCGTTGCTAACTCAACAATTTCGCCGCCGTACATCACTGCGATTCTGTCGGTGTAACCAGCCACAACGCCGAGGTCATGAGTGACAATAACCATTGCCATGCCCATGTCTCTGCGCAAGTCTGCCAACAACTCGAGTACTTGTGCCTGCACAGTGACGTCGAGGGCGGTTGTTGGCTCATCGGCAAACAAGAGTTTTGGATTGCATGCAATCGACATCGCGATCATTACGCGCTGGCGCATGCCACCTGACAATTGGTGCGGGTACTTGTTCAGGGCAAGTTCTGGCTCGGGGAGGCGAACCTGAGCAAGAAGTTCGATTGCTCGCTTTTTCGCATCTTCTTTAGACATACCGAGTCGCTTAATGAGTGACTCAGTCATCTGTGAACCAATACGGCGCACAGGGTTGAGAGCGGTCATTGGGTCTTGGAAGACCATGGCAATTTTGGTGCCCCAGTATTCACGCACTTGCTCACTGTTGAGTGTGCGAAGATCTGTGCCTTCAAAGATGATTTTTCCAGTGCGGTGGACCTTCCTACCGCGAAGCAGTCCCATGGTGGCGCGAGAGAATACGGTTTTGCCAGAACCCGATTCTCCAACGATGCCAACGCTTTCACCGGCAGCAATGTTGAGGGAGACACCGCGCACAGCATGAAGGATTCCACGCTTTGTGTCGAAATCGACTACGAGGTCTGTAATTGCAATCAAATCGCTCATATGCGTGACTCTCTGCCGTCAATCTGATTTCGGAAGTAATCGCCGAAGTAGTTAAGAACCATGACGGTGATTGAAATAAAAAATACAGGAATGAATGTCGTATGTGGGATGAGAGAAATATCTCCGCGATTTCGTGCAAGAAGAGAACCCCAGCTAGCACCGGGCTCTGCGCCAGCACCTAAAAGGGCAAGTCCTCCTTCAACGATGATGACTACGCCCGCAGCCAAAAAGCCAACCGAGAGCATTGCGGGCAGCACGTTTGGAACGATGTGTTGCCAGAGTATTGACCGAGGCTTCATGCCCATTGATTTGGCAACAAGAACAAATTCTCGACCTGTCCATGAAAGAGCAGAAGATCGCGCGAGTCGACCGAGCACAGGTATGAGAACGAACGTTATGGCAATGATCACCACAAATACTCGAGGAATAGTGGTGGAGGGGTTGAAGGGATCTGGGCTTGCAAATATTGCAACCATAGTGACAACCATGATGAGGGTTGGGATCGACAGCGTCGTGTTGAAATACATGGAGATCACTGCATCCACCCAACCGCGTCGGTATGCCGCAAGAATTCCCAAAAAACCACCAATAACCATCCCAAAGAAGACGGTGACGAATGCGATGCCCAGTGAATATCGAGTTCCATGAATGATGGCCGAAAGTTGATCGACGCCAATGTAGTCGGTTCCAAAAATGTGTCCAGGTGAGAACATTCCAACACCGAGCACATCTGGGTTCGAATAATCCCACGCAGGGAGTGGGAAGAGTTCTCCAAAAATACTAAAAACTGCACATACTCCAAGCCACAGGACTGAGAGGCGGTATCCAATCGGTTTGTTTGCAAGGATTTTGGGATTAAGCGCCATGATGACTCCTAATTCTCGGGTCAATTTTGGGCATAAAGGCATCAACAATCAAGTTGAAGACGATATACGAGATTGCGATGAGGGCCACTGTGGACTGGATCGCGAGGTATTGACGCAGTGCGATTGATGTAACCAAAAACATACCGACCCCGTTAAGTGCAAAAATGGCCTCGATGATTACTGCACCACCGATTAGGGACCCCATGTTGAGTGCTGCAGCAGTCAACAGGCTCAAACTCGACGGACGAAAAACGTGTCGCCAGAGGATCCAACGATTGGAGAGGCCTTTCGAAGATGCCATCGTCACAAAGTCTTCTTTGAGGGTTGAAATAATGTCGGCACGCAAGAGGCGGGCAAAGGTTGCGATGAGCCCTAGCGAAAGGCTAAGGACTGGCATAATCACTGATTTAATGTGTTCAACCGATCCCTCGCCCCAAGTGACGTAACCAATCGGATTTAATAGCTCGAATTTGACACCAATTATGTATGCAAGACCGAGACCAACCGCAAAGTTGGGGATAGACGATAGTCCGAAGAGGGTGTTGCTGATTACTTTGTCTATGCGGGTATCGGCTTTGTACGCAAGCAGCATGCCGATAGGGATTGAAAAGAGAAGCGAAAAACCGAGCGTGTAGACCATGATCAGCAGTGTTCGTGGAATCGTGAGAGACAGCATCGCCCAAACGGTCATTGATGCGTCCGCATACGACTCACCGGCGTTGTAGTAAACGCCGAGGTCTCCCTGTAGGAAGTTTCGTAGCCAATCAAAGTAGTACACGAAGATATTTGTATCAAGGCCCAGTTCGGTCCGCAGTTGCGCCTGTTCTTCTGCCGTGCCAAAGGGGAGCAAAGATGTGGCAATATCACCGGGCAAGAGTCGTACCAAAAGTGTCACTAGAAAAGTAACAAAAAAAAGAACCAATGCAACTTGTGAAAGCCGCTGCGTGGTTCGAATGAGTTTTTGCATGGTGGGAGATTTTCTGTTTGATGAACTTAGTGATTAATTGTAGTAGGGGATTCTAAGAAATAAAAATGCGGTGGGATTTCTCCCACCGCATTTTCACGATATACGAAATGAAATTAGTTTGCTATGTAATTAGCTACCAATCAGTGATGCCACATCGAAGTTACCTGCAATCAGGCCTGCACGCTTGTTGCCGTTTGGCAAGGTCGTTTCTCCAAAGCCAGTGACCTTGTTTGAAACTGCAGCGAAAAGTCCTTCGGTGTAAACACCAGTCCAATAACTCTTGGACTGAAGTTCTTCCGCACAAGTCTTCAATGTGTTGTTTGCAGGAGAAGAAGTTTCCCATGCCTTATCGAAGCATGCTGCGAGTTGGCCGTCGCCTACTCCGCCGACTGCCTTCGGAAGTCTGTAGCCCGAAAGCTCCAGGTCCGAAGTTGTGGAGAAGAGGTTGGCGAATTCTGCATACTTACCAGCCATCACGTTGAACCAAGTTACTTGCTGTCCAAACTCGAATGCTCGTGAGATGTAGGCAGCACTTGTGATTGGCGCCATGAGTGTGCAGCCGATTCCGGCAGCCTTCATCATTCCACAAACCAGGTTTGCATCAGTCGTCGACTCGGTTGTGTCAGAAATTGGCATCTGGAACTCAAGAGCCTTCCCAGTCTCAGCCTTGTAGGCCTTTACTTTTGCTTTGGCTTTTGCCAAGTCAAACGTGATTGCACCCTTCTTGCTGAAATATGGGTGCATCTTTGGAGCCATTGCAACAGCGGCTTCACAGTTGCCCTTGCAGGAAATCTTTGCAAAAGTTTCGCGATCCAGTGCATAAGCAAATGCCTCACGAGCCAAAAGATTGTTGAAAGGCGCCTTAAACGTATTGAGGTGGAACGCCCAGTTGGTTTCACGAGGTCCTACGTACAGCGACATCTTGTCTTTAAGGGTGTCCTTAATACGATTCAACTGTTGACCCGATGTGGCACCGAACAAAGCTACATCTGCTTGGCCTTTTGCCATTGCGTTTACGCGCTGTCCACCGTCTTGCACCACTTTAAATGTGATGGAGTCGGCGTATGGCAACTGTTTTCCAGCTGCATCTTTGCGCCAGTACGTTGTGTTTTTCACAAGTTCTGTCACGAATGGGTCAATGCCCTTTGACTTGATCTTGAATGGTCCAGTACCAACCGCCATTGTCTTTCCACATGCCGCGTTTCCGAGCGATGCGGTTGACATCATGCGGACACGACCTTCACTCCACAAGTTGTAGGCAAAGTTTGGACGAGGTACCGCAAGGTTGGCTTGCACGGTGAGATCGTCAATTTTGACAAAGGCCTTCTTTTCGCCCACCAACATCTTGCCGTATTCGGCACTTGTTGCCAAGAATGCTGGACCTGATGTTGCCAAGCCTGTGAGCATTTTCTTTAGACCTGCAAAACCAGGAATGTCAAAATTTTGTTGCCAAGCAATTGCTGGCAAAGAGGGAGCTGGGCCCGACTTGTACAGCAGACCGATACCCGCGAGTGAACGGAAGTTCGCAATCAGGTTGTCGGCGTTGAGCGGTGTGTTATCGCTGTATGTGATGCCAGAACGAAGTTTGATCGTCCATGTCTTATTGCCATTCGACGCTTTCACTGATTCTGCCAAGTAAGGAACGATGTCGCCCTTGTTGTTCTTGATAGTGAGACTTTCGAGCACTGAGCCAGAGGCTCCAATTTGTCCACCACCCGGCGAATCTTGTGTGCACCAGCCGGCATCTTTTTCACCGATCAAGATGATCATGTCTTTGGCCGTGCGCTTAGCTTGTGGAACTGATTTTGCGCTGCTGCCAGAAATGCCGATGGTTGAGACTGCAAGTGCAAGTCCTAGACCAATCGATACCTTTCGGAAGAGCCCACTTTTCGTGGATGTTTGATTCATGTAGGAATTTCCCCCTGTTGATTCGTGTGAAGCCGGAATGACCCCAATCCGATTTGTTCACTCTATGGACATTTGCCCGTAATAGTCAAGTCCTTGAGGGGGGTAAACCCAAGTGACTATTGGGTCTGGACTGTGCGCAATTGATCGAGCGGTATGTGGCAACGCATGAAATGACCAGGCTCGACCTCGGTGAGCGCAGGCTCAACGCTTGTGCACAAGTGCTCCACACCGCTGCCAGCCATGCGCGGGCAGCGCGGGTGCAAAACACAACCAGATGGCGGGTTTGATGGGCTTGGGATAACACCAGTGAGGGGGATTCGCTTGCGTACTGACCCGTCAATATTTGGTACCGACGACAACAATGCTTCGGTGTATGGGTGGTGTGGGCCCTGGAAGACTCGATTGGAGTCTCCGAACTCGACGACACGGCCGAGGTACAGCACTGCAATTTTGTCGGAAATATATCTGACAACGCCGAGATCGTGGGAGATAAAAATAAAACTGGTTCCGTCTTGCTTTTGCAAGTCGACCAACAAGTTGAGGATCGTTGCCTGCACTGAAACATCGAGGGCAGAAGTTGGTTCGTCGCAGACAACAAGTTGTGGTGCACCAGCGAATGCGCGCGAGATTGCAACACGTTGTTTGAGTCCTCCAGAAAGTTGTACTGGGCGTGCACTATGAAGCGTTGCTTCAACTCGCATGCCAGAGAGCAATTCGTGGGCTCGGTCGGTCGAATCATCGGCAGACAGACCACGTAGTTTTTGTACTGCACGACCAACAATGCGTGTCACGCTGTGGCGACGGTTGAGTGCTTGGTCTGGGTTTTGAAACACGATCTGCATGGCACCGACATCTTTGATGTCGCGCTTGTTGAGAGTGCCTGCCAAATCTTTTCCGTCGAGCACAACGTGGCTGCCACTGTCGGAGCCGTAGAGACCAAGAATAAGTTTGGCAATCGTTGTCTTGCCTGCGCCTGACTCACCGACGAGACCAAGTGTTTCGCCGACACCGACTTGCAATGAAACGTCGTTGACAACATGTACTGCGTGGCCATCTTGAGTAAATGCTTTTGACAGGTGATCGATGTCGAGCAGTCGCGTACCAGTAGTTGCACGATTTGGGTTTTGACTCACGCTGACAGATACTGTGTCGATTGCGCGAGGCATCGAACCTGCTTTGTCGGTGTGGAAGCAACGAGCAACATGAGACTGTCCAACCGTGACCATCTCTGGTTGTGTGGTGCGGCACTTGTCTTCGACCAATGCGCAGCGATCGGCAAACACACAGCCATCAAAGTGGGTGCCAAGCGCCGGAGGAGTGCCGGGGATCGTGTCGAGGCGGTCGGTGTTCTTGTGTAAACCACCGCGAGGAATGCATCGCAACAGACCAACGGTGTACGGGTGGCTCGGATTCGAGAAGATGTCTTCAGTGGCACCTTGTTCTACAAGTGCGCCGGCATACAACACGCCAACGCGATCGCACATGTGGCGGATTACTCCGAGGTTGTGGCTAATAAACAACACGGCAGTTCCAGATTCTTTGCGCAATTTGCGTACCAAGTCGAGTACTTCGGCTTCAACTGTTGCATCAAGTCCAGTCGTTGGCTCATCCATCACCAAGAGGCGAGGGTTGGACGCAAGGGCCATAGCAATAACTACGCGTTGAGCCATGCCACCAGACAATTGGTGGGCATACCTGCGCATCACCTTTGTTGGGTCGGCGATCTGTACCTTGATGAGTGCTTGTTCTACTTTTGCGAGCGCATCACTCTTGGAAAGACCTTGCAGCGCAAAAACTTCAGCGACTTGGTCACCGATGCGAATCGTAGGGTTGAGCGCAGTCGCTGGGTTTTGGTACACCATCGAGATTGCCGACCTGCGCAAGGTATTGATGTCGCTTGTGCTCATGCCAACAATGTCTTGGCCCTCAAACAGAATTGAGCCACTGGTGATTTTGCCGTTGCGTGGTAGATAGCGCATAGCTGCAAATGCGGCAGTGGATTTGCCGCAACCTGACTCGCCTACAAGGCCGTACGCCTCACCTGGGGCGATGGAGAACGAAACTTTGCGCAGTACCTCACGGTCAATTCCGCGAACGGTGTACGCAACTTCAAGATCACGAAATTCGAGTGCTGGTGCGTCGCTCATAATTCGAAGATCTCCAGCAAGCTGTCAGATATGAGGTTGATGCTTACTGCAAGTGAAGCAATAGCCAGAGCCGGGAATGCTGTGGGCCACCATACGTTTGAGTAAATGTTGCCCCAATTTTCGGCAATCTGTGAACCCCAGTTTGGCGAACCGTATTCGACTCCAGCGCCGAGGAATGAAAGCGTCGCGATTGCAAAAATTGCGTAACCGAGGCGCACGGTGAACTCGACGATGATTGGCGGCAACACATTGGGCAAGATTTCACGGAACAGAATGTGACGGGTGCGTTCGGTGCGTAGTCGTGCTGCTGCCACGTATTCGAGTTCGGATTCGCCGAGCACTGCGGCGCGCACTGTGCGACCGATGTTTGGCGTGAACACGAAACCGATCACGATGACAGTCAGGGTTGGCGACCTTCCATCAAGTGCTGCAATTGCCAAGAGCGCAATGATTAAAACGGGAATTGCCGAGACGGCTTCGATGAGGCGCATCACGATCATGTCAAACTTGCCTTTGAAATAACCGGTGGCGAGTCCGAGTGACGTTCCTAAAACGGTGCCGAGCACGGTGGCTGAGAACGCCATCACGACAATCAGTCGAGTGCCAAGGATGACCCTTGAAAAAACGTCGCGACCGTTTGAATCGGTACCAAACGGAAATTTGAGCGATGGTGATTTTGAAACGAATTGGAAGTCTTGATCGCCTGCTGCGTGTGGCGCAAGGAAATTGCCAAAAACGGTAATGAAAAGCCATATACCTAAAATGAGTGCGCCGATAAGAAACGTTTTGTCTCTGAGGACAAGCCTGACGCGTTCTCGACGGATTGTTTTGCGCTCAAGGTTGGACTTGTTCGCAATGGTTGTTGCAGTTGTGTCGTTCATTCTGAAATCTTCTGACGGATACGTGGATTCAAAACCGCAAACAAAATGTCTGCAATGAGTTGAAACGAGACAATGACCAAACTTGATACAACGACGCCGGCTTGCAGTACCGAATAGTCCCGTGCGTCCACAGCGCCCTTCAGAATTGTTCCAAAACCGGGATAGTTGAAGACGATTTCCACTGCAATTAATCCGCCGATGAGGTACGGGACTTGAGAAGCGATAACAGCGATAGTCGGTAACAGGGCGTTGCGAAGCACGTGCTTGATAACTGCCTTACGACGAGTGAGTCCTTTGAGCACAGCGGTGCGCATGTAATCGGAGTCGAGAGCCTCGATGACGCCTGCACGTGTGATACGTGCGATGTAACCGAACAGCACTAAGAGCAGCGAGATGGACGGAAGCACTAAGTGCCAGATTTGATTCAGGACTGTCTTGTCTCCTTTGCCTGGGAATGCAGTAACTGGAAATATCTCGAATGTCACTCCAAAGAGGAGCACCAAGATGATTGCCCATACAAACTCTGGAATGACTGCTGCGGATAAACCACCGACAGTGATTGCTCGGTCGATCTTCTTGCCTCGGTTCACTGCAGCAAGAACACCACCAGCAATGCTGAGGGGCACGATGATGAGGAATGCAACGGCCGCAAGCTTGGATGAGTAGCCAATCGCTGGCCCGAGTAATTCTGAAACAGGACCTCGATACTGCATTGATTGCCCGAGATCGAAGTGAATGAGATCATTGATCCAAGAAAACAATTGAGTGAGTAGTGGCTTATCTAGATCAAAGAGTCGACGAAAATCTCTGAGGTCGTCCTCTGTGGCACCTCTGCCCAAGTATTGGCGAGCAACATCTCCCGGAAGAATATGGGTTAAGAAGAAAACGATTACGCACACAAGGAATACTGTGATGACGGCAAGACCGAGACGCTGCAGAATGAACCGTTTCATACCTCGGATGAGTGTAGTTATAAATAGCCGCTGTAGACAATTGGCAAATAAAAAAGAGCCAGGGCGGTAAAGCCCTGGCTCTTCTGTCTTGCTTTTGAGTTATTTACTTATGCGTTTGTTGCTGTTCTCGCATCGAATTGACCCATTCCGTTAACCAGCATTCCTGTCAAGCTGTTACGGCTTGCAGTGATGAGGTTTGAGGTGTAGGCAAGGATGTAAGGAGTCTCGTCGAGGGATGCCTCTTGAATCTTCTTACTTGCTACCTTCTTGGCCTCTGGAGTGATTGCCTGTAGGTATTCGTCAATTGCTGCGTCCATTACGCGACTGTCGAGCATTGCGCCGCTCCAGTCACCAGTTGAACGCCATTCACGCATCAAGTATTGGTCTGGAACACCACGGCCTGCCCAGTCAACGATTCCCAAGTTGGAAGCCAACCATGAGTGATTGTCGAACTGATTGACCTTGCCTGGCATGGATGGGTACGGATCGTATGTGTAGTACACAGCCGAACCACCATCTGAACCGTCGATGACCAAAGTGACTTCGATGCCGATTTCAGCAAACGAGGTCTTGATCAAGTTGGCGTACTTGTTGATGTCGTCACGAGCCCACGATGACAAGTCGACTGCGAAACCGTTTGGAACACCGGCTTCGGCCATCAGAGCCTTTGCCTTCTCAATGTCCTTCACGCGCTGTGGCACCGAAGTGTCTGCTGTGTTGTACGGATCCATAACGCTGTCGTTACCAACACGGCCGCCGATACCCATCATGATTCCGTCTACATAACCTGGACGGTCGATGGTGAGTGCTGCAGCTTGACGGATTCGCTTGTCCTGGAACGGACCAAAGTTGGTACGCATGTGGACGTGTGCGAAACCTGCGCCTGCAGGCAGTGTGGCGATTGTGAACTCGGCCTCATCAAGGGCAAGTGCGTCAGCGGCTTCCATTGCACCGATGAAGTCAAGCTCGCCAGTCTGCAACTGCGGAAGTGCTGTTGCAGCCGAAACAAACTGAACCAACTCAACCGTATTGAATGAAGGGGCAAAGTTTGTGTCCCAGTAGTACGGGTTCTTTTCGTACACAGTGCTTTCGGTGTTGACGTGGCTCACCATTTTCCATGGTCCAGCTGCAATCATTGTCTCTTCCCAACCTGCGCCGCCGAATGCATCTTTCTTGATGATGCACATGCCGTAGCAAGCTGATGACACGAAGTACGGGAAGTTACCGTTTGCCTGGAGCAAGTTGAATTGAATTGTGCTCTCATCAACTTTGACTACGCCAGCTGCATCCAAGATGTTGTCGTAGTTGCCCTTTGAGCGAGAAACACCCTTGTGGATTGCCTCGTCGAAGATGGCTGTGTAGGTGTAGACGATGTCGTCAACAGTGAGTGGTGTTCCGTCGTTGAACATGACGCCTTGACGAATCTTGAATGTCCAGGACTTTGCATCTTCTGATGCTGTCCAGCTCTCAGCAATACGTGGCTCGAGTGAACCATCAGGTAACTGCCATGTCAGCCATTCGCCAACCATGCTCAAGATAAACAACGAACCACCCGAGGTTTCCCATGGTGCTGCTACGTGCTCTTGCTTGCCGGTTGCAATGCGAAGTGGCTTTACTTCTGCTGGAGTTGTGTCGGCAGTTTCACCTTCTGATTCACTGCCACCACATGCGGCTAAACCAACAACTGCTGCACCCGCAGTAACTGCTGCTGCGCCTTGTACGAAGCGACGACGAGAGATCCTCGACGAAACAACTTCTTTAATATCTTCATGAATTTCTGACATGTACTTCCCCCTGTTTGGTAATTGGTAGATGTACCTTAGTCATAATTATTGGGGGTATGCCAACTTTCGTTCAACCACCATTCAACGCTCGTTGAGGTTCAGACCTTGAGCAGGCTGGCGGGGGTGACAGCGAGGGCAGAACTGAGCCGCACAAGGGTGTCGAGGGCAGGCGAGAAATGGCCATTTTCGATGCGGTTAATTGTCTTGCGGTCG
>JAIOXC010000041.1 GCA_021741795.1 Ilumatobacteraceae bacterium | reverse complement strand
CATCAAGGCTTTCGAGCAGGCCAAAGATCGACTCTCAAGTGTGCTCAGCACAGATCAACGCGCTCTACTCGCACGCACAACAGCGCTTGGCGTTCTCGAGTCTGTGCGTGGCTCATCTGTATTTGTGGTTTGCGACAATCCCGAAGTTTCGCAGTGGGCAACTTCGCATGGTGCCACCGTGGTGTCTCAATCAGGCGCAGGATTAAACGCTGCCGTTCAAGCAGGCATCAGCGCTGCCCACGAATACGAGCGAGTCATGATTGTGCATAGCGACTTGCCGCTGCCAAGCAGACTTCGCGAGTTGCTTGGCTCAGGCGTTGCGAGCAACACGGTCACGATCGTGCCCGATCGACAACGCGACGGAACCAACGTGTTGATCATCCCCTCAGGTGTGGGATTTACGTGCCACTACGGTGCCAAAAGCTTTGCAGCCCACATGGCCGAGGCAACCAAACTTGGACTTGTCATTGAAATAATTGAAGACGACGAACTTGCCCTTGACATCGATACACCCGATGACTTGAATGCGCTGCCAACTCAGTGGCTCGAGCAACACAACATCACTCTTTTTTGACATAAAAAAAGACCGGAGGGCCAAAGCCCTCCGGTCTCACAGTTCTCCGAACCGATTTGTTTTTTGGCTAAGGCCTTATTTCTTCTTAGCGGCCTTTTTTGCCTTCTTGCGCTTGGCTGGGGCCTTCTTAGCGGCCTTTTTTGCCTTCTTGCGCTTTGCTGGTGCCTTCTTAGCTACTTTTTTTGCTGCCTTTTTGCGCTTTGCTGCCATGATTTTCTCCTTGGTTAGGTATTACTTTTTACGGTTTGGATTCAATTCACTCTTCAGCGTTGAGCTTGAAGTGAACTTCATTGCTGTACTGGCTGGAACTTGAACCGGTGCACCCGTTTGTGGGTTACGGCCAACTCTCGCCTTGCGGCTCGAAGTGCTGAACGAGCCAAAGCCCGGCCATGCAACTTTCTCACCCTTAATCGCTGAGGCTACGACCAGTTCAAAAAAAGCTCCGATTGTCTTCTCGGCTTCCGCCTTGGAGACTCCTGCTTTTTCTGACACTGCATCTATGAGCTCTGCTTTTGTCATTGCTTACCTTGCTTTCTCGGTTTCGGAATACCGCTTCGTCATATATTTGAGTAGGTCTGCAGACAAATTGCAAGCATTGAACGGTTTTGCGTCCAGTTTTTGAAAGTGAATCCCCAAAATTCTCTCAGTTGCAAAATTTGTCAGCGCGACAAGAATTCGTCGACATTCGGACACAAATTTTCGATTCAGACGTCGCCAAGGGTCGCCTGAGCGACGCAGAGTGCTGTGCTGACGCATTTCTGCTGATCATGGGATAACCCTTATGGGTGTTGGGTTTGCCAACCATCTCGACTAGTGAATTCTTGTTTTTATGGGTAATTTTTCAACTGCAACACGTATTCGCGGTGATCTCGTTACCAGCACTGACAATCAAGGAAACTTCGTCTCAAAACCAGTGCACTGCCCCCAAATTTTCATAAATTTCCGACTGTAGAAATATTTTAAAAAAATTTCAAAATAATTCCGAAAAAAACCAGAAAATAGCCAAAATTTTTCGAAATTGCGAAAAAATTGTCGAAAGCCACCCTCGGGAGAAAGCTTCCAAGTTTAATTTTTGGTGACAACTTTGAACTCCACAGCCATAACGGATTCAGACCAAAGTTGGGAAGCGAGCATCCACCAACCTGTCCGATCAACACAGCACAATAAGCAATGTTGCTTACACATGACTCGCACTCAGAACAGAATCTTGAACGGGGTGAGTTAGATCACCGACTCTTCAACAGAGATTCTGCAACTTCGCGAGCCACTCGAGTTGTGCTTGACACTTCTGTTCTCGTTGCAGATCCAATGAGCATGCTCAACTTCGTTGGTTGCGATGTTGTGATTCCACTCACTGTTGTTGAAGAGTTGGACGGACTGAAAACTCGTATGGATGATGTCGGTCGTTCTGCGCGCACCGCACTTCGCACAATTGAAGACTTGCGTAAAAAAGCTGGCGGCTCGTTGGCTGAACCAATGCGAGTGCACGACGAGCCCGACTATGGAACTGTGCAGATCGAGGTCAATGGCATCCAACGCCATCTTCTGATCGAGCATGGCCTAGACCCTGAAATACCTGACAATCGCATCATCGGCGCCGCACTTGGCCAGGCCCGAGTTGCTCCAACCCGCATGATCTCCAACGATGCTGCCCTGCGCATTAAGGCCGCTCATTTGGGGCTTCAAGCCGAAGAGCACCAGCCAGTTGGGGCGGGTCAATCCACCAGGCCAATGGGCTGGGTCACGATCGATACCAGCGTCGAAAACATCGACTCGCTCTATAGCAGCGGCGGTATAGAGGTTTCATCGCTCAATACTCCTGGTCCATTTGTAGAAAACAATTTCGCGGTGGTTCGTAGTGGTTCGCAATCTGCTCTTACTCGTTGCGTCAACAATGAACTCAAAGTGCTTCCGCATAATGCTCCTGAAGCATGGGGACTGCGGTCGCGCAGCAAAGAGCAACGTTTCTCTCTCGAGTTACTACTTGACCCTGAAGTAACCGTGATTGCGCTCGACGGTCGCGCCGGCACCGGCAAAACTGTCATGGCCATTGCTGCGGGTCTCGAACAAGTTGTCGAAGCACGTCGCTACGAGCGACTCGCGGTGTATCGCCCACTTGTGCCTGTTGGTCGTGCCGATGTTGGTTTTTTGCCAGGAGATCTCAATGAAAAACTCGACCCATGGATGGCAGCAATTCACGATGCAATAGTTGCTCTCACCGATCAACGCTCAAGTCGCGATGCAGTAGGACTCATCGACGACCTCACGGATCGCGGTCAACTCACCCTCGAGTCGGTCACCTTCTTGCGCGGCAGATCGCTGCAACAACAATTCGTAGTAGTTGACGAAGCTCAAAACCTCGAGCCAACGACGCTCAAAACGATCCTCACTCGCATCGGCGAGGGCACCAAAGTGGTCTTCACAGGCGACACCAGCCAAATCGATGCCCCGTATATGGGTGAAACAAATAACGCTCTAGCCGTTTTGATCCATGCCTTTGCTGGCCAGCGATGCTTTGGGCACGTGACACTGGCTGCCTGCGAGCGCAGTGAGGTGGCCAGCCTGGCCGCCGAACTGCTCTAGCCAAGCAAAGTCTCGCCGATTCGGGCCAATTCGCGTCAATTCAATTTTTTTCGGGAAAGTTTTGATCTCAAGTAGACATTATTGGTACAAGACTGTTTAGTGTGAAATAACGAGATTCAAAGCAGAGGAGGTTTCCATGAGCGATTTGTATCAGGATGATGATTCCAGTACCTACGACAGCGAAGCCGAGCCGTCAATAGTTCAAGGAACATTAGAGGGGTGGGCACATCTCGCCAATTGCAAGGGCTACGCAAAACTCTTTTTTGGCAAGCCTGCCGAACGTCCTCAAGCCAGAGTACGAAGAGAACACAAAGCCCACTCGCTGTGCATCTCATGTTCCGTTAAAGCCAATTGTCGCTCGTTCGCACGCGACAATCACGAATACGGGTTTTGGGGAGACGAAAACGAAGAGTCTCGACACGAAGCCGGCTTCACTCTGTCATCACCGATTGGCGTTCGCATCACACCAATCGTTCTATAACTACTGTGACTTCTTAGTCCATTATTGCTATGTCGGTTTGACCACGACGAGCCTGCCAAACTAGAAACATGCATGTTCATTCGATAGCAACAAAAGACATCACCAACCCCGGCGACTACGTCACTCGGTTTATCGAAAACATCGAGCAAAGCCACTTCACTGCAGCGATGGACATGGTGTCAGATGATTGCGAATACGACAATGTGCCCATCACCAAGGTTTTTGGCAAAGAAGCAATGATCCAAATCTTGTCCGACTTCTTGGCTGCCGCCACCAAAGTGGAATGGCTCATTCATCATCAGGTCAGCAGTGGCGACATGGACCACGGTGTAGTGATGAACGAACGCACCGACCGTTTCGAGATGGATGATCGCTGGATCGAACTTGATATCGCCGGACTGTTTGTGGTGAGCAACGGCAAAATCGCTTTGTGGCGCGACTATTTTGATCGCGAGTCGTTTACCAAAGCGCTCGCTGCCAAATAAACGCGCTCGCTGCTAGGCGTAGCGATTGAGCATCTGCGCTGCAGTTCGCTTGCCCAGGTCTTGCAGTGCAACAGGCTCTAGCACCTGCACTCCGTCGCCCGCCCGCAACAGCAACCTGGCCAGCCAATGTTCGCTACCAACTGCCATTGTCACAAGCGTGCTGCCATCCAAGTTGACTTCACGCGACATATACGGGTACGACTCAACAACCCATCTGGCCGAGGGCCCAACCTTCAGAGTCACTCGTAGTTCTGCATTATCAAACCATGTAGAGCCGTCGGCTACTCGTTTGGTCGTTTCGTTCGGTGCAGTGAAGCCACCAGTTGTAGTCAACTTTTCGATTCGATCGATCCGAAACTCGCGCAGTTCGCCCGACTTGTCGTCGTCTGCAGACACATACCAATGCCCACCGCGCTCGAACACACTGCGCGGAACAATTGTGCGCTCAGATCGTGCAGCAGAGGCTGGCGTGAAATAGGTGATCAACAGATGAGCACCAGGCGCAACCGCATTGCGCAATTCTTCAAGAAATGCAACGGGCTTCAGATCCACCACCACTACCCCGTCGTCAGATGGCAACAACGGACGCAGCTTTTTGAGTGCTGTTGCTAGCGGACCAGATTTGTTGGCACCGGGCAAGCGCATTGCTGCTTTACCCATCACCGTAAGCGCAAACACTTCTGCCGAGTTCAGTTGCAATGGTCGAGAAAACATCAACGGCACTTCGGCGACCACTTCGTCTTCGTCTACAAACACGTCAATCAACGCGTCGGGAGAATATGGTGGCACGCCACACACCGAGGCCATCATGATGTCGTCAATCAGCTCAGCCTCTGTCAACTTAAATTGCTTGGCCATATCCGATAATTTGACCCGTTTGCGCTCCACAAGCCATGGCAGCATCACCATCAAACCGGCCACAATCTCGGTAGCGCTTCGCGGGCCGCGGCGAGAACGTCGAAGAGCCACTAGTTATTCCCCACGATCTGCTGCAGATGATTCACGATATGTTCTCTGACTCGAGGCGGTCCCAATACTTCGGCGCGATCCACCATCGCAAACAACCAGACACGAAATGCGTTCATGTTTGCGCAGGGAATTGCAAATTCGATTGATCCATCACTTCGTTCGCGCAACACTGCACCGTCGCCAAACTCCGCTTTCACGCGTTGTGCAAGCGATACATCTACCAACACAGTGGCGATTGCATCATCACCATCGCCTTCCGTTAGCAACTCCAGTTCGGTTGGCACTGCTTTAGCCAGATCAAAACCATCAGGTCGAGTAAATGACTGTGCGTCACCGTTGGTGATTTCGCCCTCAATCCGGTCTACCCGAAACACGCGTTGGGCGTTGCGCAAGTGATCAAAGCCAACGATGTACCAAAAGCCACCACGCGACAACAAGCCATATGGATCCACTTGGCGTTGTTGGCCCTTATACAAAAACTTGAGGGTTCGATGCTCAACCACACCAGCAGCAAGCGCAGGTAGTTGCTTATCGTCCATTTGAATATTGACGCTTGTTGACGGCCGGTCAAGCGCGCGCTCTCCGCCCAGTTTCCACAGTGCTTCGTCGCCATGGCTTGCACCAATGCGCACGGTGGCAATGGCCATCTGAAGTGCCGAACGCTCGGCTTCGTTGAGGCCAAGATCACCAATTTCAAACTGCCGACGATCAATGGTGTACGCGCCTTCGCCGGCTTTGTCGCCACCCAACGTGATCATGTCCATTGGAATTCCAAGCGCGCGCAACTGAGATTTGTCGCGCTCAAATGCAGCACGTGCAGCCGAGTCGCCATCTGGATATTGGTTGACAAGTTCTTGGCGAATTTGTTTGAGCGTAAGCGGTTGGCTGCGCTGGACGAGCAGTGCCAACAAGTTGATCATGCGCTCGGGTTGCGATGTCTTTGCGGCCATGCCCGCAACATTAGATGTTTTATTGGTGTTTGAGATACCACTGCAATAATTGAGAGGTCGAGGCATCTTGATCGCTACTTGGCGCACCTTGCGCAATCTGTTGGGAAATGTTTTGAGCCAGTTTTTTACCTAATTCAACGCCCCACTGATCAAAACTGTTGATGCCCCAGACACAACCCTGCACAAAAACGCTGTGTTCGTATAGCGCAATCAGTGCGCCCAACGTTTGGGCCGACAATTCACTTGCCATCAGCACTGTTGATGCACGATTGCCCGGCATAGCGCGCTGCGGCTCGGTTGAATCTGCACCAAACGCCAACGCTTGTGCCTGAGCAAACATGTTGGCCATCAACAAATCATGCGCCTCGTCATGCACGGCAGATGTTTTAGCAAAGCCAATCAAGTCCACTGGCACTACAGAAGTTCCTTGGTGCAGCATTTGCATAAATGCATGCTGCGAATTGGTACCGATGCTGCCCCACACAACGGGCGAAGTTTGCGTTGCAACAACGGCATTGTCGCTGCCCACCTGCTTGCCATTGCTCTCCATAATCAACTGCTGTAAATACGGCGCAAACAATCGCAGGGCGCTCGAATACGGCACGACGGCCTGAGTTTCACGACCCAAAATCGATCGATTCCACACACTGATCAGGCCCATCATCACGGGAATGTTTTTGGCCAACGGTGCGTCGATGAAGTGTTCATCAACTAGGCGCATCCCACTTAAAAAATCGTCAAACACATCAGAGCCAAATGCGACAACATTGGCCAAGTTGACAGCGGAAGAAACCGAATACCTGCCACCGACCCACGGCCAGATGTTAAACGAGTGTGCAAATGCAATGCCTGCGGATGTGGCGCGCTGCGGGTCTACCGAAACGACTGCACAATGTTGTGCAACACCCGCCTCGCCCACCGACGCAGCCAACCATTGCTGAATAATTCGACCATTCGACAAAGTCTCGGAAGTTGAAAAGGTTTTTGAACACATCACCACAAGCGTCTGTTGTGCATCGTGATTCTCAAGCACTTTTTCTACTTCGACAGGATCAATGTTTGAAACAAACGAGCACAGCAGCGATGGCTTCAGCGTGCACGAAAGTGCATCCCACACCAATGCTGGGCCAAGATCACTTCCTCCAATGCCCACATTGATGATGTGAGTGAAAGGCTTACCCGTTGCTCCAACAATTTTTCCGTTGCGCACACCATTGGCAAATTCGGCCATCGAACGCCGCACCTGTTGCACTTCTTTCACTACGTCTATTCCATCAACAACGATTTTGTGTGTGCTCGGTGCACGCAGCGCCACATGCAATGCGGGCTGACCTTCCGACGTATTAATCGGTACTCCTGCAAACATCGCGTCGCGACGAGTCGACACCGAGGCATCCCGTGCTAACGCGAGAAGGGCTTGAATCACTTCAGGCGTGGTGTTTTGCTTCGAAAAATCGGCGACGATAGAAGCACTGCCAAAATTCAGATCAAGCGTGTTTCGTGCTGCTCGTTGGGCATCGCCCAGAAACAACTCACTCAGGGTTGATTGTGGAGCCTCTTTGCCAAGAGCAACAAGCTTCTTCCACGAAGATGTAGTGGTGATCACTGTCTACAGGTTATCTCGCTCTCACGAGTAGCGTCTTGCACCGTGATTACGTTATGACACCAAACACCGCGGCAACGCAACACAATGCGTCGCGGCGCTTGCCCCAATCGGGCATCACCCTCGGCTTTGGCGCATACATCATCTGGGGTCTTGTCACTATCTTCTGGAAACATCTCAAGAGTTTTGATTCGTTCGAACTCATC
Organism: Ilumatobacteraceae bacterium; assembly: GCA_021741795.1. Lineage (GTDB taxonomy): Bacteria > Actinomycetota > Acidimicrobiia > Acidimicrobiales > Ilumatobacteraceae > UBA3006. The sequence continues at coordinate 3,006 of JAIOXC010000041.1, read as the reverse complement.
GGTTGGCGCATCACCACATCGGCAATCTTGCTCATTGCGTATATGACAGCGACTAAGCGAATGAAGCCGCTACTGACAAGGATGCGCGATCCACGAACACTGTTGCGTCTTATCGTGGCCAGCATTTTGCTCACCATCAACTGGACAACCTATGTGTGGGCTGTTGTCAACGGCCACGTCATCGAAACCGCACTTGGATATTTCATTGCACCACTGTGCACGATGGTGCTCGGCGTATTTGTTCTGCACGAAAAACTTCGCAGACCCCAAATAGTTGCGGTCTGTTTTGCAGTGTGTGGCGTGGCTGTACTCACTATCGGATACGGGAGAGTGCCATGGATTGCGCTCACCATTGCATCGTCATGGACTTTTTATGGTTACCTCAAAAAGCAGGTGCAACTTCCCCCGCTCGAGAGCCTGACGGGCGAAGTTATTGTCGCGTTCATTCCCGCTCTCATCTACATTGCGATGTGCTGGAACCACACCAATAGCGTGTCCAACACCGCCTCATCAACGCAGTGGTTGCTCATCGCACTGACTGGTTTTGTCACCACTGTTCCGCTTCTCTTGTTTGCGGCTTCGTCTCAACGCATTCCGCTTACGCTCATCGGCCCAATGCAATACATCGTGCCCACAATTAACTTTCTGCTTGGTTGGCTGCTGTATGACGAAGAAATCACAACAACCAGAGTTGCAGGGTTTGCACTGATCTGGATCTGTCTTGCGATTGTTTTGCTCGACTTGTTTATTTGGCAGAGGCGTGCTGTGCAGTCCCAGCCACAATCCGCTTAAGGCCTTCGATCACATCAAGGCCACGCTGTTGGTCGTTGACAGCTATCGCAAACCTTGACAAACCTGTGAGCACCACATTGATCAGGTCTTGCAAAACTTGAGCATTAATACCTTGCACGATCTCGCCACGGGCAACAGCATCATTGCACATTTTGGCCAAAAACTGTCCAAGGCCAACACGAAGCGGCGCAATCGCTTTTGACAACTCTGGGTGACGCTGAGATTCGGATGCAACCCCAACGACAAAACTTGCCAACGATGGATCTTTGGCACTCATCAGCGCTATCGAATCCAAGATGGCCGAAAATTTATCGGTGAACGTCTCATGTCCTGCTGCTGCTTCTTCAAATGTGCGCTGCACGATTTCTTGCATCTCGGCATATGCCGCCACATACATGTCAAGCTTTGATGGAAAATAATGATAAATCGCGCCGGTAGTAATTCCGGCTGCTTGCGCAAGCGCACGATTGGTCGTTGCGTCATAGCCAACGTCAGCAAACGAGCGACGGGCTTCTTTCACTAAAAGCTTTCGAGTCTCGCCAGCATCAGTGTCACACGGCCGACCAAGCTTCTTCACTAAAACCTTCATGGGGTCAGGCTAATTCGTTGGACTGGGGCTAAACGAAGCGGCGCAAATGCGCTGCCAACTCAATCGGACGATCGCCCTGCACGCTGTGCCCTGCACCGTCAACTACAACGATCTCGGCAGTTGGATAGTGCTTTTTCACGCCTTCAATGTCTTCGTCATCAACAACCGGAGATGCCCCGCCGCGCACAACCAAGAGCGGGCATTGCAGTCGCGCAACTGCATCCCACAATGCCGAGCGTGGTGATTCGGTTTCAAGATTGGTTTTCTCTGAATTGATTTGACCTCGTCGGTCGTAGCGCCACTCCCAACTTCCGTCTGTGAGTTGATGCGCATTGTGTAAAATACCTCGGCGCAAACTTGTGGCAGACCTCGTTGGGTTGTGCTCTGTGGTGCGAGCCAGCAGATCATCAAAACTGGCAAAACTCTGTGGGCCGTTAATGAAGTCGAGCACGGCCTTAGCCTTTTTGCTTGTCACACCCGGCGTGATATCCACCATCACTAAATGTCTTACCAACTGCGGATATTTGTCAGTGAGCACCAAACATGTGAGCCCACCCAATGACATGCCAACAATTGCTTGAGCGTTTGGTGCCAGTTGTTGTACAACAACCGCAACATCATCTGCCAAATTTTGTGGCGTATACGTAGCGTCATCTCGCCATGACGAGTGACCATGACCCGGCAAGTCAACTGCCAGCAATGGGCAGCCAAGAGCCAATGCAACTGTGTCCCATGTATGCGCATTTTGTGCGGTGCCATGCACCAAAACCAATCGTGGCTCACCTTCTCCCCACTTGAGTGCACTCACCTTTCGGCCATCGGATAATTGCACGCTCACTCGTTGCACCATTGGTGTTGCGCTAGCGCTGATCGAGTATTCAGCGATGTTTTGACCAAACATTGAAAACTCGTCGTATGAAACCATCTCTGGGGTGCTCATATGCGATTCTCCTACGGTCCAGTAACAGGAAGTGTTGTTGGCGATCCAGCAATTGTCGTTACGACTACGTTCGGCAGAGTGATCTGAGGAATTGTTGTTGGCACTGTCGTGTAGTCAGGGTCTGGTACGTCAAATGGCGGCACAGGAGAACCGTACTCTTCTGGTTCTTTCACACCGTCAAAAACATAGACGCGGTCACCATAGGCAACAATTGCCTGAAAATACCTGGCCACCGACATGGGGATACGAATACAACCGTGCGAGGCAGGCTTGAGCGGCACCAAGATGGCCCCGTGAATTGCAATGTTGTAGTTGAAATACACAGGGTTATACATCGTGCCCAGTTTTGACTCACGCATTCCTTGACGACGATTGTAGAAATAGAAAATTCCTGGAGGCGTTATTGCGTCACCACAAATTCCACGCTTAATTTCAGCCTCGGTATTGTTTCCATCTTCTCCAGGACTGATCGTCACCTCTTCACACCATTTTTCATTCGACCCACTGGAGATGTGCGTGATCACCACAGGTATACCTTCTTTAAACACGATCATTACTTGCTCTGGCAGATACACCTCTACATGCGTCGCAGTGTCGGCATCGCGTCGCGGCTTGATCTGGATATCTGATTGCATGATCGCCCATGTTGATGGAGTCACAACCCCCGTTGCGCGCTCTCGTGGCG
>JAIOXC010000040.1 GCA_021741795.1 Ilumatobacteraceae bacterium | reverse complement strand
GGAATCATTTGCAATCCTGCACGTGATGCAGCGCGCCAGCGGCGTTCGCCTGCAATCAACTGAAATCGATCGCTTCCTTCTGGGCGCACCAAAATTGGTTGCAGCACACCAATTGCCGAGATAGACGCGGTCAATTCGGTAAGTGAGGCTTCGTCAAAATGCACGCGCGGTTGGTTTGGGTTTGGGTCAATCGCATTTACGGGGATGTCTTTAAGCCCTGTTGCTGATTCTGTATGTGTACCATTGTTGGTACTTGTACTACTTGTGGTATTACTGGTATTTCGATTGGTGGGGATGAGCGCGTCTAAGCCTTTACCCAATCCGCTGCGGCGCGCCACCACTCACCTCCAATGCAACAGCTCGGTAGGCCTTTGCGCCAGCCGAGTTTGAATCAAATGTGGTAATTGGTTTGCCGTGCGATGGAGCCTCGGCAAGACGCACGGTGTGCGGAATAACCGTTTGACACACTTTGTCGCCGAAGTGTTCGCGTACTTCGTTCACCACATCAGAAGACAACTTGGTTCGAGTATCAAACATGGTGCAGATAATGGTGCTGACTGCCAAGTTTGGGTTGAGGTTTTGGCTGACCAAGTCAACGTTGCGCAATAATTGTCCCAAACCCTCAAGTGCGTAATATTGGCACTGAATTGGCACGATTACTTCACGTGCAGCGGTGAGGCCGTTGACGGTTAAGAGACCAAGCGATGGCGGACAGTCGATCAGTACGTAATCAAATTGATCCAATACAGACTCAATCGCTTTTTTGAGTCGGGTTTCGCGACCCATGGCAGGTACTAGTTCAATTTCGGCGCCGGCTAGATCAAGATTGGATGGTGCAACAAATAGGTTGCGAACTGCCGTGGGCTCAAGACAGTCCTCCATTGGAGTGTCATGCAACAACACGTCATACACACTGGTTTCCATCTCACGGGTGTTGAGACCCAGACCGGTAGAAGCATTACCCTGCGGATCAAGGTCAACAATCAGCACTCGATATCCCTGTTCAGCCAAACAAGCGCCCATATTGATGGTGGTGGTTGTCTTACCTACCCCACCCTTTTGGTTGGCCATCGCAATCACCCGTGGAACGGGGTGTGGAGTGGGTTGTGCCGTATTCATATCCCTTCTATTCTACAGAGGGTTGGCTGGCCAACTGGGGATACGGAGGCGGTGAGGAATGTTCCACGTGGAACATTTCGGGCTGAGATTTTGAATTTGGGGTCTAAATATGTTCCACGTGGAACAATGCCACCGGACCAAGCCTTGTTGGGGCGGACACTCCAAGGCTTGCCATGTCGACATCGGTCCAACGATCTGGACTACCGGGTGGGGGTTCGCTCACCACCACATATCCGCTCGGTTTGACCAGACTCACGGCCCACTGCAACGTTTGGAATGGGGGACCAAAGCCTCGGGCACACGCTGCATCAAAAGCATGGGCAAAGCGATCTTGGATTCGCAACACAGCCACATCGCCACATACCACTTCGACCTGGTCTTGGATCCCCAACGACTGCACCGACCGCACAAGTGTGTCGGTGCGCTTGGCCCGCCGGTCGATCAGGGTCATGTGAATTTCGGGGCGAACAATGGCAATTACCAAGCCAGGAACTCCTGCTCCGCTCCCCAAATCAACACAGGATGTAACCCCTAGAGGCAGTGCTTCGGCAAAGGTTGCCGCATGCTCAATAATCTCGGACAGGGGGGCAGACCCCAAAGCTCCTATTTTTTGGGCTTCTCCGAAGATACGGCGAAGACCAGGGTGATCTGCGGGCCTCATGATACTGGCTTCATATTATGGGCTTTATTGTATAAGCCCTGTGCCCACCGGGCTATTCGGCTGTTTCGACTGTTTCAGCCAATGCAACCACTACCCGGCGATGCGGGTCTTGGCCTTGCGAATGAGTGCTCACGCCTGTCGAGTTGACAAGGGCGTCATGCACAATCTTGCGGTCGGCAGAGTTCATCGGCTCGAGCACGCGTGGCTGACCTGTAGCAAGTACGTCGTCGGCAACCTTCAGGGCAAAACGGCTCAAGGCCTCACGGCGACGCTCGCGGTAGCTGCCAATATCAACACGCATATGGGTGTCGTGGTCGCCAAGGCGGCGCTGGCTGACAACTCGTGTGAGGTCTTGCACTGCCATCAATGTGGCGCCACGTTGACCAACAAATACCGAGACATCGTCACCAATGACGTTGATATCGATATCTTCACCGTTGAGCGTGGAGGTCACTTGACCCACAAGTCCAGCAGCCGTCAACATTCCCTCAAGAAATGTGGTCGCAGCAGCACTCACAGTGGCAGGATCTACTGGAGGGCCTTCTGGACGTGGGGCTCGCTCAGTGTCTGAGGTTTTTCGTGGTTCACGACGTGGTCGATCTGATCCGGCTGCCGACTTTGGTCCACGGCGACCCTTTGGTGCATCGCCCTCTGCGCGGGTTGCGCGCTTTGGACCACGGTCGCGACGTTCTGGTTTTGACCTTGGTGCTGTTGGACGAACTCGTGCGCGAACACGGGCTTCGCCGCGCGTGCGTCCAAACAAACCTGGTTTTGGTTCTTCAAGAACATCAAACTCGGCGTCTTCTTCTGAAACACCCAACTGATCGAGTGCCAAATTTTTTGCTGCTTCAAGTGTGTCAGCGGTTGTCTCTACCCATTCCATACATTTCCTCGTTGCTTATTTGGTGTGGCGAATAAATTAATTATGGTTTTGGTCGGCGAGTAACCGAACCACTTCGATTTTTTCCTGGAGCCTGCGGACGTCGCGAAGTACCAGAAGATTTTCCCTTTGGGGGAGTGACGCGCTTACTCGAAAACGGCGCATCAGGATTTGTTGCAGGTTTACTTTCTTTCTTGTTTTCTTTTTTGTCTTTCTGATTCATTTCACGTGCCTGCTCGCTCGCAGCCTGCGCTTGGCGCCCCAATGACGAGTCGTGCCCATAAAAACGTTTGGTGATGTAAAACTGCTGAATGATGCGAATGATTGCTTGCACCATGTAATAGAAGATCAAACCAGTAGGAAGGAAAAGCTGAAAAACAGCGAAAACTACTGGCAAATACTGCATTAATTTGGCTTGGCTGGCCGACATTGTTGGGCTCACTGTGCGTGACGCAACCATTTTTTGTTGCACAAAATACAACCCGGCAAGCAACGCAACGAGGCCGACATAAATCATGCCCTTGCCAAAACTTTGGTTTACCGCATCAATCGGTGTTTGCGACAGATCCAATCCAAACGACACCATTTCTGTCTTACCAAGCAACGAGTTGTATAACTCCGATGTTTCGTTGAGATACTTCGGAACGAATGCAGTGCCTGCACCATCGGGACGATGAATCAATCCTTGTAATGAACGGAACATGATGATGAACACCGGCATCTGTGCGAGAATCGGCAAACACGAAGCCATCGGATTGACTTTGTGTTGCTGATACAACTTCATCATCGCTTCGTTAAGTTTTTGGCGATCACCTTTGAACTCGGCTTGTAGGCGTCGCATCTCTGGTTGCAGTTTTTGCATCTCGAGCATGCCTTTTGTGCTCTTGAGTGTGAGTGGGGTGATGAGCAGCATCACCACCACGGCAACCAAACCAATCGCCAAGGCGTAGTTGTGGGTGAGCGAGTAAAACTGGGCAATTAATCGGGAAGCAAGTTCAAACATTTTGGGGTCAACAACTTTCGTGGGGGCCACTTTGGCCAGTAGAGACGGTAGGCGGTGAAACGGCCGAATTGACGCCTGACTCGGGGATATTCAGGGGAACTGGATCAAACCCTGATGGACCAAAGGGGCGACAGCGCAATAATCGCTTGATCATCAGCCAGCCACCCTGGGTGGAACCGTGCAGTTCGATGGCTTCGTGGGCATATTCGGAGCAGGATGGGAAAAACCGACAAGGGGAGGGCTTATTGGGCTGCAGTGACTGATACCAACGAATGCTGCGGAGCATCGCCAACTGGGGGCGTGTATGGGTATGGGCTGGATTCATGGCGTTGGCTGGCTGATTTTGGCCTCAATCTGGCCAATCAGGCGGTCCACAAGGGATCCAAGCTGGTCCCACGTAGAACCAGTCGCTTTGGGTGTTACTCCAATGAGGTACCAACCGGGCCGTAATTGACCGCTACGGGACCCAAAAAGGGCTCGTAATTGGCGTTTTATGCGGTTTCGCTCCACTGCTCCACCCACCTGACGGCCAATGGCATAGCCAATATGGGCATTTTCGAGTGAGCTATCGAGCAACAACGAACACCACAACCCGTGCGAGCGAACATATGTTCCCTCTTTGGACAAACGGGAAAAGACTTCCCGGTGACGGATTCGACCGATCAAGCGGAAAGCCGGTGGCGACCCTTTGCCCGGCGAGACTTCAGAATCGCGCGACCGGCGCGGGTACTCATGCGATGGCGAAAGCCATGCTTCTTGGAGCGGCGACGATTGTTTGGTTGGAAAGTACGTTTCATGCACCCCTCCTGAGTAGCGCCCCGAGTTGACCTCGAAACGACGATGGCTAAGGTCTCCAACTCTACAGGGACTCGCCAGTTTTTTCACCTGTGGAAAACCTGCTACCTTCTTTCTCCCACCGAAATGTTGGGGCGGCTATCCACACCCTGTGGACAGTGTTGTGGATCATGGCAAGTGGTTATTGGGTAACGGTTTTAGGCAACAAATCAAACAGAACGAGAGCGATATGGAACAAGAAATTGAGAGCCAACTAGACGTCGACAATCATGACGATGTGTGGCGCGCGACAGCCGAAGTTTTACGCGCCCAGGTTTCGGAAGCAGTTTGGTTCTCTACATTCAACGACGCTGTTGCTGTTGCCGACGACAAAATGAGTTTGCGTCTCCAGGTTCCAAACACCTATGTGCGAGAAAGAATTTTGACTCGTTACATGTCGTTGGTTCGAGATGCCCTCAACGAGGTGGGTGCGAGTGACCGCCAACTCTTGATCGATGTTCAGACCAATACCGCTAGCGACGTGAATCATCGCCTCAATACCTCGCCGACATCGCTTGACAGTCCTGTCCAACTGAACGAATCATTGAACGACCAATCAAGCAACTCCCAAAATGCCGAAGCCTCTATGTCGTTTGGCCAAACCCTCAAAAGCCGTACTGGCAAAGGCACAGCGGTAGGTCTCAATCCGCGCTACACCTTCGAAACTTTCGTCAAAGGGGCATCCAATCAGTTTGCTTTGGCTGCTGCTCAACGCGTGGCTGAAACACCCGGCCGCTCCTACAACCCATTGTTTATCTACGGTTCGGCGGGTTTGGGCAAGACACACTTGTTGCACGCGATTGGCTACTACGTGCACCAGCACTACGCCCACTACGAAGTTCGCTATGTCTCTACCGAAACATTTTTGAATGAATACGTCGACGGCATTCGCTCCAACACCATTGCCGCTTTTAAGCGCCGATACCGCGAAGTTGATGTGTTGCTCATTGACGACATTCAGTTCATGGAAGGCAAAGAAGGACTGCAAGAGGAGTTCTTTCACACGTTTAACTCGCTGCACGGAGCCAACAAACAAATTGTGATTTCGTCCGACCGCGTACCAGACGCAATTCCAACCCTTGAGGACCGTTTGCGTGGCCGTTTCCGTTGGGGTCTTATCACCGACATTCAGCCGCCAGATATGGAAACCCGTCTGGCCATCTTGCGCAATAAGGCCGAGCGAGAGAACACCTTTGTGTCCAACGATGTTCTCGAGTTCATTGCCAGCAATGTCACATCTAACATTCGTGAGCTTGAGGGTGCATTGATTCGTGTTGGTGCGTACGCCAGCCTCAACAAAACAGTTGTTGATATCTCATTGGCTCAAAAACTGCTGGTTGACCTGCTCACTCGCACTGCCCCAAAGGTTCGTACGGGCGAGCAGTTGTTGATCGAGATTTCTGACCACCTTGGTTTTGATGTCGAGGCAATGAAGGGCAAAAGTCGTCAGCGTCCGTTGGTTTCGGCGCGCCAAACAGCAATGTATGTTTTCCGTGAACTTACCGAGCTCAGTTACCCGGCAATCGCACGGTTGTTTGGTGGGCGAGACCACACCACCGTGATCCACGCAGTCGACAAAACCCAACGAATGATGAGCGAGCGCAAGCAAGTGTTCGATCAAGTAACCGAACTCGTTCAAAAATTTAAGACTTCGTAACGTACAAAATCATGATTGATTCACTACAACAACCTTTGTGGAAAACGGTGTGCACAGACGGTGCACAGACGGTGGACAACCAAGGGTTGTCCACTGCACCGCTAACTACACAGTTGCAAGATGTGGCGGGCGGGTTGGGTGGGTGTGAGGTTGCAACCGTTGGTGTAATTGGGAAACACACCCTTTATCCCCAATCCACAGGACTTATTACTGTTATTAGTTCTTCTTACAAACATCCACATTTAACGATAAACAACGTGAGGCAAGGGAGTGGGCTATGAAATTCAGAGTTGAGCGAGAGGTTCTTGCCGAGGCACTTGGGGCTGCAGCAAGGGTTGCATCTACACGCAACAATGCAATGCCAGCACTATCAGGAGTTCGCATTGAAGTCACCGGCGACAAGTTGTTGTTGTCGTGCACAGACAACGATCTCTCGGTGCAATTCATTTTGAATGTTGGCGGCCAAGAAGACGGCGTTGTTGTAGCGAGCGCAAAATTGATGAGCGACATTGTGAGATCGATGTCCGAGGGCAAAGTCACCGTTGAAACCACTGGCGATACCGTCAGTGTGAGTTCCGGCCGCGCTCAATTTACTGTCCCAACATTTGCGGCAACCGATTTTCCAAACATTGTGCAGGCCAGTGCTCCACCGGTCACGCTGGCAGCAAACCTGTTCGCTGACGCATTGCGACAAGTAGTCCGGGCCGCTTCGTCCGACATGCAAAGACTCGCCCTCACTGGTGTGTTGATGTCAGCCGAACCTGAGGGTTTGCGACTTGTTGCAACCGACTCATACCGACTTGCTGTTCGCGATCTACCTGGCAACAACATTTTGGGCCACGGCGAAAAAGTAGTTATTCCAAGCCGGGCCCTCAATGAACTGCAACGATTGCTTGCAAGTGGCGAAGAAGCCTCGTTGTGCTTGGCAGGCGACCGCGCAACATTTACTGTTGGTCAAGCCACACTCAGCACAAGTTTGTTGCAAATTGAGTTTCCCAACTATCGCCAACTCATTCAACCGAATTACCCAAACACACTGACCACGGCGCGCGAACCACTCTTGGAAGCGATTCGACGTTGCCGAATTTTGGCGCGCGAAACCACTCCTGTTCGCCTCGAGATGACGGCAACTTCGCTCAAATTGATTGTTGTTACTCAAGATGTTGGCAACACAGTTGAAGAACTCGATGCAACTCTGGTCGGTTCTGACATCACAGTTGGTTTCAATCCCGAATATCTCTCTGCTGGCATTGAAGCAGTGACCGGCGATGAAATCACGATTCAAACAACTGACCCAATCAAACCTGCAGTGTTGCGCGGAGTTGGGGCACCGGATTATTTGTACTTGGTGATGCCACAACGCCTCACCAACTAGTAACGCCGTAGTGTTGCCAACCTGTGATAATTCAACACCTGGAACTCACCGACTTTCGTAATTATGTGTCGGCACAAATCACGTTGACCGATGGCGTTACGGCGGTCATCGGCGACAATGGACAGGGCAAAACAAATTTGGTTGAGGCGTTGTCGTATTTGGCAACACTAAAAAGTTTTAGGGGAGTGCCCACCGAGGCAATGATTCGAATCGGCGCCGATACCGCGGTGATTAGGGCGACCATTACTCACGTGGATGGGCGTGAGGTGTTGATCGAGGCCGAGCTCACCCGAACAGGTCGCAACAAAGTGTTGGTAAATAAGCAAAAGTTGGCTAAATCGCGTGATTTATTGGGGGTTGTACGAACCACGGTGTTTTCCCCCCAAGATCTCAATCTTGTGCAGGACGCACCGTCGGTACGCAGAAATTTTTTGGACGACGCACTGGTGGCATTGTGGCCAAAACACGATGCGTTATGCAGCGAAGTGGAACGTGTGCTCAAACAGCGCAACGCGTTGCTCAAGCAGTCAGGCGGGCGACTCTCGCCCGACATCGCACCAACACTCGATGTGTGGGACGAAAAGTTGGCGACGCACGGAACACAACTCGGTGACGTTCGTGCGCAAATGCTTGAGATGTTGTTGCCGCAAGTACAAGAGGCGTATGTAGAGCTTGCCGAACTCAACAAAGACCAAACCCCCATTGGCATGGTGTACGCACCCGAATGGCGAACACAAGGTCTCGCTCGTTGTTTAAGTGATTGTCGCAATGATGATGTGAGGCGAGGGTCGAGCACTGTTGGCCCACACCGCGACGACATCGAGTTGTCAATCAATGGTTTGCCCGCGCGCACACATGCATCACAAGGCGAACAACGAACACTTGCGCTTGCACTTCGGTTGGCCGTGCATCGCCTCATCACCACCGAAATTGGCAGCCCGCCAGTGCTGATTCTCGACGACGTTTTATCCGAATTAGACCCACATCGCAGCGCCGCCCTCCTTCGGCATTTCCCGCTAGGCCAAGTGCTGATTACGTCTGCGGGGGTTTTGCCCAAAACTGCACATCCGGACTTTTCTGTACACATTGCTGGTGGAACCATCCGTGAAGACTGACGACGAGAGCGAAAACATGAGCGAAAACGAGAAAGATTTTTTAACCAACAACACGAGCAGTTCGCTGGCGGGTGCACTCGACGCACTACTCGACCGACTTGGTGCCGAATCAGCAACCGCGATCACAGGAGTTTTTGCCGAGTGGCCAAAAATTGTTGGTGAGCAAGTTGCCCAACATGTCACACCAATCAAACTTGAGCGAGGTCGGCTCATCGTCGAAATTGACGATCCGTCGTGGGCGACTCAAATGAGGTTTTTAGAACCGCAACTTATTGAGAAATTAAACGCTGCGACAACAAGCACAATTACTGCCATTGAAGTGCGAGTAAAACGCAATCCCCGCAACAGGTAATTGGTAGACTTCACTGTGTTATTTATGTCGCTTTATTCGTCTAAAAATTCCCTTCGGGGCCCAACTTTTCGGGGTCAATAATGGCAACTGCCAAAGCCAATAAATCGTCTACCGCGGGCTCTGCTTCGTATGGTGCAAAAGACATTCAGGTCCTTGAGGGTCTTGATCCGGTTCGCAAACGTCCAGGTATGTACATCGGCTCAACTGGTCTTGCAGGTTTGCATCACCTGATTTGGGAAGTAGTTGATAATGCAGTCGACGAAGCCATGGCAGGCTTTTGTACAAAAGTTGTCATCACCTTGCAAGCCGACGGCTCGTGCTCAGTGAGCGACAACGGCCGCGGTATTCCAGTCGATCCATATCCATCTGGTCCACACAAAGGCAAGTCGGCACTTGAAGTGGTGCTCACCGTGTTGCACGCCGGCGGCAAGTTTGGTGGCGATGGATACAAAGTTTCTGGCGGTCTGCACGGAGTGGGCGTCAGCGTTGTGAACGCATTGTCCAAAAAACTTATTGCAGAGGTCGACCGCGACGGTGTGCGTTACCGACAAGAGTTCGTCGACGGTGGTACACCAAAAACAAAAATTACAAAAGTTGGTGCATCGTCAAGCAAAACAGCAACCGGCACAACCATCACATTTGTTCCCGACCCAACAATTTTTGCTGCAGAGGGCACCGAGTTTGTTGCGCGCACAGTTACCGAGCGTTTGCAAACGATCGCATTTCTTAATCGCGATCTTGAAGTGGTGTTTGTTGATGAGCGCGCAGACAAAAAACAAAAGATCACCTACCAATACAAGGGCGGCATTATCGATTTCGTGAAGCACCTCAATGCATCACGTGAAGCACTTTTTAATAAAGTCGCCAACTACGAAGCGAGCGAAGCGGACCAAACACTTGACATTGCCCTGCAGTGGAATACGGGTTATTACGAAGGCATTTATGGGTATGCCAACGGCATTTCCACGGTTGAAGGCGGCATGCACGTAGAAGGTTTCAAGACTGCACTGACCTCGGTGCTCAACAAATACGCGCGCGCCAGTGGCGGTCTCAAAGAAAAAGAAGAAAACCTGCTCGGCGAAGACATTCGCGAAGGCCTCACGGCAATTGTGGCTGTAAAACTGCGCGAACCACAGTTTGAAGGTCAAACAAAAGCAAAACTCGGCAACGTGTCAATTCGTTCGTTCGTACAAAAAGAAACCAATGCCAAACTTGAAGAGTGGTTGCAAGAAAACCCAACCGAAGCGAACCGCATTGTTAAAAAAGCGGTGAGTGCGGCACAAGCCCGTCTCGCAGCAAAAAATGCACGCAATGCGGTGCGCCGCAAAACTGCGCTTGCGGGCGCTGGCATGCCCGACAAGTTGAAAGACTGCTCCAGCACCGACGCAAGCGAAACCGAATTGTTTATTGTTGAAGGCGACTCAGCCGGCGGCACTGCAGTTGACGCACGCGATCCACGCACTCAAGCAATTTTGCCGATCCGCGGAAAGATTCTCAACGTCGAGCGCGCGCGCATGGACAAGATGTTGAAGAACACCGAAATTCAAACCCTCATCACCGCAATTGGCGGTGGCATCGGCAACGACGAGTTCAACAGCGAAAAAGCTCGTTATCACAAAGTTGTGATTTTGGCGGACGCCGATGTCGACGGCAGCCACATTCGTACCCTGCTCCTCACATTTTTCTATCGCCAGATGAAGCCAATGGTTGAAGCCGGATACATCTATATCGCTCAACCACCATTGTTTTCCACCGAAATTGGTAAAAGCAAGATTTACCTCAAAGATGATGCGGCAAAAGAGAAGTTCTTGCGCGAAAACCCAAATCACAAAAAAGAATTTCAGCGTTTGAAGGGCCTCGGCGAGATGGACTGGCAAGAGTTGCGCTCTACCACCATGCACGCCGACTCCCGAACGTTGCTCCAAATCACTGTCGACGAAGCTGCACTTGCAGAAGACATCATGAGTGTGCTCATGGGTGACGACGTGGAAAGCCGCAAGCAATTTATCCAAACCAACGCGCGCGACGTGCGCAACCTCGACTTTTAATTCGCGCAAGCTACGACGAAGGAAACTGATGTATGGCCAGCAAAAAACCAGCTAGCAAATCAACCAACAAAATTACAAAGAGAGTGGCCAAGAAGCCTTCTGCGGCAACAGCAGCGGGCTCACCACCAGTTAAACCACCAGCAGGTCAAGAAAACCTGTTTGCCAATCCGGACTCGGTGCAACCAGTGCAGTTGCAAGACGAAATGGAACGCTCGTTCCTGGATTACGCGATGTCGGTCATCATGTCGCGCGCACTGCCCGATGTGCGCGACGGCCTCAAGCCTGTGCACCGCCGCATTATCTGGGACATGGATCAGCAAGGATTTCGTCCTGACCGACCATTCGTCAAATGCGCGCGCGTTACTGGCGACACGATGG
>JAIOXC010000039.1 GCA_021741795.1 Ilumatobacteraceae bacterium | reverse complement strand
GGTTGGGCGGCGCTGCGATAGAGGGCGAGGATGCAGCGGGCCATGTCTTCGTTGACGTGTGATTTGACGAGGGCTGCAACGGAGGGTGTGACGCCTTGAGCGGCAAAGAGATCGACGAAGTCTTGATCGGACAGAGCAACCATGCCGGCAACCCATTGCTCACCAATGTCGGGTGTTTGCCAACGGAGAGCGCCGTCATGCCAGATGTAGTCGGGGTGCAACAGACCGATGACATCGGATGCCCACGAACGCACGATGTGTGGTTGTGTGGCTAATGCGTTGTAGAGATGACCAGCACCCCAGTCGTGGGCAACGAGATCGATGGGGCCGTCGATGTTGTTGAGTTCGTTGAGCAGCCAATCGCGATAGTCGTACATGGTTGCACCCCAGCCTGCGGGCGACGGTGAGCCAAAGCCGGGAGGAGAGAGCAAGACGATGTTGGTGATGCCGCGTGTGGAGAGCTCGGTGACAAGGGGAGACCAGATGGCACTGGTTTCGGGCACGCCGTGGACAAAGACTTTGGTGCTCTGGGACATATGCCGAGAGTACACCTATATATAAGAAGGAGAGGTTGGAGATTGTTTACCAATGACGAAAGTTGGAATGCTTATCTCAGCAAGTGTTTGCAATTGTTACACGGCTCAGGCATACTTGTTGTGTACCACCCCAGATGCTTCGGCTTTTGGGTTCAGACCCGCCTTACCGGCGGGTCTTTGTTTTACCAGCCATCAGGTCGGGTAATGATTCCTCGGGAATCCGTAATTGATACAGGCAGCTGGCACGAAGTAAGTGCGCCCACGCGAATCTTCCTGACTTCGCTCGCAACCTTCTTTAGTGCGACAGCCGACTCCTTGTGACCTCGTGGGTTCACCACCACAACTCGTTTTCCTAATTCTTGAACTGCCATGCGAATTGGTTCGCATAAATCAGAGTCATTCGAAATTACAAGCGCGACGTCGAATTTATCGCGAAAGACATCGGCAATCAGGTGAACACCGAGATTGACATCGGTTGCTTTTTCTTCAATCCGCCAAACTGGAACGGAGACATTGCCATCTGGATGCAACGTGAGTCTCAATCCCAGCGCACGGATCAGATTTCTGCGCAACAATCCTGGTTTGTCAACCAAGGGCATTCTCTTCTTTTGGGTCTGGAATTGACCAAGGACAATCTCGATCATGGGATCTGCGGCAAGTGCGCGAAGGTAAACCTGCTGCCTTTGTGCTAGTTGAGGATCCGTTTCTGGCGCTGTTACATGTGCCGTGTAGTACTTAACTCGTATCAGTTCTCCTTTTGGCCAAAGTTTGTGACTTAATGCAACGAGATCAAGCCACTTCCATGGCACCTGTTGTTCATTTGACATGACGAGTTCTTTTGCGCCGTGGTACAGATTGAAACCATCGACATAGGTGATTACTCGCGTCATCCTCTGTTGCAGAGGTATTGCTTGGTGGCTGGTTCGTTCACGGGGCGCAGTGTTACAAAGGACGTGCTCTGGGTGTCTAGCGCCACCAGCGGTCGATGCTGAGTAGCGCGACCATGAGGAGGGTATTTGCCGCGGTTGATTTGCTCAACAAGGCTCTGGTTTCGCTTTTGGATTTTTCAATCAAAACATAGACCTTGCTGAATTGCTCGGATATTTCGGCACGAAGGTTGACGAATTGGCTGTCGACGATTGTGAATTGGCTGATGACTTTGCCAAAGTTGGAGTCGATCTGAACTCCCATGTTGTAGAGGTCTTGCTTTGTGGCTGGCTCGTTCATGGCGTGACGGTCGTGATCAGCCACGGCAGGACCGATGGGAACAAGAGCGAGATTGTTGGCGGCATTCATAGATGAAAGCTTTCGGGTTGTTGGGTTGACCCGATGTGTGCGGGGCAGGGCCGTCAAGTGGCGAGAGTCTGAGGAAATTTGTTGGGGAGTCGGTTGGTGACATGGGGCGAAGTGTTACACAAGACGTGCTCTGGGTGTCAAGCACTCATGACGGCACAGGTTTCGGGCACGTCGTGGACAAAGACCTTGGTGCTGTGGGACATTGGTAGAGAGTAACTATTTGGACAGTGTTTCCAATTCCTTTACTTGTTCGAAAGGTTTTGGTCATTTGTGTTGTTTATTCTCACAGCCATGATCAAACGCAAATATCTCCTCACTGTCCCATTTATTGTGTTACCGATGCTGGCGAGTATGTCAGCAGCCCCAATTTCGGCAGGATCGGCAAACATTAAAGTACAAAAGCCGGCAAATGTGTCTGGTGTTTCTTTACGTTTTGTGTCGCGTTTTACCAGTGGGTCTGGCTTGGCTGGCGCTGAAATTTCGGCAATGGATGCGAAGAGCAAGCGTTTGTTCAGCCTTGATGGTGCAAAAAATGCGATCAACATTATTGACATCAGCAATATCAAGAAACCAAAATTAGTGAAATCGGTTGACTTGCAAAGCAAGGGTGTCACTGGCATCCAAAGCATCGCTGCAATGAATGGTCTCGTTGCTGTCGCAACAGTGACTACTTCCAAAACAGAAGCAGGTCGAGTTTTCATGATGGACGTGGACGGAAAACTTCTGCCGGGTGCCCCAAAGGGCGTTTTGGTGGGTTCACTTCCTGACTCAATTCATTTCAGTCCAGATGGCCGTTTCGTTTTAACTGCTAATGAGGGGGAGCCCAAGGACTATTGCAAAGTCAATGGAGTGCTTCCAGAAACGAGCGATCCAAAGGGATCGGTTTCCATCATTGACACCACTGCAAAGAAACTTGTTGCCACAACATTAGATTTCACAGCATTCAGTGAACGTGCGAACGGACTTATTTACGCTGGAGGCCGAGTGTATGGTCCGGGTGCAACTGTGGCTCAAGATCTCGAGCCTGAGTACATCGCAATCTCGCAAGACAGCAAAACTGCTTGGGTAACTCTGCAAGAAAATAATGCGATCGCAACGGTAGACCTTGAAGCTGGAGAAATCATCGGTATTTCTGGTTTGGGTTTCAAGAGTTACAACACCGATGCGACAGGCATCGACCCAAGCGATCGTGATAAAGAATCTCGCGTGCGCGCAGTGCCAGCATTTGGCATGTATCAGCCAGATGCGGTTGCAGTTGCACGGCTTGGTGGAAATGATTACTTGTTCACGGCAAATGAGGGCGACGCCCGCGAGTGGCCGTGCTTGATGGGTGGAACTGATGCCAAAATAGCCGAGGCTGAGGATGTTCGTTACTCAAGTAATGGAACAGTGGCCGCGTTAAAGACTGATGCAACTCTTGGTCGACTAAGCGTCACCCCGTTCACTCCAGCCAATATCAGTGGAACAACAATCACCGGTAAAACAACCGTCGACGAGGCGTATTCGCTTGGCGCACGGTCATTCTCCGTATGGAGAGCTCCAACTGTTGCCGGTGTTTTCCCAGCCGATCGCATTTACGATTCGGGTAACTTCATTGAAAAAAAGGTGCTTGAAGTTAATGGCAACTATTTCAATGCCGACTGGAATACAACGGCTGGAACAGCAAACCTTCTTGACACCCGCAGTGACAATAAAGGCCCGGAACCAGAAGGTATTGCTTACGGCAAGGCATTCGGAAAGCATTTCATCGTCGTCGGTTTAGAGCGTGACAGTGGGATCATGCTGTTTGAAGTGAGTACGCCGAGTGCGCCTCAATTTGTGCAATACATCTCAACCGTGGATTGGACAAGCTCAACGTTCAGGATTGGAGGCGCTGGCGACATCTCCCCAGAAGGCATCTTGTTCATTGAAGCAAAAAATAGTCCATCCAAGAAGCCATTAGTGGTCGTCAGTTACGAAGTTTCGGGCACTGTTGCAATTTTCGAACTATCAAGCAAATAAATAGTCGGCGAACGTCAAACCACAACTAGGAGAAAAACTCAATGAAAAGATTTCATAAAATAGTTGCAGCAGCGGTTGCAATTATCTCAATATCAGCAATCAGCAGTGGATCGGCCTCAGCCCTCAAAGCTGGCGATGCCTGTACAAAAACTCAATTGAATAAAAAAAGTGGAGCACTCATCTGCACCTACAATGCAAAAACCAAAAAATACACTTGGGTGAGTAGTGCAACCGCAGCAGCTACTTCAAAAGTCGGTTGGCCAAAAGAATTGGTTTTCGGATTCGTTCCCTCGGAGAACGTTGCCGCAATCCAAACACGAGTCCAGCCATCGCTCGACTATCTGTCAAAGAAGATTGGTTTGCCAATTAAGTTTTACTCGGCTACCGACTATGCGGGTGTTATCGAAGCCGCTGCTGCCGGTCGTGTTGACGTCGTAGAATTTGGTCCGTTCCAATACATCTTGGCCCTGGCCCGTGGTGCAAAACTCGAACCGATTGCAGGCGCAGTAAAGATTCCAACCGGTAAACCGGCGTACTACTCCTATGGCATTGCTCGTGGTTCGGATGCCAGTGTCAACTCACTGTCCGACTTCAAAGGCAAAAATGTGTGCTTCACTGATGCAGGTTCAACATCAGGTGGTTTGTACCCAACTGCTGGTCTTCTCGGTTTAGGTTTCAAATCTTCGGACTATCGCGCAACTTATGCCGGTGGACATGACCTTTCAGTACTTTCAGTGGTCAAGGGCACCTGCGACGTGGGCTTTGCTTACGACGACATGGTTGACTTCGACATGGTCAATGATGGTCGCATCAAAAAAGGTGATGTGAAAGTGGTGTGGAAGAGCGAAGCAATCAGTGGTTCCCCTATTTCGGTCAGCCTCAAACTTCCAAAGAACCTTCAGGACATCATCAAGTCGGCAATTCTGAGCTTGAATGTGGACAACATGGTGGCTGAAGGTATTTGCACTGCCGACTCGACTTGGTCGAAGGGCAAAGTCTTGAAAAACTGCAACCCGATTTATAGCGCCCATTGGGGTTGGGTTCCAGTAAACGACGCCTTGTACGACGGTGTACGTCGAGTGTGCGCGGTCACTAAGTCCAGCAAGTGTTCGTAACTGTTACAACACGTTGAATCGAAAGAAGAGAAGTTGCTCTCGAATTCCGGTGGGGCTGTACCCCTCGTCAGCCTCGCCGGGGTTTCGAAGCGTTTTCCGAACGGAACATTGGCCCTCGATAATGTTTCTTTAGATATCCCCGAAGGACAGCTGCTTTCACTCATTGGTCTTTCAGGCTCGGGCAAGTCAACGTTGTTACGCCATGTAAATGGTTTGTTACGCCCAACATCGGGTGTTGTCGAAGTAAACGGCACCCAGGTTTCGTCTGCTTCAAATCGTGAGTTGCGAAAAGTGCGTCGCGATATTGGTTTCGTCTTCCAGCAGTTCGGTCTCGTTGGGCGCACTACATGTTTAGAAAATGTGCTCAATGGTGCTCTAGGCAGCCTGAAGGGCCCACGATACGGGGTGTGGTCGTACCCCAAGATCTTGCGCTCTCAAGCATTTGATCAACTAGATCGCGTTGGGCTTGCCAATCAGGCGTATCAGCGTGCCGACACTCTGTCGGGTGGCCAAATGCAGCGAGTGGCCATCGCCCGAAGTTTGATGCAGCGTCCCAAAATCATGCTGGCCGATGAGCCTGTAGCTTCGCTCGATCCAGAGTCGAGCGCGCAAGTACTGGATCTGTTGTTGCGGGTTTCAATTGAGGACGGTATGACAGTTGTGGTCACACTGCACCAAGTAGAACTTGCTCTTGGTTGGGCTACTCGCATTGTTGGCTTGCGCGATGGCAAGGTAGTGCTTGATCGCGATGCCACAACGCTCAAACAAGAAGATGTGATGGAGGTCTACCAGCGTGTAGACAGCTCTTTGTCGAATGAATCCGACATCGTCTCCGACGACTTCGCAAGTGTTGTACCCGCGCCGTGAGTGGCGCTCACCTTGAACCTCTGGTAAAAAGCGCGTCAGCGTTACCTCGGGCGCCGAAAAACTGGCGCACAAGCGTTATCTCTGCAATCTTCGTCGGTTTTGTCATCGCTCTTGTGTGGTCGTGGCTGTATATAGACATGACATTGTCAACGGTTTTTGGTGGGTTTAGCGACATCTGGAATTTAATCCTGTACATGTTTCCACCAATATTTGACAACTTTCCAGAAGCGTTGCGAACAACACTTGAAACAATTTGGATGGCCCTTATTGGCACAACCCTTGCAGTGTTGTTGAGTATCCCTCTTGCATTTATGGCTGCGCGCAATACGTCGCCACATCCGGCAGTAATCGCCGTGGCTCGTGGAATCATTGCCCTGACGCGTGCGATTCCAACACTTGTTTTGGCAGCCATCTTTGCAAGCTCGGTTGGCATTGGGCCATTCCCGGGCATTCTTGCTTTGGGTTTGCATTCAATTGGAATGATCGCCAAACTTTTTACGGAAGCAATCGAGAACACTGAGGCCACCTCGCGTGATGCAGTTATGTCAACGGGGGCAGGGAAGTGGCAGTCAATTCTCACCACAATCATTCCCCAGATCACACCATCATCAGTGGGTACCTCGCTATATCGACTAGATATCAATCTTCGCGAATCTGCAGTGCTTGGTTTCGTTGGTGCGGGTGGGGTCGGCTTTCTGATTCAATCCGAACTGAGGGGACTCGACTATCAACGTGCAATCAGTGCTGTAACCGTCATTTTTGTTGCTATCACCTTGATCGAATTGGTCTCGGCCCGCTTGCGAGCCTCAATTATTGGAGACCACCTTTTTTCTCCTTCAAAGCAAACGCCGCGCTCAATGGCGCGAGTGGCGAGTGATCAGCAAAAGATCAGTACTGCCCTTGCTGGCCGGCAATTAACGCTTCCTTGGACGTACGAAAGGGTTTTGAGAGCCTCTGTTGGTGTGTCCTACCTCGTGATGATGGTTGTTGCATTTGCCACGATCGACATGCCCCTGCTCTCGGCCTTCAGCCTTGTTGACGACTTGGCCAAGGGTATTGCACAACTCTTCCCACCCGACTTCGAAACTGCGGGCTCAGAGTTACTGAAGGGCATGCTTGAAACGACTGCGATTGGGTTTATTGCCACGGCGTTGGGTTTAGTGATTGCGATCCCTCTTGGAATTTTGACGGCCAGGAACATCATCATTCGTCGAGTAGTGATCACCGTGACTCGCGGAATACTTCTGCTCATTCGCGGGTTGCCCGAGTTGATTTTGGCCGTCATCTTTGTTGCAGCCATGGGTCTTGGTCCTGTGCCTGGCACGCTTGCACTCACCATCGGCACAGCAACGTTCATGGCAAAACTCATCGGCGATGCGCTTGAAGAAGTGCAACAGGCTCCTCGTGAAGGGGTGTCTGCTACTGGCGCATCCCGTGTACAAGAGTTCATTTCGGCAGTATTGCCTCAGGCGTTACCCAACCTCGTAAGCCAAACCCTGTACATGCTCGACGTCAACTTGCGTTCTTCTACGGTGCTTGGCATTGTCGGTGGCGGTGGCATCGGATTTTTATTGATCAGTGCGATCCGGGGTTATGAAACCCAAACAGTTGGGGCAATCATCTTGGTTATTTTCGCCATTGTTTACGCTATTGAATTGCTTGGTGCTTTCGTGCGTTGGATGGTGGAATAGAAAATACGAATGTTGAATGTGGTGTTCAGCTAGGGGTGTCTAACGCCACCAGCGTTCGATGCTGAGTACTGCAAACATCATTGTGAAATAGAGTGATCCAAATTTGAAGAGTGTCTTGTTCAGTTCGACTTGTTTCGTGTCAAACATTGTGTAGACCTTGCTAAATTGCTCGGACATTTCGGCACGAAATTTTATGAATTGTGAGTCCATATCGGTGCGAAGGTTGGTGAACTTGCCATCCATGTCGGTGCGAAGGTTGGTGAATTGCCCGTCAACCCTGTCGAATCCGGCGTCCATGTCGGTGCGTAGGTTGGTGATTTGACTATCGACTTTGGTGAACCTGGCGTCCATGTCGGTGCGTAGGTTTGTGAATTGCCCGTCGACTCTGTCGAATCCGGCGTTCATGTCAGTTCGAAGAATGACTAATTGGCTGTCAACTTTGACAAATTCTGAATCAATCAGAATCCCTTGGTTGCGCAGATCCTGCTTGGTAGCTGGTTCGTTCATGGCCTGATTGTCGTGGTTAACCACGGTTGTTCCCCTGGGGGCGAGAGCGAGATTGTTTGTGGCATTCATAGATGAAACCTTTCGGGTTGGTGGATTGACCCGATGTGTGCGGGGCAGAGCCGTCAAGTGGCGAAGGTCTGAGGAAATTTGGTGGGGAGTCGGTTGGTGACATGGGGCGAAGTGTTACACAGGACGTGCTCTGGGTGTCAAGCACTCAGAAACTGATGGGGTGTTAGCGCCACCAGCGGTCGATGCTGGGTATCGCAATCATTTCGACAGTTACGACAGTAGGTAGCGATTGAGGAAGTCGGTCATGAACTCCCGGTAGGTTGCGTCACTGAGCGGCTTGTCGGGGTTGATGTCGTGGATGCTGAAGGAAAACCCGAAGGCTTGCACTGCAAAGGCAATGACATCCTCGTCAACATCAACTTTGGAACCAGATCGTTCTCGGACTAAGTGG
This sequence comes from Ilumatobacteraceae bacterium, assembly GCA_021741795.1. GTDB lineage: Bacteria > Actinomycetota > Acidimicrobiia > Acidimicrobiales > Ilumatobacteraceae > UBA3006. The sequence continues at coordinate 2,993 of JAIOXC010000039.1, read as the reverse complement.
ATCAAATCTCGGGTTGCATGTTGGATGGTTTGCTGAGCCTTGCCCACCGCCTTGCGCAGTTTGGGGCTTTCATAACTGGCAGCAAAGATAAGCATTCGCAGTTTGCGCTGCTTCAGACGAAATGCATCCGAAGGCATAGGTAGGGCCTGTAAGAGCAGTTCAACAGTGATGTTGGTCTTGGATTTTTCAACAAGCGCACGAATGTTGTTGATGTCTGTGAGATAGAACGTTTCGATTGACTCGCTCAGCACCGTTGCCAGCAATTGTTCACGGTCGCCAAATAGCTTGTAGACAAGGGGCACAGAAACACCGGCTTGTTTAGCAATATTTGCAACGCGCAAACCAACTATGCCGTTCTTTTCAATTTCTGCGAGCGTGCACGCACGAATGCGCTCATCTGCATCTTCAACTTTTGGTGGCATGTTTCTCCCGCAAGGAAGTCTAAATCAGTGGTGGTGGCAGTGGCGGGAGCGAGTCGTTGTCCCTACGTCGCCTCATGAAGAAGATGAACATCCACATGGCGCCAAGGCCGCAGAGGAACACCAGTCCCATTTGCATCCAGCTGGATTGTTCTTGACCGTTGTTGATGGCCACCGAGTACTTGATTGGGTTGGCACCGTTAGCGATGAACTCAATTTCGAGAGTTTTGGATGTTGCGTTAACTGGTAGGCGAACATCGGTGAGTTCATCAATTTTTTGGGTGGACCAATTTCCATTTGATGTGCGAATGCGCACAACACCAACGGTGAAATTGATGTTGCGGGCAATGCTCGAGATGGAATCGGCGGTAACCACAAACTCGGTTGCATCGCTATTGATCACAATTTGTGAGTCGACACTTACCTTGACCGTTGGAATCGTGGTGGAAGGGTTGAGCAGTGGTGCAAGTGATGCAGTCGGTTCTTGTGCAGTTGTTGTTGGTGCAGGCACTGTTGTCGTGGATTCGATTACTGGTTTGATGGAAACGATAAAACTCAGCTCTGGTGCTGCTGCTGCCGAAAAGTTGATTGTTGCTGGCACCGCTGCGTACAGCGTGCATGTGCCGGAAGCAAGCACGGTGAGATTGCCGCTCAATCGGTCAATAGTGCAGATGCTGGTTGTAGAAGAAGCATGCGAGATTTCTCCTTCAGACGCGCCAGCACTGACACGCGCGGCAAAGGTCATGCCATCGAAATCGGTTGGAGAAATACTTCCAATTGTGGTGCTTTGCGGAAAGGACAAGGTTCGTGGAGTCGCAGCGAGTGTGGCCTTGGCAGTGCTTGTTGGCACTGCGCGTGTGCGTTGTGGGTTCGTAGGCAATACGAGGTCTATTTCGCAAACTCCACTCCGTAAAAAGGTGGCGTAGGAACGGATGCCATACGGCTCCTTCGTTGGCTCACCTAGTGAACACACCTTTGGTGTGAGGTTGACAAACCGAACGTCGTCGTTTGCTTCGGTAATAAGTTTTTTTGTCCCGAATGGCATTGAAACCGTTGCCCAAAACGAAATGGTTTCGCCTTCGACTGATGTCCATGTGCTTGCTAGTCGCTGTGAGGTATTGGCATTCTTTCCGGCAACCTTGATGCCGACACGGGCAATTAACTTTGTCACTTCGAAACTGACGCTGGCTGTTGCCGCATCGTGTGTGTCGGTTGCAGCAATGGATGCCGTCATTGTGCAGGTGCCCGCTGCGTTGAGATAGCCCACGCGAAACACGGTGTTGGATGCCGCCGTTGTGCTGAGGCCGGTGACGTTAAGTGCCGAACAAATATCGGGTGTATCTATTGTCCATGTAACAATGCCTCCTCCAGATGACGGTGTTGCAAGCAACGATGGCCCGATGGCCAAGACAGGGTACGACGCGGCGGCACCAGTAATGCTGAGTGTGCGGGTGCGAGCAACTGTTGTTGTGGTTGTAGTTGTGGTTGTGGTTGTGGGGGCAACGGTAGTTGTTGGCGCTGGTTCGGGTGCTGCGATGGTTGTTGTAGTTGTTGAACTTGTAGTGGTGGGTGCTGCGATGGTGACAGTTGTTGATTGTGGCGAATTGGTGAGTATGGTTTGGGCATTCCCGACGGTGTCAGTCATCGAAAATGATCCCGCGGCGCTCAGGGCAGACACGACTCCAACACCGTCAGCCAACGCTGTAGACGTGGCAGTCACTGTGCATACCGTTGGCGATGTTTGAACTATTCCCGTCAAAGCCGAAATGTTGGTGTAAGTAAAATCTGTTCCCGATGCTGTTGACAACGTTGAACACGTGACTGCTTCATTACCTGTCACTGTGAAGGTGATGGTTTCTGAAGTTGACGTTGCCGATGTTGCGGCCAAAGTGACGGTTGGTGCTGTGGTGTCGATGACGAGTGCCTTGTTTGCGCCAAGCGAGTTGGCTGCGCCGGGCGAAGCAAGCGTGAGTGTTGCATTATTGGCTGCGGCGTCTCGGATGGTGCCCGAGTTGAGTGCAAGCGAATTGGTTGCCACATAGTCCAAGTCGGCACTGATGTCGCCAGCCTGCACGGTGTAGGTAAACGTGAGAGCGGTGGTGCCGCTACCCGACACATAGTTGACAACGCGGTCGGTGGTGCCGGTTTCCAGTGTCAGTTGTGGTGTGCCCGTTACGGTCACTGCTTCATTGAAGTTGACTTGCACCGAAATTGCAGAAGTTGCCGCATACGAACCATTCGTTGTGGATGAATTGACCGACGAAACAGTGGGAGGTGTGGTGTCCGATGTAATAGTGACAGTGGTTGATTGCGGCGAACCGATTAGCGTTGTTTGAGCGTCGCCCCCAAGATCGGCTATTGAAAAGGATGCCGCAGCGGTCAAGGTTGAAACGGTTGCACCACCGCCCGAAGTGGCCGTGGATGTTGCGTTGACGGTGCAGACTCTGGCCGATGTTTGAGTGATCGACGTGATTGCAGAAATGTTTGTGTACGTAAAGTCGGTGCCCGAAGTGGTGGACAGGGTGGCACAGTTGAGGTCTTCGTTGCCCGTAACCGTAAATGAGATAGCGGTGG